>QWPJ01000053.1 GCA_003671195.1 Planctomycetota bacterium
AAATCGATCACCCCCATTCGGGCGGTGAGGGGTTTGTTCTCTGGCCAGACCTTGCGAGCAGCGGCGAGGGTTTCGAGCAGGTAGCGTCCTCGGTTTTGGGCATTGCCGCCGTAGAGGTCTTGGCGTTGGTTGGATTTCGGTGACCAAAAGTTTTGGGCGAGGTAGCCGTGAGCGAAGTGGAGTTGGAGCCATTCGAAGCCGATGTCTTTGGCGCGTTGGACGGCGCTGGCCATATCGGCTTGGACCCTTGCGATGTCCTCGATGGACATGGCTTGAGGGACCCGCGATAGGTTGGCTCCGTAGGGGATCGCCGAGGGTGCGATTGGAGTCCAGGAGTTGGGTTGGCCCTCGGGGATATGGTCGTCCCCTTCCCAGGGGCGATTTGCGGAGGCTTTTCGTCCTGCGTGGGCAAGTTGGATGCCGGGAACGGCTCCCCAGCGTTTGATTTCTTGGACGATCGGTTCGAGGGCTGCGGCTTGTTGGTCATTCCACAAGCCTGCATCGGCCCAGGAGATACGGCCTTCGGGGGCGACGGCAGTGGCTTCGACGACGACCAGCCCTGCACCACCGCGGGCCAAGCTACCGTAGTGGATTTGGTGCCATGAGTTCGCTGCACCTTGGTCGGACATGTATTGGCACATGGGAGAGACCGCGATTCGGTTTCTCAGGGTGACGTCTTTGAGGGCAAAGGGGTCGAAAAGATGTGGCATCGAGATTGGCTTTGTTGGTTGGTTGGATTGGTAGTTGGAATCGAGCGGGCGCTCAGCACGATTTTCGGGCGCTCAGCGCGATGTTCGGTCGCTTAGCGCGATGTTCGGGCGCTTAGCGCGGTGCATTGAGTCGGAGTTTCGAGAGCCATCGGTGCAAGTCGGAGGGCCAGGACATTTTGAATTCGAGTTTTTCGTTGGAGATCGGGTGAGCGAAGGCAAGGGTAGCCGAGTGGAGTGCTTGGCGGGGCGCCCCGCTGTTGTCTTGGACTATCGTGCCGTCGGCTTTTTTCGAGTAGATCGCATCGCCGCAGAGCAGGTGGCCGGCTTCGGCCAGGTGGATACGGATTTGGTGGGTTCGTCCTGTTTCGAGTTGGCATTCGATCAAGCTGTAGGGACCGATGGTTTCGAGGGGCCGGATGTGGGTGATGGCTTGTTGTTCGGTGGGGTCAGGGGTTTGGATTTCGGGGGGTTTGGTGCCTCGGTGACCATCGCCGCGGTCGCGGATGAGAGTGGTGTTGAAGGTTTGTTGTTGGGGATGGCCGTGGACGACCGCGTGGTATTTGCGAATGACTTTGTGGTGTTTGAAGGCTTCGATGAAGCCTTGAGCGATGCTTGGCGTGCGAGCAAAGAGCATCAAGCCGCTCGTATCGCGGTCTAGGCGGTGAACGGCGATGACGTTGTAGCGTTTGAGTCGGTGTTCAAGGTTACGGCGATCCTCGGATTTGATGTCTTTGAATTCGCGTGGGGTTCCTGGGATGCGTTTGGTCCGTTTGGGACCTGAGTTTTCGTCGTCGTTGGTTTGGGGTTTATTCCAGTGCGACTTGTCCTGGAAGTGGTGCATGAGCGCCAGCGGGACGAGTTCTTCGAGGGTTGGCTGGAGTTGTCGACGTTTCTCCGAGAGGTTTCGTTCTTCGAAGTGTCGGACGCTGGTGATGCCGGCGGGTTTTTCGACGACGACGAGAAACTCATCGACGTAGGCGATTCGGATATCGGTCGCTTCGATGGGTTTGGGGAGCGACTCTTTCCAGAGTTTGATGACATCTTTGGAGGTTACTTTGCGGACCGGGTCCAAGCAGAGGTTGCCGTTGACTTGGACTTTACGGCGTCGAATCGACTCACGCACTTGGCCCCAGCTCCAATCGCTGAGCCTTTTTTTCAGGGCTCTTTCCAGGACCGAACCATCGTCGGAGGGGTCCAGGTGGAACCTTTGAAAGGAATCGGAGTTTTGCGAGTTCATCGGATTGGTTTTCCGTGGGGTTACTTGCCGGTTGGATGCGGACCGGCGGCCGTGGGCGTGATTGCGGGCTACCACCGCCAGTAGGCCACAGGCTACAATACAAAAGGATCGCTCCTTTTTGTCAATGGAGCGACCCTCGAGGTCGTTCGGAAACCCAAGGGTTATTGCGTCCATTCTCCGCTTAAGAGGTATATTGTGGTTGTCCTAAAAGGTTTCGGTCGAATTCTGGCCGCTGGTCCACTGGGTGTGGCGTTGCTTGGAGTCCCGTTTTTCGGAGCCAGTTTGGCTCGGGGGCAGGACAAGCCCCAGGCGTCAGCGGCGATCGACGACTACAAGGGATCCGAGGCGTTCGAGGAGGCTAGCCGGCTGCGGGTGACCGAGGCCTCCAAAGAGTCGCTTGGAAAAGTCATCGAGCTTTGCAAAAAAGCGCTGGAATTGGGGCTTGATGAACTCGATGCGGCCGATGCGAAAAAGATGCTCGGCGCGGCGAATTTCCAGCGAGCTCAGAGCACCCTCGAGGAGCTTGCCGCAGCGCGTTTGCCGGCCGCACGCGTGACCAAGGTCACCAACGAGGCCATGCAGGACTTGCAAGCTGCCATCGAGTCGGACCCTGAGCTTGTCGACGCTTACGTGCTCAAGGCCCGGATCCACTTGCTTCGGCAGGAAATCAACAAGGGGGGCGAAGCGCTCGATTTGGCTCGCGTCAAGCTCCAGGCCATGGTCGATGCGGGAGAACGCGATCCGGAAGTCAAAAAGAAACTTTCCGAAGTCATCATCATGCGATCGGTTTCTCGGCAGGATGTCGATGATCGAATCGACGATCTGCTCAAGGCGATCGAAGCCGACCCGGAAAATGAAAAAGCGATCCAACTGACCGTCGAATCCCTGGCCTCGGTCGGACGGCTTGAGGAAGCCGAAGCGACGATTCGAAAGTTCTTGGAAGCCGATCCGACGAACGAGTATGCGCTTCGCCGTTTGGTCATGATGTTCGCTCAGAGCGAAAAGATGGACCAAGCCGAAGCGCTCTTGAGCGAGAGAATCCAAAAGCAGCCCGAATCGAGTCTGCTCTACGCGTTGCGAGCGAACGTCTTGCTTGCCAAAGCCAGCCAAGGGAATTCCGGTCCAGAAGATCGAAAAACATGGCTTGAATCGGCCAAGAAAGACTCCGACAAGGCGATTGAACTCGATGAGGAAAACCTCGATGCTTATTTGAACCGGGCCCGAATCAGCTTGGCACTCAAGGATTACGAGCAAGCCAAAAAGGACATCGGATTTTTAGAGGAAAAGCGTCCTGAAATCCCTGATCTAGCGTTTCTGAGGATGGACATTGCCATCCAAGAAAAGCGGATGTCCGATGCGATCGGAGAGTTGGAGCGTCTGGTTCAGCTCAATCCCGAGAACCGAATGTTGCTCATGCAGCTAGCTTCCATGTACCAAATGGATGATCGTCCTCGCAAAGCGATGCGGATTGCGGAGCGATTGATTCAGGCCGAGCCCACCGACTGGCAAGCTTTAAGGCTTCGGGGGGATGTGCTGTTGGCTTTGGGGCGACACGCCGATGCGATTGGCGATTACGAGGAGGCCATCAAGAATATTCCGGAGGACGAAGAGGATTTGTCTGGGGTTTTGAACAATTTGTCCTGGGTGCTTGCGACGAGTCCAGAGGATTCGGTCCGAAATGGGGACCGGGCATTGGAAGCTGGCCTGAGGGCATGCGAGTTGACCGAGTACAAGAAGTCGCACATTTTGAGTACCCTTGCGGCGGCTTATGCTGAGCTAGGTCAATTCGACAAAGCGGTCGAATGGTCGACCAAGGCGGTCGAATTGGGTGGACAGGAAGAGAACGAGCAGCTTGAGCAGCTCAAAGAGGAGCTCAAGGGCTATGAGGCCAAGAAGCCTTGGCGGGAGAAGAAAGAGACCGAGGAGAAGCAGACCAAGCCTGCCAAGCCTGATTCGGGGATCGATACCTGAGGATCTCCTGCGGCCAGTGTAGAGCCCAGTGTAGAGCCATTGTCCCCAATGGCTCTTTGGTGTCGGTTACGACCGGTCTTGAGGCTGTTGTTGGGCTGTTTGGGGATTTCATTGAGCAATCGCTGGTTCCCTGCTTTTTTCGTACTCAGTCCGCCGCGGCGGACGGTACTCTTACTCTTACTCGATTGGTTGCATCGACTAGGATCGAACACCATTTTCGAAGCACCTGAGATCATTGGCAGCCGGGACATTTACCGGAGGGGTCTCGGAGGCGTCTTTCGAGTACGAGTACCATTTCATTGAGTACGAGTACGAGTACGAGTACGAGCGAGTGTTTTTAGCCACGATAACATGTGGACAACCGATTTTGGTTGCGGTTTGAGGTGGAACGATTGTTGAGCATCGTTTTAGAGAGATTGTTGGGGAGCAATGGTTTCGGCCGGGGCGAGGATTTCGGCCCACCAAAAGCGGGAACTTCACAGATTCCTAATCGATCCTCGTTAAAAATCGAAAAGGTTCCCGTAGCCTGAATGCTCTGCTTGAAATTCCGTGGTTACTGAGTCAAGCGAAGATTCTTTCTAAAGTAATCACCCGGTTTGAAACGAAAGTAGCTCCTGGACGGCCTGTACTGCGCTGGACGGCTTGAAGGAGTCAAGTCCAGTTCGGTCGAGCCGGGGGAGACAAAGCAAGGGGGGAATCTTAAGCGTTTGGTGTCGCATAGGCACTGAGCGTCGTGTCTGAGATCGGTTTTCCGTACGACCGCATCGCAGGCATATCTGGTTCCAATTCGAGTGTTTGGATTTCTCGGCCGCATTTGGCCCAGCGATGAATACCGGATCGAGCAGTGCGTCGTAGGGGTGCGATGTTCGAGCGACACCGGAGCGTTGTGGGGTCGAAGGAGCAGGAACAGGAAAAACTTTGAGTCGCTTGCAGGCCGATGGATCGGAATGCAGGACGGCTACCGAGCGTCCAACAACGTAAATGCCCTGACCCAGTTGTTTGAGCCTTGCAAGAGGTAAATTCGACAAGGGCAACCACTGTCCTGGGCTGTTACTTGACAGGTAACGGCTCTGACTCGATTTCATAATTGGAAGGTAACGGAGACCAAGAATATGAAGGTGTTCACCACAGGCCAGGTCGCGAAGATCTGCAAGGTGGCCCCGAGAACCGTCAGCAAGTGGTTCGACTCCGGCCGACTCAAGGGGTACCGCATCCCCGGTTCACAAGACCGTCGCATACCCCGCGAGTATCTGATCAAATTTCTCAAGGAGCATGGAATGCCTCTTGGAGATTTGGAAGATGAGGCCATGGCGAAAGTCCTGATCGTTGCACAAGATCAGGTTTTGATCGAGAATTTGAAGCGAGAACTTCCTCTGGAAAAAAGCTTTAAAGTTCAGGTCGCCGCGAGCGGTTTCGAGGCAGGGATTCAAGCAGAGAGTTTTCACCCAGATTGCATGATTGTCGACTTCTCGGTCGGCAAGCTTGAAGCGTTGCAAATCTGCCAGAACTTGCGCAAGAATGCCGACTTCTCCGAAATCGTTCTGATCGCTCTGCTTCCCGACGACGGAAACACGATGAGCTTTGATCGTTCCAGCATCAATGAAACGTTCAAGAAGCCCTTCGATGCCCGTTTACTGGCAGAGAGACTAAGAACTCTGATCGGCGCGAAGAAGGAACTCGTGTAGTCGACTTTAGAGTCGCAGGCACGGATTTCAATCCAACTAAAAAACCCTCGGTGTGCTCACCGAGGGTTTTTTTATTGGCATACAGCGGAGACTTAAAGGTTTCGCGTGGGGCGGATATTCAGTTGGAGGATCGGCGGTAGCCGTTGCACTTTGCCTGTCCGATCGATGCTTGCGATTTGACTTCTGGCCGTGACGATCAAGTCTTCCCCGATTCCATCGGGTTGTTTTCGGACCAAGCGATAATGGTGCTCGATACGGGCTCCGTGGCAGTATTCGATGCGGGTGTTGAGTACCAAGAGGTCGTCGAAGAGAGCCGGCATGAGGAACTGGACCTCCATGCTTCGGACCACCAGGAGAATGCCGCTTTGCTCGAACTCCAGATAGGAGAGCCCTGAGGCTCGAAGCATCTCGACGCGGCCTCGTTCAAAGTAGTTTAGGTACTGAGCGTTGTGGACGCGGCTTTGGCCATCGACCTCGTGGTATTGGACCCGAATATCGATTTCATGTTCGGATTTCATGGAGTGGATCGCGGATCGTTTTTTAGATGCATAAGACTTGCCCGAACCGACGTTGACTTGCCAACCTCGGATTTGTTACTACCCCCGAAAGCATCCTAAATGGATCTGGCGGGT
The DNA here is from genome assembly GCA_003671195.1 of Planctomycetota bacterium. Classification (GTDB taxonomy): domain Bacteria; phylum Planctomycetota; class Planctomycetia; order Pirellulales; family Pirellulaceae; genus JBKCUI01. Next base: position 6,236 of record QWPJ01000053.1, read on the forward strand.
ACCGACGATTGTAGCAAGCGTCGGCGACTCGAGTCATAGGGGAACTTCTCGGGGAAACGCTCGGGAGGATTTCGGTTCACGGTTCGCTTTGCGAGGATAGTTTCGCCATGCACAGTCGTTTTCCAATTTGGGTCCGCTCTGGTCTGTTGCTCGCGGTGCTTGCCGGTTCACAAACCGGCTGCAAAGCTTGGAAAATGCCAGGCGCCGATATGTTTCCTTGGTCCAAGAAACCCTCGCAGGATAAGCTTCTAGGGACCAAACCCCCGACGAACTTACCCGGCTCAAGCGCAACGACGCTGGTCCAAGACTCCTCGAGTTCCAGCGGTGCAGCGTCGGGCAGTGCAGCGTCGAGCGGGCCTGCGAGTCCGGCTTCGCGAAACACGCCAAGCCCCATTCCCAACCAGTCGATGGCAACTCGCCCCCCCGGCAGCCCGATGCCCGGCAACGCGATGCCCGGCAACGCGATGGCAGGCAGTGCCAATGGCTTGCCTATTCCTGGTGCGGCGGCGAGCAACAACGGCTTTACTCCTGGGAATTTTAATATTCCACCGAACCGTTCGACGACTGGGATGCCAGCGACCGCCCTATCGGCCCTGCCCCCTAATGCCCCGAACCCGAATGCCCCGAACCCGAATGCCCCGAACCCCAATGCATCGAACCCTTACGGTTCAACACCTCCTGCCAACGGCGTATACACCGCAAGTGCGGCTCCGATAGGAACGGGGATTCCCAATCTGCCAGCGGCCTATGGTGGACCTAGCAACCTACCGGTCGGTACACCATCGCTCCCTCCGGCGGCGGCCAGCGCGCCATCGAATTATTCTTCGGCCGGCTCGCTTGCTCCGCAGGGCATGCTTCCCCCGCAGGGCTCACTTCCCCCACAAGGAATGATGCCCCCGCAAGGGATGATGCCACCGCAAGGGATGATGCCACCGCAGGGGATGATGCCACCGCAGGCTATGACTCCACAACAGGGTATGCTTCCACCGCAAGGTATGCTTCCCCCGCAAGGTATGATGCCCCCGCAGGGTATGATGCCCCCGCAGGGTAATTTGCCCCCGCAGGGGATGCGATCGTCCTCTGGCACGTTGCCAACTAGCACGTTGCCACCTGGCACGTTGCCACCTGGACCATTGCCGCAAGCCAACACGCAAGCCTACGCGCCACCATCGACTTATACCCCAGCAGGTCAGCTTCCAGCAGGTCAGCTTCCAGCAGGTCAGCTTCCAGCAGGTCAGCTTCCACAGGGTCAGCTTCCCCAGGGTCAGCTTCCCCAGGGCTATGCTCCGTCATCGGTCCCCTTGGGTGGATCCTCGAATGCTCCATCTGGGAACGGAACGACCTCGAATCCTACTTATCGTCCCGGAAGCGTAGGGCGGAGCACCAGCTATGACTTCTCCGGTCAAAGCCCATCGCGTTAGTCGCAGGTTTGCAAGGCTGGCTCAACTGCTGGTTTTGGGCCTCTTGCATCTTTGCCTCCTGGGGTGCTCGACTCGGCTTGCCAAGGGTTTGAGTGAAAACTCGTTGGTTGGATTCCTCAAGAGTGGTGGGACCGAACCGCTGCTCGAGCGAGTCAACCGTCGACCTTGGCGCGCTGATCTGATGATCCTTCCGTATGTGGAGTTCGACGACGAGACGATCACGATACGCAACGTGCGGAACTGCCGATACCGCAGCGAGTCGGACTACGATGTGCGTCATTACGATTTGCGCTTTGCTCTTTCGGACGTAAAGACGGTTGATTTCATCATTGTTCCATTCAAAGAGACGGCCTTGCTCGCCCATACGATGCTCAGTTTCGGGCTCGCTGATGGTCGGCATTTTGTGGTGTCGGTAGAAGCTCGTCTGGAGCATGACCAGGACTATTCGGCCGTTGCCGGCGCCGGGCGGCGATTTCCTCTGACGTACATTGTCGCCGACGAGCGGGATATGATCCTTTTGCGCACCCTCGTACGCGACGTCGAGGTTTACTTGTATCCGGGCAGGGCGGATCCTCAGCAGGTCCAAGATCTTTTGGTCGACATGCTCGCGAGGGTCAACAAACTTCATAAGGATCCCGAGTACTACGACTCGCTGACGAACAACTGCACGACCAATTTGGTCGACCATGTCAATCAACTTCGACCGGGCCGAGTTCCGGTCGATTGGAGGGTGTTGTTGCCGGGGCATTCGGATCGACTGGCTTATGAACTTGGGCTACTCGAAATCCAAGGCACCTTCGAGTATGCTCGGAGCCAGGCGCAGATCAACCCCTTGGCTCAGGCTTACGCGGACGATCCGGAGTTTTCGAAGCGGATCCGTCGGCAATAAGGACTTATGAGTTCCACCCAAGCGAATTTTATTGCAGAGCGAGAAAACCGGAAGCGTTGGCAGTTAGCGAGCCGCGATGCTTTGGAGGCTTGGCAACTCCAACGGCTCAATGCCTTGTTGGCTAAGGTCCTGCCCGAGAACGCGTTTTACCGCCAACGGTATCAAACCGATCGGCTCGAACTCAGTTCGCTCGATCAATTCGCCCAACTCCCGCTGACAAGCAAATCCGAGTGGATCAGCGATCAGGTTTCCGGGGTAGCCAAGCATCACAGTTATGCTGCTCAGGAGTACCGTCGCTACCATCGGACCAGCGGGACGCGAGGCCGACCGATGGTGATCCTCGATACCGAGTCGGATTGGCAATGGTGGATCGACGTTTGGCAGTATGTTTTGGATGCTTGTGCGATTACCGAGCACGATCGGGTGCTGATGGCCTTTTCGTTTGGCCCCTTCATCGGTTTTTGGAGCGCCCACGATGCTTGTTTGCAACGCCGCTGCATGGTCATCCCATCGGGTGGGATGTCCAGCGAGGCCCGGATCGATTTGATCCACAGTTCTGAGCCGAGTGTCTTGTTCAGTACCCCGAGCTATGCGATCCATTTGGGGCAACTGGCCGAATCGATCGGCAAGGGGCTTGCGCGATCCTCGATCCGATGCGTGTTTGTCGCTGGTGAGCCCGGCGGGAGCGTACCGAGCGTTCGCCAGGCGATCGAGGAACTTTATGGGGCCCAGGTCATGGACCATGCGGGGGCTACGGAAATCGGTCCTTGGGGTTTTGGCAGCCGAGACGGCCAAGCCTTGCACGTGATCGAAACGGACTTCATCGCCGAGTACCTACCGGTATCCTCAGAGGCGATAACCCCATCGGATCTGGGCAAGTCCGAGGTTCGGGAGCTGGTACTGACGAGTCTCGGACGCCTCGGCGCGCCGGTTTTGCGATACCGGACTGGCGACTTGGTCCGGCCGAGTTACCCGACATCGACGGCCCAACAGGCCGCCTGGGGAACCTCTTTCGTGAGGCTTGAGCAAGGCATTTTGGGGAGGCTCGATGGGATGATCGTCGTAAGGGGCGTGAACATTTTTCCTTCGAGCATCGATGCGATCGTCCGGGAGTATCCGAGCATTGGTGAGTACCGATTGGTCTTAAGCAAACCCGGAGCGCTCGACGAGTTGCATTTGCAGATCGAGGCCCGAGAGGACGTCCAGGAGCAGTTATCGAAGGATCTTTTGAGTCGCTTGCAGTTGCGAGTCGAGGTCAGGCGGCTCGAGGAGGGGAGTTTACCTAGGATGGAGGGCAAATCCAAACGCGTCTTGGATTTGCGCCATGGCCAGCGGTAAGCCCACTAACTTTAAAGTGAGAGCTTCGCACGAGCCGGAGGTTCATCGAGAGGGTGGCTTCTTAAGCGACTTTATCGACCCATAAAGCCGTTTTGCGGCAGGTAGGATGCGATTGTGCCCAAAAGGCCCTTTCGAGGCAGCCTGGAGAGTGCGAGCCGGCCGACCCTGGTTCACTTCGATTCGCACCGATATTCGATTCGCATCGATGATGGGCAAGGAGTCCTGCAGAGCCAAGCGAATCGAGTTGTGATTGAATCGCTCTTTGCGCGTCGCTATATTCATCTTGTTAAGAACTTTCATCCTCTTTTTTGTCGGAGAATCACTCAGTGGTAACTCGAATCGCGATCAATGGCTTTGGGCGGATCGGTCGTTTGACATTTCGGAACTTGATGGCCCGTTCAAGCGAGTTCGAAGTCGTCGCGATCAACGACCTGACCGACAACCAAATGCTCGCTACGCTGCTCAAATACGACAGTGTTCACGGCCGATACGATGGCAAGGTCGAGTACGACGATAAGCACTTGATCGTCAACGGCAAGAAGATCTTGGCTTTGGCCGAGAAGGATCCATCGAAGCTACCTTGGGGCGAGAACAAGGTCGACATTGTGATCGAGAGCACCGGGTTTTTTACCGGCCGAGCCAAAGATGGTAAGCCCGGTTATGACTCCCACCTTGCTGCAGGTTGCAAGCGGGTCGTCTTGAGTGCTCCTGCCAAAGATGGAGCGGATTTGACTTGCGTGCTCGGGGTCAACGACCACAAGCTCACCAAGGACATGCTCTGCGTCTCGAACGCATCGTGCACCACCAACTGCTTGGCACCGGTGGCCAAGGTTCTCCATGAGAGCTTCGGGATCGAGAGTGGACTGATGACCACCGTCCATGCTTATACCAACGACCAGAAGGTTCAGGATCTTCCGCACTCGGATCCTTACCGAGCCCGCGCAGCGGCCTTGAACATCATCCCGACGTCCACCGGGGCAGCTTCGGCCGTCGGTTTGGTCATTCCGGAGCTCAAGGGCAAGTTGACGGGGATCGCCATGCGGGTACCAGTTGCGACCGGTTCGGTCGTCGACTTGACCGTCAATCTGAAGGTTGAGACGACCGTCGCGGAGATCAATGCAGCGGTTAAAGCGGCAGCCGAGGGTGCTTTGAAGGGGATCTTGTGCTACACCGAGGACCCGATCGTATCGAGCGACATCATCGACGATCCGCACAGCAGCATTTTCGCGGCCGACTTCACCCAAGTCCTTGGCGACAAGGGCAAGATGGTCAAGGTCGTATCGTGGTACGACAACGAATGGGGATATAGCTGCCGAACCGCCGACCTGTGTGCGCGCTTGGCCAAATACCTCTAAACCAAAGCTAGCTAAAACCAACAAAGACCTGGGAGCTGCTCAAGCTTCCAGGTTTTTTTGCGCCTGGAGTCGAAATAATTTTGGCGTTTTTTCCCAAATGGAATTTGGCTGTGACCAAAGGTGTCACAACCTTAGACGATGTTTAAGGTAGTTGTTGACGTCGCCTCAAAGCGTTAGCATGGACAAACAGTTTTGGATACGAAGGAAGAAGCGGGCGGAGGCCCGCTGGAAAGAAAAGGAGACTTGCCGTGGCTGCATCATCAGGAAAAGGTTCTGGGATTAAAAAGAAAGACAAAGCACCTGTCGAGCCGGTAACTGGCTTGGAGAGCATCCTGAAAAAGGAACCGAACCTGAAGTCCACATTGCAGCAGATTGAAAAGCAATTTGGCGAGGGATCGATCATGCCTTTAGGGGGCGAGACGCAGTTGAAGATCCAAGGGATCAGTACGGGCTCGCTTTCGATGGACTTGGCCCTCGGTGGGATCGGCTTGCCACGCGGGCGGATCATCGAGATCTTTGGCCCGGAGTCTAGCGGTAAGACCACCATTGCCCTGCACGTGTGCGCCGAGGCACAAAAGGCGGGCGGTATCGCGGCGATCATCGATGCGGAGCATGCGTTTGACCCTAGCTGGGGCAAGAAGCTCGGTGTGGAGCTTCATACGTTGCTCGTGAGCCAACCGAGCAGTGGTGAAGAGGCGATGCAAATCACTGAGATGCTTGTCAAGAGCAACGCGGTCGATGTGGTCGTGATCGACTCGGTCGCGGCGCTTGTGCCGCGCCAGGAACTCGAGGGAGAGATCGGCGATGCGCACGTCGGGCTTCAAGCTCGATTGATGAGTCAATCGATGCGCAAGCTCACTGGAGCGATCGCCCGAAGCAAGACCTCTGTGATCTTCATCAACCAGATCCGTGAGAAGATTGGGGGGATGAGCTACGGCAGTCCTGAAACGACCCCTGGCGGTCGGGCTTTGAAGTTCTACGCTTCGGTACGTGTCGATGTCCGCCGGATCGGGCAGCTCAAGGATGGGGAAGAGGTCGTCGGTCAACGGGTCAAAACCAAGATCGTCAAGAACAAAATTGCGCCACCGTTCCGAGTCGCCGAGTTCGACATGATGCACACCAACGGCATCAGCTACGAAGGGGACTTGATCGACCTGGGCATCGCCCACAAGATCCTCACCAAGAGTGGGGCTTGGTACAAGTACGGCGATGCCTACATCGGCCAAGGCAAGGAAAAGGCACGTAACTACTTGATGGAGAACAAAGAAGTCGCCAAGGAGATACGCCAAGGCATCGTCGCAGCGGGCGGTTACGCCGGGCCAGAAGGTCCAGGTGCTGCGGAGGAAGTCGAAGAGGAGACGGAAGCCGATTCCTGATTCTGATGAGCACTTTCTCTGTCGACTCTCTTCCGACACCCGAAGGCGTTTTTATCGAAGACCCTAGGGCATTGGACTCGGCCACCGGGTGGCTCGCTCTCGATTCGATCCGAACTTGGATCGAAATCGAACCGAGCCACCACGAAGCTAGCTCCGGTGTGCGCTTGCGGCTAACCCCCGAAGCCTTCGCGCGTTGGACCCCTCAATACAACACGCTCATGCTTGCCGATCAGCTCGAGCAACACTTCGGCAAACCCGCCGAGGAATTGCTCGAACAAGAAACCCTTCTTGCAATGCTGGCCTCTCCGAAGTGTTTTGTTTATCCAAGCCTTCTAGAGTGGGAGTCCTCGACCAAAATCCGCACCAATATCGCAAGGGCAGCAAGCAAGACATTTCTGGCCTTCGATGCCTACGGCGCCGAACGGCCCGAAGAGTATTGGACTTACGATGAAGAAAGGGGATTCATTGTCAATTCGGGCAAGTCCCTGATCGAGGCGTTGCGACTGGCCACTCAACCGGGCCAACATGGGACCGTCTACTCGTTCTCCTGCTATCGCGCCACCGAGTATGTCGTCGCACTAGGTGTCGCCGAAGAAGCTTTGAGAGTCCATCCGAGCTTGTACCGTAAGCTCGAGGCCCAAGCCCAACGGCGCGCGATTCGATCCCGCGAGTTCCATGATGTGTTCATGATCGAGTACGGATCAAGGCAGCAGCCTTTGCCCGAGTCCTACTACGTGCCTGGCGATCGCGTGTGGTTCAAGAATCCAGATCCCGCGTCAGCCGAGGCGCTGGGGTTCGAAGGTTCCTGGCTCTTCTATATGGGACGCGGGGTGTTTTCTGATTTCTGGAAACGGGACAAGAGCTTTACGCTCGATCGCAAGTGCCTGGAGATCTATCACTGGCGCCATGGGGCTTATCAAGACCCCGAGGGTATTTGGCGGATGGACGAGAAGCGTGTCCAGGAGCACATGCGTAAAACCGAGCAAGATCCCATAGAGCATACGAGGGTCTTGAACGCTATGCGCAAGATCCAAGATGGACCTGGCATCTACGCCGACGGCGGGTGCATCGATGCGAGCAGGGAATACACCCGCTTTGTACGTCCCGAAAGCAGCAACATCGAACTCAAAGACGCGCAAGACGTCGTATGATGTCCGAGCTGGAATTCATCCTCACAGCACCCGTGGGATAGGCTTCCAGCCAATAGTGTTCGGCACAGAATTTGCTTTGCGAAATTTCTTCACTTTGGCACGATATTTGCGCCAGCGCAAGACATCCTATTGTCCTGCCATTTTTTCGTGCAACTATGTC
>QWPJ01000106.1 GCA_003671195.1 Planctomycetota bacterium
AGGCGTTAGCCGAGAGGTTACTCCGTCTGAAGCGTGATCGCCATGACTACCGGAGCCGATGCGTCACGACCCTTGATCAAACTGATCTTCTGCAACGGCTTACGCTCTTTCGGCTCGACGCTCAAGTAACGGATCTGACGACCAGCAAGGTCGAACGCAAACTCACTTTTCGGAACATCCACCCGTCGGATGTAGTCCGCAAAATGCTCACCATTGATCAACTCATGATCCTCGGTTGCTCCGTCCTCATAAGTGATCCTCACGATCATACTTACACTACCCTCTCGCGTTGCAGGGAATGACCATCCCCCAACTCCGCTAAGGAAGTGGATGGCGACAGCCGGCGCATTGCAAACCACATCGACACTCTTGGGCATCTTGGGTGCCATGGTCCCGTTGGGACCAAAAAGCATCACGGCATTGGGAGTCTTTCCGTCTTGAGGATCGACCAGTACAAACGGGACACCTTTGAACATCTTTGGTTTCCAATCCGGGAAGACCAATCGCTCGATTTGCCCGTCAGGATCGAAGAACATCCCACGATCGGTCACCGAGCTTGCGACCGTAGCGATCGATAGTGGCACATACTTGCCCTTGGTGGTCAGGAACTCCAAGAGATCCTTCATCTCATCGCGGTTCATCTGACTTTCGAATCCTTCGGGCATCAGGGATTTTTGGGATCCGCTCAGACGCTCGATATCCTCGCGCAGTACAACCTCTCGCTTTCCTTGCACATTGATCAATTCGATCGACGTTTTGCTTTCGCTGGCCATCATTCCGGTCACAACGGTCCCATCGGTGGTCTGAACGTTGTAGGTTCTGAAGTTTCCTTCGACGCTTCGATTCGGATCGAGGATATGGATCAGTAGTTCGTGCTTTGGATGGACAGCCATACCAGTCAATTCCGGCCCGATTTGGTTCCCCAAATCGCCGTGCTTGTGGCACAAAGCGCAATGCTTCTGATAGACCAACTTGCCATTGCCCCCGTCACCCTTGGTGTGAGCGGCGTCTTGCCAAGCTTCCACAACGCGTTGTCGATCGGCGTTGAGAACACCGCCGCTGCTTTTCATCATCGCGATGGCTTTCTCGCGGATCTTCGCATCGGGATGGTCACGGAGCAACTGACGCTGGTCGAGTTGCAAATCGTTGATGCTCAGATCCCCGGCTTGAATTGCCCCGATCAGATCCTGAGTGGACTCGGGACGTGCAAGCATCACTCGCAAACTTCCTCGCAAGAACTCCGGCGGCAACATCTTGGCCTTTTCGATCAGTGACTTGGTCAGACCTGGCGCTTTCGAACCGCCCAAGGCGCTGACGATCCCTGCGGAGAATTCCGGTGCCGATTGCGGTGTGATCCTATCCAAAAGGGAATCGACGACCTTGGAACTCCCGACCTCGAGGGTGACCATCTGCTTGGCCGCAAGCAAACGTCGATCCATTGCAAGAGTGTCATTGTTGAGAATTCCGACCAATTCATTGCGTAGCGAAGCGATGGCTTGGTCGATCTTGGCGACGCCCAAGACTTCGGCCAATTGGATGACTTGCCCTTTGGAATCCAAAGGTAGATCGCCCGAGAGCCAGTACTCGACTAGGCCTTGTGTTGCGGATTCTGGCAGGGTCAATCGGTAGTCTTTGGGCCAACCCTTGGCTAGCCCTTGGATCACCGCTCCGGTGATTTGTGGATTCCCTTTCTGGACAATCAACGATGCGAAGGTCTCAGCGCTGATCTTGTTGCGAGCGGCATGCTCGGCGACGATCGCGATTCGCTGGAGTCGATCCGGCGAAGGGGAAACTTGCGAATCCCGGATCAGTCGGGGCAGGACTTGCCCCGCATGGGCACTGGCCGCACTGGTCCAAGCGTCCATCAACCAACGATCTTCTGGGCCGGCTGCATTCGTATCGAGTGCTCCTGGTGCGAGCCTTTCGCCTACGGATTTACTTCCGGTCGATACGGCTTGGCTTGGGCAATCCGCCAATTTTAGCAATGCCGCCAATTTCAATTGAGGATCCTTCGAGTCCAACGCGCGACTATCGAGAATCGCTTGAAGGGTCTCGGCATTGGGTTCGGCGGCCTGAATGGCGTTGCGAACCACCGCATCGCTCGGATGCTTTATTGCATCAAGCAAAGGACCACCGTTCCATTTGCCATGGGCGCTGAGAACCCATATCGCATGGATTGCGGCAGGATTGAGTCCGATTTCGTCGACTTTCGGATCGATTGCCAACGCTGCGAGTGCATTGAGCGTGTTGGCTTCTAGGCTGGTTTTCTCCGTCAGAAGCCACTGAGCGGATTTTCGCCAAAACATATTCGGATGCTTGAGGGCCGCGACCCATTGCAACTCGTTTTGATCGGATAGCCCGTTTCGAACGAGACTGTCGTAGGTCTTGAGTTCCTCGGACGAGATACCCTGCTCGCCGCGATATACCACGCGATAGACCCGACCAAATCGTTTGTCGCGAAGTTTGGTTTCATAAGCGTTCCCCTTACCGGTCTGGAAGCCTTGCGGGGTCGGGTTGTGCTGCACAATGAAATTGTACCAATCCAGGTACCAAACGTTTCCGTCGGGTCCGACCTCGGCCATGATCGGTGAACTCCATTCGTCATCGCTCGCGACCAAGTTGAATGGATTGGTCGATCGGTACCCTGCTCCCTCTTTGTTGAGTACAAATGCGCCGACGATATGTCCGGTCGGTTCGCATACGAAGGCCAATCGGTTCCACCATTCTTTGGGATAGTTTCTGGCGGTGTACAACGCGTGGCCAGCGGCGGCGGTGTACCCTCCGTGCCAATCGACTTGTCGGACGTTTTCGGTCGCTGCAGTGAACTTGTAGCCGTCAGCGATATTGCTCAGTACCTGAGGGGACCATCCAGAAACCTTCTCGTAGTACCGATTGGGGATCGGCATAAAGATACTTGGGTTTCCGTTGGCGGTCGAACCAAAGATCAGGCCATCTTCGCTGATCCCAATTCCCCACGTGTTGTTGTTCGTCGAGCGGACAAATTCAAGCTTGGTGACCTTCAAAGAATGCTTGTCAAAGGCGTCCGTGGGTTCTTTGGATACTTCTCCGTCTTCCCCGAGTTTGTAGACCGGAGCGTTGGGGTTCGACGGAGCCGCATCGATTGCGAATCGCCAAAAGCCTTGGCGGAATCCTTGCTGTCGCTCGCCGTTGATCACGGGTCGCGAATCGTTGTAGCCTTGCATTCCCCAGACCCAGTTGTCGAGTCCCAGTTGGAAATTGCTAACGCCCCCGTGAGTGTCTCCCATCCCCCAGCCGGTGATAAGTTCCTGCTTGAAATCGGCGACATCATCCCCGTCGATGTCCTTCAAAAAGAGGGTCTTGGTTCCGTCTTGGATCAAGGCCCCGCCTCGGACCGGTGCGATCGCTGTGGGAATGCTCATGCGCTGGGCAAAGACGGTGAACTTATCGGCCTTGCCGTCCCCGTCGGTATCTTCGCAGATGCGAATGCGGTCGCGACCTGCCCCGAGCGGTTGGAGTTCGTTGGGATAATCGACGGTTTCGCAGACCCAAAGACGGCCTTTGCTATCCCAGTTCATCGCGATAGGTTTTCCTCCTAGACCGGCGATGCTCAGATCGGCTTCTCCCTCGAGGGAGTCTTTTTCGCTCGCCCAAAGTTTGGTTTCAAAACCTTCTGGGGTGACGTAGTGCTTTTGGGATTCGACGGCCGTCAAAGGCATTTGCATGCGGCTCATCGGTTCGGCTTGTCCGTTGCGAGCACCTGGTTGATAGTTGGGAATCTCCTTGCCCACTTCGGTGAAGCTAAAGGGTGCGACGTCTTTACGAGCCGCAGTCATCTTCGGGACATTGAAGCGTCGGGAGTCTTGAAATGCAGGGAGTTTCGAAGGGTCCTTTTGGGCCGCCCAAGTGATCCCTCGCGCGACGAGGTTCTGGAAACCTGGATTGCTCCAAGTGTCGATATTATGGCCCCAAGCCGTGTAGAAGACTCGTCCCTTTCCATGCGTGCGGACCCAGGTCCAAGGCTCTGCTTTGGTGTCGGCAGCGAGCTTTCCTTGACGACGTTCTTCCAAGACCGTTCGGTCCTTGGTGTTGTGCATCTGGTGAACATAGGTTTCGTCCCAGCTTTCAAAGCCGCTGAAACCTTGCATGATCGGGTGCTGTGGTTCGAGGATATGGGTCACGAATCGCTCCCCGCCGTGCTCTTTGAATTGAGCGCCGACGAGTTCGACATAAGCCTTCGAGTTGCGGAAGCAAAACGACGCGCAGTGAAGCGGCACGAATCCGTGTCCTGAGGCGACGTAATCGAGCATCGCCTGCTCTTGTTCGGCCCCGAGTTGATCGATGTTCGCATAGATCAAAAGCGTGTCGAATTCCCCGAGCCGTTTGGCCGATAGAGAAGTCGCGACATCTTCGCTGTAAGTCACCTCAATCCCGTAGGATTGCATCGCAGGTCCAAGAACGCGGTACAGATCGGCTGGTCGATGGTGACCTTGGTCACCGAGGAACAGCACTTTGATTGGCGATTTTGTTGCCGCAGAGTCTTGTGCAATCCCATTGTTTTCCACGCCGAGACCAAGCAGGGCAGTTAAGATCCACGCCGCAGAGGCGATCGTTGCCGACCATTTCGACCGTTGCGAACGTTGGGAGAACCGAGCAAAAAACCAATTCGACTTGAACATCGTCGTACCTATAGAAGGATCAGGGAGGATAGCTAAGCTCAGGAGGGATGCTGGATGCTCCAAGGGAGCATCCACAAAATGGTATCATCGCAGGGAGTTACCCGAAAAACTATCTGAGGGTAAACTCTGGGAGTTGGACGATTTTGCCACCCTGCTGGGTGCTTTGGTGGGCGCACAGGCCGACGCAGGTCCAGTTGGCCGAGGTCACCGCGTTGGGCCATGGGTCCCGATTTTCGACCAAGGCGCTCACGAATTCGTTGACCAAATGGGGGTGCGAACCACCGTGCCCGCCACCTTGGATGAACGACAGGTGGTCGGCATCCTGGATCGACTGGGTGAAGGGTCGGATGGGTTCGGGTAGGAGGTGCGCGTAATCAGGGATTTCGACTTCCGAGGGGATTTCGTGTTCGGGTTTTTTGGCCGTGTGCAAAACGTGCGGTTTGCCTTCGACCAGCGACCATTCGAAACTCTTTTTTGTGCCGTAGACGTCGAAGCTCTCGCGGTACTGGCGGGCCGTATCGAAAAGGAATCGCCAAATATGAGCAGAGACATCGCTGTCTTTGATTTTGATATGGCAGGATTCGACCGCGTAGGAGTTCCCGGACTTCTTTGCCAGTTCCGGGGCGATAGCGCCCGAGCCGAAGCAAGAGACGTATTCGGCGCGGCCGTCGACGAGTCCTAGAACCGGCGAGACCACGTGGGTCGCATAGTGCATCGGGATCATCCGCTCCCAGTACTCTGGCCAACCGGCCATGTCTTGGGGGTGTGAAGCGGCCATATATTGGATTTTTCCGAGTTCCCCTTTGAGGTAGAGTTCTTTGAGGAACAAGAATTCACGGCTGTAGACGACCGTTTCGGCCATCATGTATTTCAGACCGGTTTCTGCAACGGCCTCGCAGATTTGGTCGCACTCCTCGATCGTCGTCGCCATCGGGACGGTGCACATGACATGCTTACCGGCGCGGAGGGCTTGGAGACTCATCCAAGCGTGGTCGGGGATGGGCGAGTTGATGTGGACAAAGTCGACGGTGGGGTCTTCGAGGACCTGTTCGTAGGAAGTGAATCGGTTCGCGATCCCGAACTTGTCGGCGACTTCGTGAAGTTCCTTTTCATTCCGGCGGCATACGGCGACGACTTCGGCGTTGGGGTGGCGTTGGTAGATGGGGATAAACTCTGCCCCGAAGCCCAAACCGATCATCGCCACTCGTTTTTTGTTGGCCATACGAACAAACCTTTTATGGAAAGGAAAATGAGAAACCCTTTTGGGAGACTCGGAATTTGCGAAGCGTTCGGTTGCCCTCCGAACATCGCCCACCGAACTTCGCCCTCCGAACATCCGTTAAGCAATCGAATGGTAATCGTCTCAAAATTCGGTCGGATCTGCCATGGAAAATTGCGCAAAAAACCTAAGCTTTTTCCCCTACCGTATCGGCTCGAATATCAAATACAGTCGTTGATCTAAGCGAATTGACTCGTTAGCAACACTCCGGTTGAAATCGTTAAAACCGTGATTATAACATCGAAATCCCATCCGAGCCGTACTTCAGGTAACTCCATGAAGATCAAGCCACTGTCGGTCGACGATTATCTCAACCAAGGGTGCGGACGCTGCCGGCTCGGTGGCACCCCGGAATGCAAAGTCCACACCTGGCGCAAGGAACTTGATCAACTCCGTCAACTGATGCTCGATTCGGGCTTGGTCGAAGAAATCAAGTGGGGCGTTCCTTGCTATTGCCTCGAAGGCAAAAACATCGCTGTCGTCGCCGCCTTGAAAGATTTCTGCTCGCTGAGCTTCTTCCAAGGGGCCGGATTGAATGACCCTCAGGGGATCCTCGAAAAGCCTGGACCGAATTCCCAAGCCGCTCGCCTAGTGAAGATAACCTCGTGCTCCCAAATCAAAACACTTCGACCTGCCCTTGTGGCACTGATCTCCCAAGCCATCGAACTCCAAGGCTCCGGATTCCAATCGCCTAAGCAAACTTCCGATACGATGGAGCGGCCCAAGGAATTGCTCGACGCTTTCTCCAAAGAACCGGACTTCCAACGCGCCTTTGAAGCCCTCACGCCTGGTCGGCAACGGGGTTACCTGCTTCACTTCTCCGGAGCAAAACAGGCCAAAACGCGGGCCGATCGGATCGAAAAACATCGATCTCGTATCTTCAACGGCCTGGGCTTGCAGGACTAATCTTTTCTTCTTGCTACCACGATTCGCGTTGAATCGTCCGTTTCCACGCGCGGGCCTCATCCCAGTTTGGCCGACATCGCCGCAAAGCCTACTCCGTAGGCACGAATCGTCGAAACGTGTAGGATAAACCGACCGAATTTTTGCCTACCGACTTGTTTTGAAGGCTACGGAACGAATCATGCATTTTTCCACCCCCAAGATCTCAATCCATACGATTCGCCCATGGCTAGTGCGCGTCGCTATCCTCGGCTCGTCCATGGTCGTTTCGGCAAGTGCGATCGCGCAGACTTCGCCCGCCTTGCGAATGACCGATATCCATGGCCAGTCTTGGAACGGATCTCTCGAGTCGATCGATCAAGACCAGTTGGTCTATCTTCCATCGCCGGCCACTTCAGCCGAGCCGAACTCTCTGAAGACCTCTGAACTGATGCGGCTCGAACGCTCGGGCAAGAGTCCTTCGAGCTTTGCCGATGCGGCATCGGCAAATTGGAAGGCCCGGCTGAGCGATGGCACTGTTTTATCCTTACAGCAGATCGAAGGCAAAGAGAAACGCTGGATGATCCGCTTGGCCGACGGAGTGGTCCGCTCCGAGTTCGACGGTGAGCTCAAGTCCCTGAAGTTTAAGAAGCTCGACCCCAAAGCCCAGGAGGCTTGGGAAGCCTACGAGCGCGAGGAACTCAAATCCGATGCGTTGATCGTCGTACGGCCCGGGGGGGCCCTCGACCGCGTCGATGGTCTGGTCAAGGATATCAAAGACGGCAAAATTCAATTCGATGTCGACGGGCAAATCGTCGACGCATCGATCGACCGACTCGCTGGAGTTCTGTGGTATCGAAAGCCCCAAGAGCCCAAAGGGCAGGGGGCCAGCACCGCCGGCTTTGTGGTCCAACTGCTCGAGGGCAGTTCGATCCTTGCGGATCGCGCCAAGGTCGTTGGGACGGAACTTGAACTCGGAGGCAAATGGACCAACGCGTTGCGAGTTCCGATAGATTGGCTCCAATCGATCGATTGCGGTTTGGACAAAATCGCTTGGCTTTCGAGTCTGACCATCCTCGATGCTCGTCCTACGAGTCGAGGTGGCTTTGGAGAATTCGACGCGATCTTGGCCAAGACCACCAAGCCCAGGTGGATTCGAGGCGAGTCTGGAACCAACGAGGACCTTCTGTTCCCTGGACCGGGCGAATACCAGTTCCGAGCCCCCGCAGGGATGACCAAATTGCAAGCTCGTATCGAACGTTCCGGGGAGTCCGAATCCCGCTCGGCGATCCAGATCGAGGTGTGGGTCGACGATCAAGTTGCCTTGAGGAAAGAGATCGGAGCCGATGAACAAGGGCTCGATTTGGAGGTTGGGATCGCCCAAGAGAAGAAGATCAAATTGGTGCTAAGCAGCAAAAGTCCATTGCATCTCGGGACCCGCGCACTGGTCAAGCAAGCGAAGCTTCTGAAGTGACACTGAGTGGCTTGAGCCAATCCAAAAGGATATGGTTTGAAAGCGCCATAAAAGCTCGCATCCTTCCATCTGGAACGCTTAGTTCAAGCATGCAAAGCTTGCCGACAAGATAAAGAAAACTGCCCTGCGGAAATCTGCGTTCTGGCTAAATTTTTGACGCTGGAAGCCGATAGTAAGGCTTGCCTAATCAGGCGCGTCAATTCACAGCAGCAAGGGATGAGAAATTGCCAAATTTGAGCAGTGTTCGAGATCTGGTTCTGGAAGAGCTCTGCCGGATGCATCAGTTGCTTCCGAACGCCTTTCCGATGACCGAGGAGTGTTTGGTGAGGCAAGGAAGTCCGTGTGGTGTTTTTTATTGTCTGCATGGTCCACGGAGCGTGCGACTGACGGCGGTCTTCGATTTCGCTTCGGCACGCGTCTTGTTCTATGACTCGACTGGGCAACGCTCAGGGATGCGATGTGTCAAGGACATGATTCCGGCAGCCTAGCGAAGGATCCGGGACTCGCGACGCGACAACCAATGTACGGAAACAAAAGGAATCATTGAGATCATGTTGATTTTGACAAGAAAAGAATCCGAAAGAATTTACCTAGGAGACGATATCGTCCTTACCGTCGTTCGCATCGGCGGTGACAAGGTCCGTATCGGGGTCGAAGCACCTTCGAATGTAAGAGTCTTGCGTTTGGAGTTGAGCGAACCGGACTCCCAAGGTCCCGTCGATGGTCAACTCGATCGCAAACGGCCATCGCAGGATCGCACCAGCGATGGGCGGCACCCCCAGCGCCGACAAGAGCCCGGTCGACAAGAACCCGGCCGACAAGAACCCCGCCGACGGGCTGCTTAGCTCGCTTGGCTACGGAACAATCAAGGCTCGATAGAGAGCCAACTGAAACCATGACGGGCGCCGATTCGATGCACCAACAAACATCGAGTCGGCGTCTTGTCGTTTCGTGCTCCAACGCCGTTCGCTAGCGACTTTAATTGCCTTGCAGTCTCTTACGCTTGCAGGACGCCGTGGACGATCCCAGGCTTGACGCCTGCTCCGGCTAGCCAGGAGCTAAAGGCCCAGGGGTGATGCTCGCGACCTTTCGCATCGTCGGTGTTGTTGAATGGAGTACGTCCAAATTCGGTGGTCCAGACGAGGAGTGGGGCTTCTCTGGGATCTGGGGCTCCTTTTTGGACCCATTCGATCAAGATGGGACGGACTTTGGATTCAAACCAGTCGTTGGGCTCTTGGGCCTGCGCGACCCCGGGGTAGATCGAAGCGATCATGGATCATCGGGGATTCCGGGTGTTCGAGTGCATTGAGCTAGTCAACGATCGGTAATTTACCCCTGACTAAGATCCTCTTTTCATTCCGGGTCTAGGAATTTTGCTGTAAAAAGAAGCTTCCGAAAAACCGCAAGCCGCCGGGGAATTCGACAAAGTCATTTCGAATCGCAGCTTTGTTGATAAAATCGAAGTTGTGCGGGTCTTGGGGCCACGCACTTGCATTGCCAAAACGGCTCAAACGGAACAATCCGATCAGATCCAACGGAACGAATCGAAAATGAAAAACCTCGCTCTGGAACTTATCGAGGCGCAAGCACGATTGCTTCGACGCCGCTGGTTTCTCAAGGAGTGCTCGGTGGGACTCGGAAGTTTGGCTGCTTTGGAACTCCTCGCCGGGGAGTCGTCGGCCCAAGAGCCCGCAGGGCCGCTTGCGGCTCGAGCTCCCCATTTCCCTGCGAAAATCAAGCGAGTCGTCTATATGTTCCAGGCCGGAGCACCGAGCCAACTGGAACTTTACGATCCGAAGCCTGAGTTGGCTAAGCGAAATGGTCAGTTACCTCCCCCGGAGTTGCTTCAAGGTTACCGGGCTGCATTTATCAACCCGAACTCGGCGTTGCTTGGGGGTAAGTTCGGGTTTGCACCTCACGGAAAGTGCGGCATGGAGCTCAGCGAGGTATTGCCGCAGATCGCGGGCATTACCGACCAGATGGTATTGATTCGCACCATGCAGACCGATGCGGTCAATCATGCACCTGCGCAGATCATGATGAACAGCGGCTCACAGCAATTTGGGCGTCCGAGTTTAGGGAGTTGGACGCTCTACGGCTTGGGCTCGGAGTCCAAGGATCTGCCTGGCTTTGTCGTTTTGACCAGCGCCAAAGGTACCAGCGGAGGTGCGAGCAACTACGGAAGCGGTTTTCTGCCTACGACGTTTTCCGGAACACCTTTCCGCAGCACCGGTGACCCCGTGTTGTATCTCTCGAACCCTAAGGGAGTCGATGGCCAAGCCCAACGCGATTCGATCGATGCGATCGCCAAACTCAATCGCATGACCCTCGACGAGGTCGGAGATCCGGAGATCGCCTCTCGCATCCAAAGCTATGAGCTCGCCTCCAAATTACAAACCAGTGCGCCGGAGTTGATGGATTTAAGCACGGAGAGCAAAGAGACGCTCGAGCTCTACGGCGTTAAGGATCCCAAGGAGGCTAGTTTTGCTCGCAATTGTCTGCTCGCAAGGCGATTGCTCGAGCGAGGCGTGCGATTTGTGCAGCTTTTTCACGAGGTTTGGGATCAACACGGGGATTTGACCAACGGCGTCAAGAACAACGCAGCAGCGACCGATCGACCAAGCGCCGCGCTGGTACAGGATCTCGAGCGGCTCGGGTTACTCGAAGACACGCTGGTGATCTGGGGGGGCGAGTTCGGTCGCACACCGATGGTCCAAGGTGGAAACGACGGCCGAGATCACCACAATCGAGCCTTCAGCATTTGGATGGCAGGCGGCGGTCTCCAACGAGGTATGGTCTATGGCAAGACCGATGACTTCGGCTTCAATGCCGTCGAAAATCCCGTCCATGTCCACGATCTGCATGCGACCATCCTGCATCTGCTAGGTTTCGATCACACTCGATTGACCTACCGATTCCAGGGTCGAGATTTTCGCCTGACGGACGTCCATGGGAACGTTGTCCGCGATATTCTCGCTTAGCATGCGCTTTCGACCGGCAGTCATTCCGCTGTGCATTGACGGTAGGCTTCGAAAAGTCCGATTCCTGCGGCGACCGAGAGGTTTAGGCTCCGGACCGGTCCGGTCATGGGGAGTCGAAGGCAATGCTCTGCGAACTCGGTGCGGACACTCGGAGGAAGTCCGTTCGACTCGCTTCCAAAGACCAGCCAGTCGCCGACCGCATAGCGGACTTGGGTGTGGAGTTGCTGGGCGAATTTGGTGAAGAACCAAGTGCGTTTGAGGTCCATTTTTGCGAGCATCAAGGCCCAGGTATCGACCACCTCGATGTCTAGGAACTGCCAATAATCCAGTCCTGCACGCTGGACGAGTTTTTCGTCGAGCCGAAATCCCATCGGCCGAACGACCCAAAGCTTCGCATCGAGCGCTACGCACGAA
The DNA here is from genome assembly GCA_003671195.1 of Planctomycetota bacterium. Taxonomy (GTDB): domain Bacteria; phylum Planctomycetota; class Planctomycetia; order Pirellulales; family Pirellulaceae; genus JBKCUI01. The sequence continues at coordinate 11,689 of QWPJ01000106.1, forward strand.
CGTCCTATATTTCCTGTGTTCTGTGGGATTTCCGGCTGGAAAAGCACAACGTTAAACGAAGGCTTACCAAGAGCGATTTCGGACATAATGGACCACTAGCCAATTGCAAGATCGGTTATAATTCGTCGCCAAGTTTCGACCCATTGTTCTAAGCATCCATCTTCGATATGCCAATCCCAGTCACCTGCCCAGGTTGCCTCGCAAGGTTCACCGTCAGCGACAAATACGCCGGGAAACAAGGGCCTTGCCCCAAGTGCAAGCAGACGATCACCGTTCCCGACAAGTCGCAGGAAGTGGTCATCCACGCACCGGAAAATTATGGTCCCAAGGATGCCGGGGGCAGGCCGGTTCTCAAGCCGATCAAGCGGGTGGAGTTCACCCCCAACGGTTTTCAGATCGTCGTGGCAATCGGCGTTGCGGCCGTCTCGATCATCGCAGCCCTCTGGGCCCGGTTGTCTGGGATCACACCGCCGACTTGGGCTCTCGCATTCGTCGCTATTGCCCTTGCTTATCCGCTATGCTCGATCGGCTATACGTTCTTCAAGGATGATGAACTCGGCGGCTACATAGGAAAAGACCGATTGGTGCGACTCGGGCTCTGCGCGGGGGTCTTCGCACTGACCTGGGGGGTCTACTGGTTGCTCGCATCTTACTTTGGCAACCGAGTACTAGCCCAAGTCGACACACTTCAAATGTCCATCTTTGTGCTCATCATGTTCGGACTCGGAATCGCCGTATCGGTCGGATCGTGTGAACTCGAGGTCGGTCAGTCCTTTCTCCACTATGCCATTTACTTTGTCGCGACCCTGCTTCTAGCGTTCCTGGCAGGTCTGCCTCTGGCAGCCCCTTTTTCCAAGGACTCCGACGATGCAATGCTCGGGTTGCCCAAGGGGAGTCAGAAAATTCTCCTGCCGACCCAACCGACCAATCCGCCTGTTCCCAACACACCCTGATCCCTCTTTTTTCGCCCTCCTTCAACCCTAGATTTAATCCCCATCGGAGATCCTCCCCCATGAAAAAGTTGTTTTCATTCGCTTTGGCATTGTGCCTTGTTTCCAATGTCGTTTCGGCCCAAGAAGCCGACCCATGGCAAAAGAAGAAAGCCGATAGCTTCCGTCCTCTAACCGATGCGCAAAAATCTGCCATAGAGACCGCAGTCCCGGCCCAAGCCGTAGCGGCTCCCAAAAAAGAACGACGCGTCCTGTTGTTCTATCGATGCGAAGGATTCATCCATGGCTCGATTCCTTACGCGAACTATGCCGTAGAGGCCATGGCCAAGAAGACCAAGGCATTCAGCGTCGATCTTGCCGATACCTACGATGTGTTTACTCCTGAGAATCTGGCCAAATACGACCTGATACTTCTGAACAACACCACCCACATGCAGTTTCAGACCCCCGCCCAGCAGGATGCTTTTCTCGATTTCATCATGAACGGAAAGGGGCTCGCAGGTTTTCATGCGGCCAGCGATAACTTTGGCCGACACCCCGATTGCCGCGCCGTGGTAGGTGGGGAATTCGCCGGGCACCCCTGGAACGCCGGTGGAACTTGGGCATTCAAGCTCAATGACCCAGAGCACGTGCTCAATAAGTCCTTCGACGGTAAAGGCTTCTGGCACACCGACGAAATCTACCAATACAATCCAGAGACCTATGTAGGGACCAAAAACCTTCGAATCCTCGTGAGCCTCGACATGAACCAAGAGGCCGTCAGTAAGCTCATCAACGATGGGCCCCGCGAGGTCCCTGTCAGTTGGCTCCGATCGGCAGGCAAAGGACGCGTCTTCTACACCAACTTTGGACACCGCGAAGACACCTTCTCCAAACCGATGATTCTCAAGCACATGCTGGACGGACTCCAGTATGCCATCGGGGATCTGGAAGCCGACTCGACCCCGACCGATCAGGCGGGCCAAAAACCCACGGCATTGGCACCTGACCAAACCAAGTAGGACGGATCGGACGGATCACGCCGCGACGGGTGTCTGGCGTCAATCTTCTGCCCCATGTTTGCTAGCATGCCGACTTGCCATGACAGGTGCCTGGCACCGATGGTGGCCTCTTGGTTTGCTAGCATGCCGGCTTGCCATGACAGGTGCCTGGCACCGATGGTGGCCTCTTGGTTTGCTAGCATGCCGGCTTGCCATGACAGGTGCCTGGCACCGATGGTGGCCTC
>QWPJ01000052.1 GCA_003671195.1 Planctomycetota bacterium
AACGTCGCCTTCTCAAGCCCAACCGCCGGAGCCGTGATCGTTAACGCAGGCAACGTCAGCGGTCGTATAGGATCGTGGCGAGTGGAAGGGTCCAGCAAAACCTACCAAGATTGGCGTGAAGAAAAACTTGCCAAGGCCGGTGCGGCACCCGCTGATGCCGAATAAACCCTATAAATCGCTGGGATAATTGCCCTGCGGCGTGAACGCAACCGGTCCGATTTGGCGGTACCTACAATTGTCTAAAGGGTGGAACAGAGTGGTGAAAAACCCCGGGGACAGTCCCCGAGTTTTTTCCACGGGATCGTTCGCCCCAACGGGGCATAATGAGATAGCCCAGGGTAGAGCGCAGCGCCACCCTGGGTACACCGGCGACTTGGGCGCGCCGCCGCCCCAATTCGCCCAAGCCCTGAAAGGGCGAAACATAACACATGGGTTTACGCGCCGCCGGTTCCGCCCTTTCAGGGCTTGGGTTGTTTCGGGCACACCAATCCCAGGGCGGCGCTTCGCGCTGCCCTGGGCTATCTCCTTGCGCCCCGTTGGGGCGGCCGGATCGATGGTTGACCGCTTGATAACCAAAGCCGAACAGCCCACGCGCTCGGTGGTACGTTCCGCGGTCCATGGGTCGCCCGTTTTTTGACTTCAAATCGTGGCTTGGTTGTTTGTGCAACGCTTGAATCAAGTGACCAGGGGACCGCTGCACGAACCCTACGAACGACAAGAAACTGAAAAAACCTGGGGACAGTCCCCGGATTCTTCGTTGAAAAGCCGAACAGCCCACGCGCTCGGTGGTACGTTCCGCGGTCCATGGGTTGCCCGTTATTTGACTTCAAATTGTGGATTGGTGTTTGTGCAACGCTTGAATCAAGTGACCAGGGGACCGCTGCACGAACCCTACGAACGACAGGAAACTGAAAAAACCTGGGGACGGTCCCCGGGTTTTTTCGGGGCCTTCGACCCCGGCAGAGGGTGTGCTAGCCCTTCGGGCATAAAAGCGTCCAGCAATCCAGAGGTAAGTTAGGGGCTACGGAGGGGGGGGTAAAAGTCCGATTCCTCGGTTTGGCTCGCGAAGCACTCGACGCTGGGCAAGCGTTCTTAAAACATCGATGCGAGTGGAAGTTTACTCACGGACAGGCTGGAAGCCTATCCCACGCCGGACCTAGAAGTCCGATTGCTCGGTTTGGCTCGCAAAGCACTCGACGTTGGGCAAGCGCTCTTGAAGCATCGATGCGAGTTTGGGCATCGCGAAGCGCTCGCTTGCGAAATGGCCCATGAGCAACATCGACACGCCTTGGGCTTGCGCCTCGAGCGACTGATGGTACGTCGCCTCCCCTGTGACGAACGCTTCGCATTGATGCTTGAGCGCAAGCGGCATAAGACTGGCACCCGAACCACAGACAATGCCCACTCGAACAACATGGGAATCTTGCGGATCGGTGCACCTTGGTCGTACCCCAGGAATGGCTCTTTCGAGTCGAACCCACAAATCGGAGAGTTTCGTAGGCGAGGCAAAATCCCCGACGATACCCGATCCAAGTTCGGACTGAGCGAATTCGGGCTTGGAGGAGACTTGCAAAGGACGCAGGTTACCGAGTTGAAGGATCTGGGCCAATTGGCGATTGATCCCTTGGGGAGCATTGTCCCAAGCCGTATGGGGCGAGTAGATCGCTATCCCATGGCCGATGGCCTCCCAGAGGATTTTTCCAGTCGTCGTCTGCGTCGTGATTCGATCGATGGGTTTGAATGGAATCGGATGATGGACAACGATCAACTTTACGCCGCGCCGGATCGCTTCTTCGAGAACCGAGCTCGTCAAACTCAGGCAAGTCATCAGGGTCTTGATTCGCATGGCTGGATCGCCTGCCAAGAGTCCGACGTTGTCCCAGCTTTCAGCCAGCTCCAGAGGGGCAATTTCATGCAGGTGCGGGAGTATCTCTCGGACCGTTGGATTGCCATTTGAATTCGCGTCGGGGTCGACCATAAAAACATCTCTAAGGAACCGGCGATATCGATGTCGGCGGTTTGAGGGCTTCGATCTTCAGACCACTGCCGACTTCCGAGGACTCAAGTCCTGTGGTTTCATCGCTTGCCGAGGGTGCCTGCTGCTGGCCGACGGTTTGCTCTTGCAGAGTCGAAGCAGTTTGCAGCATTTCCTCGACCGCTTTCGAAACCGTTTTGGCCATCAGTGCATAGCAACTGACTCGCCCGGCCCGGGCAATATTCAATCCGATCGCGTTACCATCCACATCGACGATCGGTCCGCCGCAGTGCTGGGGTTCCAAGACGCTGTCGTGCTCGATGACTTCGCGAAACCCTGTCGATCGTGCAGAGACGCTCCCGTTGACTTGGAGTTCCGTCGGATCGAGCATGATGTTGGTCAAGTCCATCATCTGGGCTTCGAAAGAGATCGCCTTGCTATCGCGATTGACATCGATGGTAAGTCGTTTTCCGGCCGTCAAGGTCATCAGGTAATTGAGGACTTCCTGGCGGGTCTCAACGGGCTTGCCCTCGATCTTGATGATGATGTCCCCTTGCAGGATCCCGGCTCGGTAAGCACCGCTGCCTACCACGACGTTTTCGACCAGTGGGCCTTGGTGGGCGGAGGACAACTGGATACCCAGGAGGGCTCGTTGCTGTTGGATGGTCCTTTTCTCGACGCTGACGACTCCCAGTGCCAGGGGCAAGGACCTTGAGTCGGCGCTGGCGATCCAACCCCCTAAGGCTACCTTGGTGTCGGTATTCCATTGGATCGCTGGCAAATCTTGCCGCTCTACCTTGATCAATACCAAGTCGAGTTCAGGCCTGCGGACTTTGACGGTACCGGGGATTTTGGTGCCGTCGTGCAATCGGACTTCGATCGAAGAGTCTGGGATTTCCGAGGATTTCGAGACGATCCAACCCTCGGGACGGGCGATCGCGCCGAGTGCGATCTGTTGATTTTGGCCGAAGATCTGTACGGTGGATTTCCAATGCTCGCCCATCGCTTCTCGAAAGGCGCGAAGCGTCGCGTACTGGCTTCTTTGGCGGGCTCGGCTACTTGCAAACCGGCCGTCTCGAGCTCGATTGGCTCCCCCCGGAAGCCTCGTATCCTGTTGGATCAGACGACGGGGAAAGAAATCTTCATCGCTTTGGGTGTTCAACGCGCCGAGCGGATCGCTGGTTCGGAAATCGGAATCGTCCGGGTTGGGCCCGTTCGACTCGGATCGGTTCGACTCGGATCGGTTCGACTCGGATTGGTTCGACTCGGATTGGTTCGATTCCGATTGGTTTGCTTCTTGAAGGGCTTCGAAACTTCGGCTCCGAGGGTCGGTGTCGAAGCTGGCCGGGAGTTGCAATTTGGGGGCAGAGGGTTTGCACGACCCATCGAAGCAGCGAGGGTCGCCGGTGCGCAGAGAGCTCTCGGCGAGCATCCCGCCCCAGAGTCCCAAGCAACCCAAAAGCAATACTTTGTCGATCCCAAACTTCATGATGCGGTCTCTCGGTGGCCTTAGGGCTCGTCAGAAACTCCGATAATCAACTTCAAATTCACTTTCTTGCCGTCGCGCAAGACTTCGACATTGACCCGTTCGCCCGGCACCATCGCATCGACCTCTTCTTTGAGTCGATCGAAGTTGGTGATTTCGGCATTGTGGAAGCGAACGATCCGATCCCCTGGGATGATTCCGGCTTTGGCTGCAGGGCCTCTGGGTGCGACGGTTCCTATGATGCATTCGCTTTTGGTGTCCGATTGGCGATCGGCCGTCACGCCGATGATGGGCCTAAAGCCCGGCAGGACGCCCCAAGCTTCGCTGTTGGCCAAGCGATCCCAGGATTCCATATAGACGTTCATGGGAACATGCATGTTGTCGTCGACGTCGATTCCGATGCGGCTGTGGATGCCGATGAGTTTGCCTTGGAGGTCGAAAAGAGGTCCTCCGCTGTCTCCGCCGATGAGCGAACAGTCCGAGACGACCGTCGAGTCGGTCACGGCGAGGATTCGTCCGACGCGGATCACTGCAGGTCGGTCGGAGACCCAACCCCCTGGATGTCCCCCTGCGATGCACCATTGCCCGGTCTTGACGCGCTCGCCGACAGCGGGGAGTGCAGCATGAGGCCAGGGTTGATTGTTTTCGTCGCGCGTTTTGAGGATGCGAACCAGTCCCGCATCGGTGTCTCGGTTGACACCCATGCTGACTCCTTCGACGCGTCGGCCGTCGTGAAGCACGACCCACATCTTTTGCTTGGGCTTACCGGCGACGTGGGCAGCCGTCAGGATGTAGCCGTCTTCGTTGATGAGCACACCGCTTCCTTGCGTGCTGCCATGCTGAAGATTGACGGTGACTTGATGGATTTTCGCAGCGACCTTGGACTGTTGTGTCTGAAGAGCCTTCAGGTCCGTCAGGGACTTGGGGTCCTCGCCCGAAAAGAGTCGGTTTAAACTCGGGTCTAACGAAACGTAGGTCGCACCTTTGGTTTCTCCGTCGACGGTTCGGTCCACCGGAGCGGACATCCGAGGCTTTGCGGGCGCTTCTGGCAACACGTCTTGGGCGTGGACTTGCAAGCCCGCGCCGAGGGGGCCTAAGCCGACAAGGCCCAAGCCGACAAGGCCTGTGCAAAGCAAAACGAACGGTTTGGCAAGCCGAAGCATTCCAATTCCCCTAAACGCAGTTGACCCCAAGGCGATATGCCTCGGGGCACGGTATGATAAGACCGATTATTCGGTATCAGAGCTCAAAATAAAACCCTTTACCCCAAAGAACTTAAGAAAGTTCACTCCGGAATGTCAAGAAACTTCCCCGCAGGTACGTTCGTAACGGTTCGGAAGGATAAATGATCGCCTCAATCCCTAACCCGCCAGATTCCCATTCGGATCGCCAATCTCGCCCAACTCGCCTGATTGTCGGCTGTGGATACGTGGGCTTGCGCGTCGCGAGCCTTTGGCTCTCGGCAGGCGACCGCGTCTTGGCCGTCACCCGTTCGGGTCAAAAAGCGGCTGAATTGGCAAAGCTTGGGATCGAACCGATCGTCTGGGATTGGCTCGATGATTCCTGGCTTTTGCAGGCCAAGCATTCCTGCCCATCGGAACTGGCCTCGGTGCTAGTGGCCGTCTCGCATGCACCGATGGCAGATATACCCCCCGCACAAGCGCATAGGCTTGGACTGGCCCACCTGGATCGTTGGTTATCCGAAGCGCCAGGTTCTCGTGCGACGCGATGGGTCTACCTTTCGACGACCGGAGTGTTTGCAGACCCGCTTGGGAGCCAAGACCTTTGGGTCGATGAACAGTCCCCAGTCGGACCGAGTCGGCCAGGTTCCATCACAGCCCTCGAAGCCGAGCGCTGGCTCGAAAGTTCGAGCATCGAGCATGTGGTTCTGCGTCCTGCGGGCATTTATGGACCGCAGAGAATCCCCAATGTCCAACCGTTGCGAGAGGGCCAGGCCATGGCCGTCGATCCGGAGAGTTACTTGAACCTGATCCATGTCGACGATCTTGCGACGGTCATCGCGGCCGTCAGTCAAGGTCCCTGCGCGGGGCGGCTGTATTGCGTCAGCGATGGGCACAGCGTCCAGCGGCGCGATTACTATGCGTTTATCGCCCAGAGTATGGGCTGGCCTGCGCCGAGTTATGTCCCGGGGCAAGAGCTTCAAGGGGCGCAGGTACAGGGAGCGGTTCCTCGACGACGCAGTCAAGGGAACAAACGGGTAAGCAATCGTCGACTTCTCGAAGACCACGCGATTCGCTTTGCGTACCCGGACTATCGCAGTGGACTATCCTCACTTCTTGCGGAAATGGCTCGCTGATGTTCCGATCGGTTTGCTCAATGGATTCGATCGCAAGGTCGGCCATCGCGTTGTTGCTAAGCTTGGTGCTGCCTGGTGACTGCTGGTCGCAGAGCAGCTCGGCCGAGCGGATCCCAAGCTTAATCGTTCCGGAGTCGCGGATCGAACAAGCCTCCTTTCCGGTGATCGATGTCCACACCCATTTCTACGTCAAGGGGAAGCACGATCCGGAATTGCTCGATCGCTATGTCGAGATGATGGATCGCAACCGGATCGCCGTGAGTGTGTCTCTCGATGGAACGCTTGGACCCCAGCTCGAGGCTCATACGGCCTATCTGTGGTCCAAATATCCCGATCGCTTTGCGATTTTTGCGAACATCGATTTCCGGGGCAAGGGCAAGCTTGAGGACCCGTCGAGTTGGGCTTGCAACCAAACCAGCTTTGTCTTCGATACCGTCGAGGCGCTGCGTGCGGAGGTCAAGCGGGGGCGCGTTTGTGGACTGAAATTCTTCAAGGACTTTGGGCTGCGTTGGAAGAATGCAGACGGTAGCTTGATCCAGATCGACGATCCTCGCTGGGATCCGATTTGGGATTCCTGCGCTGAGCTTGGGATTCCGGTCTTGATGCATACCGCCGATCCGAGCGCGTTCTTTCGACCTTTGGATGATACGAATGAGCGAATCGGAGAGCTTCAAGCCCGACCTGAATGGGCTTTTACTGGTCCTGAGTTCCCGAGTCGCGAGAGTTTGCACCAGGCGCGCAATCGGGTCATCGCCAAGCATCCTAAGACCCGATTCATCGCAGCGCATTTTGGCAATGATGCCGAGGATCTCGTCGCGTTGTCCGGATGGCTCGATGCGTATCCCAATCTCTATGTCGAGTTCTCCTCACGCATCAACGAACTCGGGCGGCAGCCTTATTCAGCTCGACGGTTCTTCGAGAGGTTTCAGGACCGAATTTTGCTCGGAACCGATGGCCCGTTTCCCGAGCAGCGGCTGCGGATCTACTGGCGATTCCTCGAGACCCAAGACGAGTACTTTCATTACTCAGAAAAGTCCCCGCCACCCCAGGGAGACTGGCGAATCTACGGGATCGGTCTGCCTTTGGAAGTGCTTGAAAAGGTCTACCACCGAAATGCTTGCCGGATCATCCCGGGACTTTCCAAGAAACTCCAATCCTTTGTCGAGCCGAGGCCCTGATGGGTGTTGAGGTTCGTAGATTGGAGTAAGCTATAGAGCCCGCCTAAGTGAATCCTCTTGTAGGTCCCCTCCTGAAACTCCGAGTCGCTCGGAACTGCACCACTCTGCACCCACTCTGCTCTATTCTGCACTACTCTGCACCATGCACCATCCGGCCAACACCACCGAACATGAAGAAATCCATGTCATCGCCAAGCGTCAGCGTATCGGCGTGATCTTGCTTTTGTTTTTTACGCTCGCCTATGCGAGTTTCATCGGGCTCTGCACGTTCGCTTACGAGTGGATCACTCAAACCAAGATCGCAGGAATCCCTTTGACGGTCGCGTATGGGGTCGGTTTGATCCTCCTATCGTTGGTCATCGCTATGCTCTACGGTCTCCTTAGCCGAACAAAGTCATGATCTACACCTCAAGCAGCCTTGCTATCATCGTCTTTTTGGTGATGGTCCTCGGGACCGTCGCTTTGAGTTTCTATTTGGGTTCCAAAGCCAAATCGAGCGCGGGGTACTTTGCCGCTGGCGGCGAAATACCTTGGTTTGTCAACGGGATCGCGTTTGCTGGAGACTACCTCTCGGCGGCGTCCTTCCTGGGCATCTGCGGCATGATCGCCTTCTATGGATTCGATGGCTTTCTCTATTCGATCGGATACCTAGCCGGTTGGTTGGTGGCCCTGTTGGTGATCGCCGAACCTCTCAAGCGGCTTGGTAAGTACACGTTTGCCGATGCCTTGGCCAGCAAATTTCAGTCGTCGGGGATTCGCTCGGCGGCGGGCTTGAGCACCTTGGTCGTCAGCTTGGTTTACCTGATCCCGCAGATGGTCGGGGCTGGAGCCTTGGTCAAGCCCCTGTTGGGTTTGCAGTATTGGCAGGGGGTCGTGCTTGTCGGCTCGATCGTCGTGGTGATCGTCGTGACGGCCGGCATGGTCAGCACCACGTACGTCCAGTTCCTCAAAGGGGGGTTGCTGGTCCTGTTCTCGCTGGTCTTGAGCATCATGGTTTTGAATCGGGGGCTTACTCGATCCGATGGTGAAGCTCGTACGGTCCCACAACGGATCACTGTCGACGAACAAAAAAACAAGTACATCGACGGCGTTCGTTTGGGACTCAAGCAGGACCAGAGCAATGTGCAGCCGGTTGGCAGAGTCCTCGAATTGAACGGCGGAAAAACATCGACCGGCCCGCTAGGCCCGATCTCGTTCTTGACAGAGCTCTCAGGTGCCAAGATCGAGCTTTCGCAAACGGTCAAAAGCACCCAGGACGGCAAGCCGGTTATCGAGTATGCACCCAGGGTGGTCGAAGGCTCGGCGATGATGGCACCTGGAAATCACCCGACGTTCCAGGGGATCCGTCAGCAGCAGTGGTTCCCCAAGCTCGATTTTATATCGTTGATGTTGGCACTCTTTGGAGGTACCGCGTCGCTTCCCCACATCTTGATCCGATACTACACGGTCAAAGACCAAGCCTCAGCTCGCAAGAGCACCATTGTCGGGATCGCGACGATCGGATTTTTTTATCTGTTGACCCTGTACATTGGCTTCGGAGCGATGGTCAGTGGATCGATGGACCCGAGCGACAGCAACATGGCCGCCCCGTTGCTTGCCAAGAGCTTTTCCGAGTTGCTCTTTGCTGCCGTCTCGGCGATTGCTTTTACAACGGTTTTAGGAACGGTCAGCGGATTGATTGTTGCGGCCGGGGGATGCGTCGCGCACGACTTTGTCGCTGGGATGCTTGGGATGCAACTGAGCGATCAGCAACTGATTCGGGTGGCGAAAATCGCATCGATCGCCATCGGTGCCATCGCCATCTTGGCCGGCTTGGCCTTCGAAGGCATGAACGTGACGTATTTGGTCGGATGGGCCTTTGCAATCGCCGCGTCGGCGAATTTGCCCGCGCTGCTGATGCTGTTGTTTTACAAAGGGACGACCAAACAAGGGATCATTACCGGGGTGCTCCTCGGGACGGTCAGCTCGGTCCTGTGGATCGCGTTGTGTCCCGAGATGTATAAGAGCATGTACGGTTTGGATCCCAAGTATGCTTGGGTCCCCTTTAGCCAACCTGGAATCGTGACGATCCCCCTGAGTTTTTTGGCGATATTGGTCGTCTCGAAAATGACCGCTCCTTCGGGCGATTTGAGACCTATTTAAAAAACAAACTGTTCAAATAATCTGGATTGCTTGATCACTAACAAAACGATGAGCGACACGATGACATGTTGGAACTTGCAAGTTCTTTGCGATGCAATTCGATTGGGAAGGGCAAGGCTCACTCGATACCCAAGTCTCATTTATGGGTTGATCCTAGCCGGTTGGGTTTGCGCTTCGGCATCCCGGCTAGAGGCACAACTTGCGGCCGAGTTCTTTGAAGCAAAGTCGGCTGCGCAGTGGGCTCAGCTCGCTCAGGAGAAAGGGGACGCATCGCGCGGAGTGAATGTGTTCTACCAAGCGAGTATGGCTTGCGTCCGATGCCATGTATCTAAAGATCCTCAAGCGACCGCATGGGGACCAAACCTCGGTCATGCTGCCGAGATTGCCCAGGCGGAGCGACTCAATGACCAGCAGCTTGTCGAGTCGATCCTCGAGCCGTCGAAGTCGATTCGCAAAGGATACGAATCGATCACTCTGCGTCTGGAGGATGGAGAGGTGGCAACTGGCCTGTTGATCGACAAAGACCCCAAGCGATGGCGACTGAGAAACGCCAACGGTGAAGCGATCGAGATCCAAGCCGACCAAGTCGAGGCTTCGGCAATGAGCACCCAATCGCTGATGCCTGCGGGTCTTGCCCAGCAGTTAGGGACCGAGCAAGCCTTCCTTGACCTTGTGAAGTACTTGATCGAAATCCGCGATGGGGGCCCTAAGCGGGCCGCGACCCTCGAGCCGGACATGTCCCTTTTGGCCGTCAAGATACCGGAGTATGAATCGAGTCTGGACCATGCCGGGATGATCCGCGATTCGAATCAGGAGGCTTATGAGCGTGGGGGGCAGATCTATCAGCGGGTTTGCGCCAATTGCCATGGAACCAAAGAGCTTATCGGGTCGCTCCCGACGGCCCTGAGGTTCGGAGAGGGAAAATTCAAGAATGGGGCAGATCCGTATTCAATGTACCGGACTCTGACACACGGATACGGATACATGGCCGCTCAGACCTGGATGGTCCCATCGCAGAAGTACGATGTGATTCACTACATTCGCAAAGAGTTCCTCGAGTCGAATCCCAATGTGAGTTCCGTTGCGATCGATCCAGAGTACTTAGGCAAGTTGCCGCGTGGGGATTCTCGGGGTCCCGAGCCAAGCAAAATCGAAGCATGGAGCGCGATGGACTATGGGAATATGCTCACGCATTGCTATGAGGTTCCCGGCGATGCGTTGAATATCGCTTACAAAGGCATCGCGGTTCGACTCGATCCGGGGCCTGGAGGGATCACCCGAGGAAGCCAATGGATGGTATTTGATACCGACACCTTGCGATGGGCTGCAGGATGGCAGATCTCCGAAGAGCATCCCAATGAAGTATTCATCGATTGGCGCGATATCCAATTCAACGGCGAGCACGGAATCCATCCGAGAATCGTCGGAGATATCGTATTGAGGAATGCCATCGGACCGGGTTGGGCGGACCCCAATGCGCCCGGATCATCCGGATCATCCTTTGAGGATAACGCTCGGGTCGAGGGTCGCGATTCGCGGCGTTATGGGCCGTTGCCCAAGGAATGGGGCAAGTTCAATGGCCAGTTCGTGAGCGGGTCTCAGACCATCGTTTCGTATCGTATCGCGGATGCTCAGATCCTTGAATCTCCCAAGCAGCTCCCGATGACCAAGGGCCAAGCAGCGTTTGCTAGGGTGCTAAACATTGCGCCCCATGCCCAAGGGATCGAGTTGAGGGTGGCCGATTTGGGTGAGTCGGAAGTCGCTCGAGCGTCGGTCAGCCATCCGACTGGAGAATCCCGATGGACCTCCAGCGAGCGCTCCTTTGGATTGCTTGGACAGGCAGAGACCTTGGTCTGGAACGTCAGGGATGGCAAGCTGACCGTGTCGATTCCCCCGAGCGAGCAACCGCGGCGTTTTGCCGTTTGGTGCAGCGAGTTATTGTCAGAGGAACCGGAAAATTTGGAGGTTGATTTGGATCTGCTTGGAAAGCTGCGTGTTCAGCCTGAGCGTTGGGAGCAAGTGCTCGAGACACGAGCGATCGAGACCTTTGCCAAGGGAGCGTTTGCTGTCGACACGATTGTTTCTCCGGAATCCAATCCATGGTTTGCGCAGATGAGGCTGACGGGTTTGGATTTCTTCTCCGATGGCTCGATGGCTGTGTCGACTTGGGATGGCGATGTTTGGCATGTGCGAGAAACGCTCGACTCGAAGGGTTGGACATGGAAGCGGATGGTCACGGGTTTGTACCAACCGTTGGGAGTCAAAGTCGTTGAAGATCAGGTGTATCTGACTTGTCGCGACCAGCTTGCTGCGTTGCATGATTTCAATGCGGACGACCACATCGACTACATCGAGTGTTTCAACAACGACCATCAGGTCACGGAGCATTTCCATGAATTCGCGATGGGATTGCAGATGGATCCGGAGGGGAATTTTTATTATGCTAAGTCTGGGCGGCATGCCCTCAAGGCCGTGGTGCCACAACATGGCACGTTGCTCAGGGTCTCTCCCGACGGTTCCAAGACCGACATTTTGGCGACGGGTTTCCGAGCGGCCAATGGGGTTTGTTTGAATCCTGACGGGTCCTTCATCGTCACCGACCAAGAAGGGTTTTGGAATCCCAAGAATCGGATCAACTGGGTTACAGTCCAAGAGGGCGCAGCGCCAAAATTTTATGGCAATATGTTTGGGTACCATGACGTGACCGATACGTCCGATGAGGCGATGGAGTCGCCGTTGTGTTGGATCACCAATGCTTTCGATCGATCGCCGGCGGAGTTGCTTTGGGTCGAGAGTCCGACATGGGGTGAGTTGCAAGGGAGTTTGCTGAATCTCTCGTATGGGTATGGCAAGGTGTATTTGGTGTTGCATGAACAGGTGCAAGGAGGATCGCCAGGGGAGCGTCAAGGAGGGATGATCGAGTTGCCTATCCCGGCCTTTGCGACCGGGGTCATGCGAGGGCGATACTCGCCCGGGGATCACCATTTGTACTTGTGCGGGATGTTTTCGTGGGCGGGCAATGCGACAGCGCCGGGTGGGCTGTATCGAATCCGCAAGCTTTCCCAGGACAGCTATCTGCCTTTGCAAATGCGGGCTCTTGAAGGCCGTATCGAATTGGATTTCGCAAGCCCTATCGATCCGGAATCGATCGATCCAGCGAAAGTACGTATGGAGCAGTGGGGCCTCAAGCGAAGTGCTCGATACGGCTCGGACCATATCGATCCGCACACGATCGACGTCCAGAGGGTGAGTCTATCCGAGGATGGCAAGACCGTGCGAATCGAAAGCCTGGAGCTAAAACCCAGTTGGGGGATGGAGATCCAGTACACGTTCCGCAGTACCGATGGTCAGTTGGTCCAAGGAACGATCCACAATACGATCCACCAATTGGGTGTGCAGGCAGCCGTTCAGGAGTAATTGGAGATCGCTTCGGTTTCCGAAGTTTGGGAGTTTATTTCCAAACCGGCGTTGGATCCGAGATGGCACGCGATAATGCGCGCATTTCAGGTCGCTGCTGTTGTGGTTGGGTCGGGTAAGCCATTGAAGTCCGAGAGTTCACGCCGCAGGATGCTCAGCGTGGTTTGCAGAAGGGTCACCGCTAGGGGGCCGATGAGGATCCCGATTGGACCGAGGGCTTGGAGACCTCCCAGGACACTAAGGAGTGCCAGGAGGGGATGGAGCTGGCTCTGGCCGTGGAGAATGAGCATTTTGATCAGGTTGTCGATCGTTCCTACGATCAACAGGGCGTAGACTGCGAGAATGATTGCGTTGGGCATTTTGTCTTGGTAGAGGGCCATGTAGGTGGCTACGGGTACCCAGACAATAGCCGTACCGACAAACGGGATCAGGGCGCAGACGATCGTCAGGGCTGTGAGCAAAAACACCGAAGGGGCACCGAGGAAATAGTAAGCGATGCCGGCCGTTAGTCCTTGGGCGACGGCCGAAAGGACCGTCGCAAGGACGATGGCTCGCGATGTGCGATCGAATTCCGCCAGGAGTTCCTCTTCGTAGCGATTGTCCAGGGGGCTCAGGTCCATGAGGGTACGGACCATCGAGGGCCCATCGCACAGAAAGAAGTAGAGCGATACGAGTAGGATGGTAAGCCCGACGAGGAGTTTGATCACGAAGGCGACCGAACCGCCTCCGAAGCTGATCAGATGGGGTTGAAGGTAAGCCAGCAGGTTATCGAGGTTCTGTCGGACTTGTTCAGGCGAGGGATTGGCAACTTCCTTGAGGATTCCCACGAGGCGTCCTCCGGACAGTTCCTCTCGGGATGCTTTCCAAGAGGCATCGATACTCCAAACGGATTCTTGGAGGCTCGTAAGATTCCCGATGTCCGAGGGGGCAAGAGCTTTTAGTGAATGGTTCAGTTTCGCCGAGGCGATCGAGGCCTCAAGGGTCTGATCGATCAGAAAGGCTCGGTTCCGTGACAAGGGATCGATCCAGCTAGGGTCCAGGCCGTCGATGGCCATGATTTGGGATTTGATCGTGCCGGCTTGTTCTCTGAGTTCAACGAGACGATTTTCCAGGTCCTCGGGAGCAGGATTCGAATCGAGAAAGTCCGGGAGCGTCGCAGTCAGCAGACGGATTTGCTCGAAGGTGGATTGCAGGTAGGCTTCGATTTTCTGTCGGACCTGGACCTCGAGTGGAGCTTTGCCGTTGTTCTTGTTGCCGTTATCTTTGTTGGCGTTATTGACCGAGTTGAGTTTCGCGACGTTGACGGCTTTGTCTTTGGAGTGTTCGAG
>QWPJ01000042.1 GCA_003671195.1 Planctomycetota bacterium
AAGACGGGGAGTTGGTCGCCATGCTGGTCTGCCGTCGCGAGCATTTTGCCTTGGCGGATCGATTCCTGGGCAGCCGAGATATTGTCAAACCCTACGACTTGGACGGAATCGGTTTTATTGGCGGCTTTGATTGCAGCCATGGCTCCTAGGGCCATCGAGTCGTTGGCGGCTAGGATAGCTTTGAGATCGGGGTGGGCATTGAGCATCGAGGCGGCGATGGTATTGGCTTGATTGGTTTCCCAGTTAGCGCTTTGGCTATCGACGATTTGCATTCCAGCGTCGTTCATCGCTTGTTCGAAGCCTGAGCGTCTTTGGGTTGCATTGAAGCTGGTTCGGATGCCTTCGAGCACTGCGACCTGGTCTCCTGGTTTGAGGGATTTCGCTAGGTGTTGACCGACACTTTTGGCGCCCAGGAGGTTATTCGGACCGACAAAGGGGACCGCCAAGGATTCGGCTTTGAGGATTTCCTCATCGAGTTTGTTATCGATATTGACCACGACCAGTCCGGCGAGTTTAGCTCTGCGCAGAACCGGAACGAGCGCTTTGGAGTCGGCCGGGGCGACAACGATCGCTTGGACTTTGGCGGCGATCATTTCGTCGACGATGGCAGCTTGGCGGGCAAGATCCCTTTCGTCCTTGATGCCGTTGACGATCAGCTCGTACTGCTGAGAGTTTTGGGATTGATGCTGTTTGGCTCCCTCGGCCATGGTTGAAAAGAACTCGTTGGCGAGCGACTTCATGACCAAAGCGATTTTGGGTTTATCGGGCGATGCAGGAGGGGAGGATGTGTTGGAAGTCTTGGGCTGGCAGCCTACCATTGCAAGCGGGATGCAAATCGAGAGCAAGAGCGAGCCGGATCGTGCGAGGGTCGACAGGAACATGGTTACCAATTGAAAATGAAGGGTTGTGGACGAGGCTTAGTTCAATGCCCGACGGCTGGCGCTGGTTGGCTCACAAGGTGACGTATTCGGATTCAGTCTTGGATGGACCTCTGTAGGATACACCAAGCGCGCTTTAGAGCCGAGAGTGGACTTGATCGAAATAGGGCAACGAGGGCTGAGCGCCACGGACCGTCACAGCATGAGCGGCGGCGGCCGAGGCGAACACGCAGGCTTCCATCAGCGCAGTGCCTTGTTCGATTTGGAAAGCTAGAGCGCCTAGGAAAGCGTCTCCGGCGGCGACCGTATCGATCGCATCGACCCGATGGGCGTCGATGGCTTTGATCAGTGTTTGAGCGTTCAGGAGTTTGGTAGCAGCGACCGCGCCGAGAGGACCGAGGGTGATGACGGCCTGTTTGGCACCTTTTTCCAAGAGCAAGCGGGCGGCTCGAAAGGCATCATCGACGTTCTGGGGTGGGGGGATCTTCAGCAGGTCTGCGGTTTCGGATTGGTTCGAGCAGATCAGGTCCACATCGAAGAGCTCATCGGGAAAGTCATCGGGCACCGGAGCGGTATTGAGGATGACTCGAACATGGGCTTGGCGGCATAGCCGGATCGCATGGAGAACCGTGGGGATAGGGATTTCGAGTTGGAGCATCACTAGGCTTGCGTTTTGAATCGCAGCCTGAGCATTTTGGATGTCTTGTGGGGATAGTTGGCCATTGGCGCCTGAGATGACCATGATCGCGTTTTCGCTTTGGTCGTCGACGGCGACGATCGCCACTCCGCTAGGACCAGGTTTATTGACGATCCATTCGAGGTCGACACCTTCCTGTTGGAGGTTTGCGCGGAGTGTTGCGCCAAAGCCATCGGATCCTAAGGCGGCGAGCATTCCGACACGACCACCAAGTCTTGCGACGGCGACGGCTTGGTTGGCCCCTTTACCGCCGGAGACTTCGTCGAGTCGGTGCGCAATGAGGGTCTCTCCGGGGGTCGGCAGAGTGGGAGTTCGAACGACAAGGTCCATGTTGATCGAACCGCACACGAGGATCTTGCCTTTGGGAGAATGGTTCGAGTGGCTCATTGGGAACGCTCCGTTTAGGTTTCCCACCCCAGCGATTGGGCAAGGTGGATTTTCAAGAGGGGGAATCGATTTAGATTCGTGATCCGGGCCGTGCGTTGCTCGGACAATGGGTCTTGGGTAAGCAGTTCGATCCAGAGGGTGTTCCGAGGCATGCATTCGGCGAATCGGTCGGCCCATTCGATGATGGTAAGGACCGGTTGTTCAAAGAGTTCCTCGATTCCCAGTTCGAGGAATTCATCGCTATCTCGGATTCGGTAGGCGTCGATGTGATGGATTTCGGGATTGGTGCCCAGGGGGTGGATCAGGACGAAGGTTGGGCTCATGACGTCCTCGGGATTTGCGCCGAGGGCTTGGGCGATGAATTTGACCAGTTGGGTTTTGCCTGCGCCGAGGGTTCCGACCAGACCGACGGTGCAGGGTGCGGTGTTCCGGATGGCTTGGGCCAGGAGGTGCCCCAATGCGCGGCAATCCTCGAGGTTATCTAGGGCGATAGAGCATTCTTGGGGGGTAAGTGACACGAGTTGGATCATGGCACTATTCTTCGAATTGTTCCAATTGTTCTTGGAGATCGGCCCATCGGGTTTCGGCCGTTTCGAGTTCAGCGGAGACTTTCGTCATTTCTTCGTGAAGTTTCATGGCGGCTTGAGGATCGCTCGATGCCATGAGTTGTTCGTGGATCGATTTTTTTTGTTGATCGAGTTTGGCGATATTTTTCTCTAGGTTACCGATTTGTTTTCGGAGGGATCGATCATCGAGAGTAGGGCTCGATTTGCTAGGGACGTTTTTCGAAGCGTTTTTTGGGTTGGCCGACGGGGGGGCGTTTTTTTTCGTCGGGTTGCCTGGGTGTCTAGAGGATTCGGCGTCATCGATTTCCTTTTGGACCATGTACATATAAGCGTCGTAATCGCCTCGGTACTGGGTCACTTTTCCGTCTCGGACTTCGATGTAGGTCGTTGCGACCCGTTTAAGGAAGTGGCGATCGTGAGAGGTAAAAACGACTGTGCCTTTGTAATCGATCAGCGCATCGGCGAGGGCTTCGACCGTTTCGACATCGAGGTGGTTACCGGGTTCATCGAGGATTAGTACGTTGGCTTTGCCAAGGAGCAGGGCGGCCATGCAGAGTCGAGCGCGTTCTCCACCGCTGAGGACTCGGATTTTCTTCTCGACGGCCGCGCCTCGAAAGAGCATCGAGCCGGCCGTATCGAGGATGGTTTGGTTTTTGGTACCTGGGATCGCTTCGTATTCGAGAAACTCCAGGACGGTTTTGTTTTCTGGGAGGCTGGTATAGACGTGCTGGGCGTAGGTTCCGAGTTCGCAACCGTAGCCCCATTTGACTTCGCCTTCGACTGGATCGAGCGAGTGCACGAGGGTGCGAAGTAAAGTGGTTTTTCCCTGGCCGTTGTCCCCGACGATCGCAGCGCGAGTTCCGTGGTCGATTTCTAGTCCAACGTTGGTCGAGATAGTCCGATCTGGGTATCCTATCGCAGGGTCTCGGGTGCGCAGCGCTGGGCCTTGGCGAGGCTCCACTTGGGGTGCGCGGATGGTGGCATTGGCATGATTGGCGGAGTTCTCTTTGACTTCGAGCCGTTCGAGCATTTTGCTTTTGGATTTTGCGCGTGTGGCGGTGCTGGCACGGGCGCGGTTTCGGTCGATGAATTCCTGGAGTTGTTTTCGTTTCGCTGCGATCGAGGCGTTGGTGCGTTGGTCGTGTTCGCGGAGGCCTTGTTGGTACTCGAGGTATTCGTCGACTTTGCCGGGAAAGAGGGTCAATTCACCCATCGACAAATCGAGGGTCGAGTCGCACGTAGCGTTGAGAAAGGCGCGATCGTGTGAGACGATCAAACAGGCTTCTTGGAAGGATCTCAGAAAGTATTCGAGGAGGATTTGGGTGCGAAGGTCCAAGAAGTTCGTCGGCTCATCGAGCAGCAGCAAGTTTGGCTCGTGGAGCAGCAGGGCCGAGAGTTTGACACGGGTTTGCCAGCCGCCCGAAAGGTTTTGCATGGGGGACTCGAGCATGCGACCTTTGATTTCGAATTCCCCGGCAACTTCGCCGCATTTCCAGTCCGGCTGTGCGCTATCTCGCATGAGGAATTCCAGGGCCGTTTCGCCAGGGAGAAACGGGTCGTGTTGCCTGAGGTACCCGATCTTGAGTTTCGGATGGCGGATGATCTCGCCGGTATCGAGTTCGTCATCCCCTAGGATGCATTTTAGGAGGGTGGATTTGCCGGCTCCGTTTCGACCGATGAAGCCGACTTTGGTGTTTCCCCCTAAAGTGCATTCGGCACCATCGAGGAGGATTTGGTCGCCGTAGCGTTTGTGCGCGTTGCGAATCTGAAGCAGGACGGTCATAGCGGAACCTAGGCGGCTTGGAAATCGATGGATCAAGGCCCTGAAAATTTCATCCATCTTTGGTATGTTATCAACCCCAAAGGCGATGGATTCTTAAGGGAAACCCGTTCGGAGGGCTGGCTCGGGGCCCGAAGTCCAGGCAGTTTAGTCGCCGTTGGGCGGTTTAGTCACCGGTAGGCGGTTTTGGCGCAGCTTGGTGGTTCGGGTTGGTCGTTCGGTTTGGTCGTTCTGGCAGAGGGCTTTGGATTCCATGGCAGAGATATCGCAGTCGGTCACGGAGTTGGTCCATCAGTTGGGGAGATTGCCTGGCATCGGCAAAAAAACGGCAGAGCGATTGGCTTATCACATTCTGCGGGTGCACGTTTCCGAGGCGTTCGCTTTGGCCGATGCGATACGCAAGGTCCGTGAAAACGTGCGTTACTGTTCGGTTTGCTTCAATTTGTCCGAGGAGGCTCTATGCGGGGTGTGCAAGAGTTCCCAGCGAGACGGGGGGCTTCTGTGCATTGTCGAGCAGCCGAGGGATTTGATCGCCTTGGAGCAGACGGGAGTCTATAAAGGCATGTACCACGTGTTGCTTGGGCGAATCGCACCTTTGGATGGGATAGGTCCCGACCAATTGACGATCGAGGCATTGGTCGATCGGGTCAGGACGGGGAATTTCCGGGAGGTGGTCTTGGCGACCAATCCGAATGTCGAAGGGGATGGAACGGCGATGTTCATCTCGAACCAATTGTCACCTTATCCGGTGCAATTGACACGATTGGCAAGGGGTGTGACCAGCGGGAGCGTCTTGGAGTTCACCAATAAAGAGATCCTATCGGACGCGTTGTCGGGCCGGCAAAAGTTCTAGCACGGTCGATGGGCCGGTGGGTCTAAAAAGCGATTCTTCGGGCAGCGGGCTCTTTTCCCCGGGCGGCTGTTCGACGACAATAAGGCCGTCGTTCTTACGAAGCCACCCGAACAGGTTTAGGTCCTTTCGATGAAAACATTCCGATTCGCCATGTGGATGCTGCTTGCGGTTCTAGGGATGCAAATCGCCAGTGCAGCGAGGCTCGGGGCACAGGAATTGCAAAATCCCAGCGACCTCGATTCGGTCCGCTCGGCGGTCAAGAAGGCTGAGGAGTTGTACAAGGAAAAGAATTTTGCCGAGAGTTCCAAGTACATCGAGATCTGCAATGCCAACTTTGTCGACTTGGTGATTTCCGGTCAAAGGAAAGACCTTGCCGAGTGGGAGCGACTGCACAAGAAACTATCGCGCGCGGCCGAGGTGCTGGCGATCGAGGGTGCAGAATTCACACCGCTTGCGCCCTGGGGCGATATTTTTGGCAAGCTCCGAGAGATGAACAACGGTCCGAAAGCCACTGCGGGTAAAGATCCAGCAAAGGAACTTAAGGCGAAGTCCGAGGGGATAAGTTTCACCAAGGATGTAGCTCCTGTTTTGGTCGAGCACTGCGGCAGATGCCACGTCGATAAGACCACCGGTGGATTTACGATGCCGACTTACGAGGGATTGATGAAGGGTTCTCGGGCCGGAGTGGTTCTCTTTGCCGGTGATCCAGAAGGGAGTCCTTTGATCGAAGCGATGGCAAGCGGGACGATGCCCCCGAGTGGCAACAAAGTTCCGGAAGAGAAAATCAATGCGATCAAGGCGTGGGTCAAAGCCGGAGCGAAGTTCGATGCGGAGGATCCCAAAGCAAACCTAAGGGTACTTGTCGGTGGCCCCGACGCGAAACCTCCGGAGCCTCCCAAGCCGGTCGAGGTCATGGAGGCGACGGGCAAAGAGACCGTCAGTTTTGCCAACGACATCGCGCCGATTTTGGTCGCCAATTGCAACGGCTGTCACTATGGGGGCAATCGGCCTTCGGGGGGGTTGAACTTCACCAACTTCGCCGGACTGCTTCGCGGGGGCATGACCGGACCGGCGATCGAGCCGAAGAAGGGGCCCGAGAGTTTGCTTGTCAAAAAGCTTTTGGGACAAGCAGGACAGAGGATGCCGGCCGGTGGCCGAGCGGCACTCAAGCCTGAAGAGATCGAAAAAATCACCCAATGGATCGATGAGGGAGCGACCTTCGACGGTGGGCAGCGGGAAAGCCAACTCGAGAGCGTGATTGCCAAATCGTGGGCTTCGAAGGCCAGCCACAGCGAGTTGATGGAAAAGCGGATGAGCAGAGCGCGCGATCGATGGAAAATCGTATCGCCGACAGCACAGCTAGAAGAGACCTCCAACCAAGACTTCCATGTCTTAGGAAACCTGGGGCCAGCGGGATTGCAACAGGTATTGGCAGCGGCAGACGCGGCAGCCAAATCCGTGCGCAAGCAGTACCGGCTAAGCCCCAAAGATCCCATCGTTCGAGGTGGGATCACGATCTACGCGCTCAAGTCCCGGTACGACTACAGCGAACTTGGCAATATGCTCGAAAAACGAGCCTTGCCCGCCGAGTGGTCCTCGCATTGGAAACGCGATGTGTTGGACATGTACATCGCCATCGTTCCCGACAAAGCCAACGCGAAACTCAATGAATCCGCCTTGGTCCAGCAAATAACCAGCGTGTGGATGGCATCCCATGAGGGAGTGCCCAAGTGGTTTGCCGACGGAGCAGGCAGGGCCGCTTTGGCCGCCGCAGTCGGTCCCAACGACGAGCGCGTCAAACCTTGGATGCTCAGGGTCCCTCAAGTCGTCGACGAGATCAAGGATGTCAAGCCATTGATCGATGGCAAGCTCAACGATGAAGACGAGGCGATCGTTGGATTTGCTTTGGTCCGGACCATGCAGAGCAGTTCGATGAAAAAGCAGTACGACTCAGTGGTCAAATCGATATCCGGTGGGACCGGCTTCGATGAGGCCTTTCTCAAGTCGATCGGGCCGGTCGAACCGTTTTTGAGCCAAGCTTTGGGGAAAAAGAAAAAGTAGTGGCTTAGCGACCGATCATCGGTTGGGCATAGCCCGGTGGGTATCCGGCCGAGGTTGTTCCGGGATAGGAACCGGGGATCGGCTGGCCGTAGACCGGGGGTTGCCCGTAGACTGCTGGAGGTTGCCCGTAGCCTGCTGGGGCACTAGTCCCTGGATTCATCATGCCCACGGGCGGCGCGGCGACCGTCCCGGGAGCCGCCGGTGCCCCTTGGGTCGGATAGGGCTGAGGGTAAGCCGGATAGGTTGGATAGGGGCTCATGGCTGGGTATTGAGGTTGGGCGCAGTTGGTCCCAGCACAACCGCTTAAACCGAAACTCGATAGGCATAGGATTGCCACACAGGGGACCAACCGTTGGATGCTCGTCATGATACTGCCTGATGGTAGAACAAAGGTCCGGCAGGCCAATCGCATGCCATTGGGGGTCGATGGTCTATATTTCGGCCTTTGGTGTCCATGTCAATTTCGAGCAAAACTCAGGTGCTGTTGCAATTGAGTCTGTTTTTTTGTTAGTTTCCAACTCCTAGCTGCCGCCAGGGTTTTGGATCTGCCGATTCGGCAGTGTACCGAATCCGATTTGGCAAAGCCCGAAAAATCATAAGGAACAGGTTTGGCAGGATGCCTAAGTCTCTCAGATGGGCGATGGTTTTATGGCCTGGGTTGTTTTTTGCCTGGGAGGCAGGGAATCTACGGGCGCTTTTGATTTGTTTGGGATTTGTCTTTGCGCTTCAAGCCGCATGGATCGGGACATTCATTTGGCCAGGATTGCTTACTGGGTGGGAATCGCGATTGCTTTGGTGGTCGCTAGCCGCTTCGGTCGCAGGTTCGGTTTTGTACCAAATCTACTGTGCGGCTTGGACGACGAAGGCAGGCTCGTCGTTATGTAGCGATAAAGTGCTTCAAGAGGCGCAATCGGAGTACCTTCGCGGGAATTATTTTGAAGCTGAAGAATTGCTGACTGTCTATGTGTCGCAGGGAGAATGGGATGTTGAAGCAGCGATGTGGCTTGCATCGATCTACCGTCGGACCGGCAGGCTTGAGGCCGCTTCGGTAGTGCTTCAAACCATCGAATCTCTTGAGCGCGGGAGCTTATGGTCTGCCGAAATCGCCCAGGAGTATCGGAAAATCAAAGACGCCAAACGAAACAAACGGACCGAAAGTCTCTAAAAGCAGTAGCTACCTCCCGTTTGCTATCCTGAGGTAGACCCTATAATTTTGCCGATCGTCTTGGCAAGCGGTGTACGGAAGACTGAAGTTTTCGGTACAGCTTTTGCACAACAGGATCGACCGTTGACGTCGAGCGAACCTCCGACTGCCGAAAGGGGTCGTCGGTTAGCCCAAGCGACGAGACGAGCTGAAAACAATCGAGGGTGGACCGATGGTTGTCCGCCAACCCAAAAGGAAGGATAGTCATGTTCGAGCGATTTACAGACCGTGCCCGCAAGGTGATGCAACTAGCGAATCAAGAGGCGCAGCGTTTCAACCACGAATACATCGGCACCGAGCATATCCTCCTCGGCCTGGTCAAAGAGGGCAGTGGCGTTGCAGCCAATGTGCTCAGAAACCTCGATATCGATTTGCGAAAGATCCGTTTAGAGGTTGAGAAGTTGGTGCAAAGTGGTCCAGAAATGGTCACCATCGGCAAGCTGCCTCATACGCCGCGAGCCAAAAAAGTCATCGAGTACTCGATGGAAGAGGCTCGGAATTTGAACCACAACTACGTCGGGACCGAGCACATCCTCTTGGGATTGCTCCGCGAACAGGATGGAGTTGCAGCCCAGGTGCTGATGAACCTGGGAATGAAACTCGAGGACGTCCGGGAAGAGGTATTGAGCCTCTTAGGACATGGCATCGACTCGAGCGATGGCGAGTCGGGGGGTCGGAAAGAGGGAGCCTCGGCCGGTGGCGAATCAGGAACGTCCTCCAAGGGTAGCAAGAGCAAGACCCCAGCCTTGGATAGCTTTGGCCGTGATTTGACCGAATTGGCAAGGCAGGGCAAACTCGACCCGGTGATCGGACGCGAGCGCGAGATCGAGCGAGCCACCCAGGTGCTGTGCCGCCGGACCAAGAACAACCCGGTGCTCTTGGGCGAAGCTGGGGTTGGAAAGACCGCGATTGTCGAGGGCTTTGCTCAGAGGGTCGTCAACGGAGAAGTCCCAGACATCTTGGCCGAAAAACGAATCGTCGTTTTGGATCTTGCCATGATGGTCGCGGGCACCAAGTACCGAGGACAATTCGAAGAGCGTATCAAGGCTGTCATGAACGAGGTCCGTCGGGCTCGAAATACGATTTTGTTTATCGACGAATTGCACACGCTCGTCGGAGCCGGTGGAGCCGAAGGTGCCATCGATGCTGCGAATGTTCTCAAGCCTGCACTAGCGCGTGGCGAGATCCAATGCATCGGTGCGACAACGCTCGACGAGTACCGCAAGTACATCGAGAAGGACAATGCGTTGGCTCGTCGTTTCCAGGAGATCATCGTCGAGCCGACTTCCAAGGACGAGACGATCCAGATCCTCAAGGGGCTCAAAGAACGTTACGAAGAACATCACCGCGTCCAGATCACCGACGATGCGATCGCTGCTGCCGTCGAGATGAGCGAGCGTTACATCACCGCAAGGTGTCTGCCCGATAAGGCAATCGATGTGATCGACGAGGCCGGTGCGCGCGTCCGTTTGCGCACGATGACCAAGCCGCCGGATTTGAAGGACATCGACGAGGATGTCGAAAGGCTCAACAAGGAGAAGGAAGAAGCCGTCGCGAATCAGGATTTTGAAAAAGCCGCAGCCCTTCGGGATCAAGCCGACAAACTCCGTCGCAAGAAAGAGCAGATCACTCGGGACTGGCGAGATAAGAGTCGCGAGACCGATGGGGTCGTCGACGAAGAAGTCATCGCCGAGGTGGTCTCCAAGATGACTGGGATCCCTTTGACTCGGCTTTCGACCGAAGATTCTTTGCGTTTGATGAACATGGAAGGGGAGTTGCACAAGCGAGTCGTAAGCCAAGAGCAAGCCGTCGCGGCAGTGGCCCGAGCCGTTCGCCGCAGCCGAAGTGGCCTGAAAGACCCCAAGCGGCCCACCGGTTGCTTTGTCTTCGCAGGTCCAACCGGCGTCGGAAAGACGTTGCTAGCCAAAGCCCTCGCCGAATGCTTGTTCGGTGACGCAGACGCTTTGGTCCATATCGACATGAGCGAGTACATGGAAAAGCACAACGTCAGCCGTCTGATCGGTGCTCCTCCGGGATACGTTGGCTACGAGGAAGGTGGTCAATTGACTGAGAAAATCCGCCGACGACCTTACTCGGTTGTGCTGCTCGATGAAATCGAAAAAGCGCACCCCGACGTCTTCAACATGCTTCTCCAAGTCATGGAAGAGGGTCGATTGACCGATAGTTTTGGCCGCAATATCGACTTCAGGAATACCATCTTGATCCTGACGACCAATGCGGGAGCCGAGGCGATCAAGAACGAACAAGCCTTCGGATTCCAAAAACCGTCCGATGACGCTTCGTACGACAGCATGAAGTCCCGCGTCATGGATTCGATCGAAAGGGTGTTCCGACCCGAGTTCCTCAACCGACTCGATGATGTGATCATCTTCAGGCACTTGAACAACGAGGACCTCAAGAAGGTGATCGACTACGAGTTGGCCAAGGTTCGAGACCGACTTCGGGATCGTGGCTTTGAAATCGAGCTGACCGATGAAGCCAAAGAATTCATCATCAAGCAAGGTTCGAACCTCGATTACGGCGCAAGACCACTTCGACGGGCGATCGAGCAAAGGATCGAAGATCCGCTTTCCGAAGAACTCCTCAGGGGGAGTTTTGAGGGCAAGAACGCGATCCTCATCG
Organism: Planctomycetota bacterium; assembly: GCA_003671195.1. GTDB lineage: Bacteria > Planctomycetota > Planctomycetia > Pirellulales > Pirellulaceae > JBKCUI01. Next base: position 11,070 of record QWPJ01000042.1, read on the forward strand.
ATGCCTTCAAGGACGAGTCGGGCAAAGTGATCCGTCTGGATTTTAAGGGCGAGCAACGCGACACAGGTTTGGAACTCTCCGGTGCGGGCGAGGTCAAAAAGTAGCCTTACACCGCAGGTGACTTGAGCTCTTGCGAGCAGGTTTGAACGTTATTGAAACGGGAGCGAAGTGATTCGCTCCCGTTTTTTTACAGCGAACCAATGCACAATCTGACCGAACGACACAACACCAACACCTGAAGCAACTTTATTGATGTGCCTTTTTTGAGGATTATCAGGGACAAATCCTGAACAAAAAGGGTGAAAATTTTACCCAATCCATGCAAAACACCTAAACTCCCACCTAAACTGCATTTGAATCGACGCTAAGTAAAGCTACTTGAGCCGCAGTATCGACGAAACAGACCTTAGAGCTTGCGCCCCTGGTGAGAGACATGAATGCAAATACAAAACATCTGAATCGCGGATTTACCTTGGTGGAGTTACTGGTAGTCATCGCCATTATTGGTGTGCTCGTCGGGCTACTATTACCAGCCGTCCAAGCGGGCCGCGAAGCGGCTAGGCGGATGAGTTGCACGAACAATCTGAGGCAGATTGGAATGGCGGCGTTGAACTTCGAGGCTGCTGCCAAACGATTTCCGCCAGGAGTCTTGCTGGCTGGTCCCCAAAACACCCCTTTTCCAGGTGCTCTTCCAAGGGATCCGGTGGCGTTCCAATACAATATGCATAGCGGAATCGGTCATCTTGCGTTCCTGCTTCCGTTCATCGAACAAAATTCGATTTGGTCAAGTCTCCAGAGCACCTTGAATCTCAGTACGGATTCTGACGGTACACGAGCGGTGGTCAACACCCCGACTTATTGGAAAAACGTGTACTGGTGGAATCCGTCGTTTCCAGACGGCAGAACCCCAGCTCCGGAAACTGCTAAAGCAAGGATACCTCTGTTCCTATGTCCCTCGGACGCATCTGAAGGGACAATGCCACAGTACGATCTTCTTCATTATTCTCATTCGGAATCCCGCACAAGTGTCCCAAGCACAAAGGCTTGGGTTTATTCGACATCTACACCGGCTAATGCAGTGATAGGGAGGACGAACTATCTAGGAAACGCCGGAAGGTCAGGTGTAACCGGCTCTGTGGCACTCGATCCACCGAGTCCCAACGGAGCAAATCTCGGCAGCCGAGGGATCACCTGTGATGATCTTCGGGGCATCTTCTCACCACGTTCAAAAACGACTCTACCGGAAATCAAGGATGGGACTTCGAACACTTTTCTATTTGGCGAAGTTACTGGGACTTGGACAGACCCTACGAACCTCACTGGTCGCAAATCGGCATCCTGGTGGATATCGGCCAGTGGGCAATTCGCCCAAAACATGATCGCGGACCCGCAGGGGCCAGCATGGCGCAAAAGCTCACATGCTGGAAATGCTGCTAAGTATCACAGTATGCATCGGGGCGGGGTTCATATGTGCTTTGTGGATAACTCGGTAAGGATGATTCCTAACAGTGCTGACGGATACCTTTGGTTTGTAATGAGTGGTATCCGCGAGGGCATCGAGCAACCCGGCGAGTAAGCCAATCGCCTCTCATGGTCAGTCCCAATTTTGTAGTTTAGCATCGATTCAACTGGCGATCATATGGAGCCCTGCCAGGGTCGCTAGAATCAGAATTATCGTTTCAAAGTCGGCCTGTCGGATCCGATCGGCAATTGCCCGCCCTACAAGAAGCCCGAGCAAAATACATGGAATCAAGATCACGTTTAACACCAAGGTATCGGAGTTCATCAGTCCAAGATTCCAGCTAAAGGGGATCTTGATCAGATTCAGCAGCAAGAAAAACCAGGCAGCGGTCCCTACAAACTCCTTTTTAGGCAGCCCGATCGCGATCAAAAACAATCCGTAGACAGGGCCAGCGGCGTTGGCCAGCATCGTCGTAATCCCCACCAAAATGCCCATGACCCATGCAAACCAAGGGCTATGCGGAATGTGGGTAAACCACGCTTCTTTGAATTTTCGCGCTAGCTGCATGACCGCTAAAGCGAGAATGATGCAACCGATCGTCGGACGGTAATACGATTCACTCATCACGTCCATCAATAGCCAAGCGGCGATGACTCCGAGCAAAGCGGGGGGAAACATTCGTCGCACATACCGCCACTCGGCATGCTGACCGAACATCAGCATCGCCATGGTGTCCCCTGCGATGAGCATCGGTAAAACAATCCCTGTCGACGCCTTTGCTCCAAAAACATAGGCGAAGATCAGCACGTGGACTAAGCTCACGCCCGAGAAACCACTCTTGGTGATCCCGATTCCAAATGCAGCCGTCGCCAGAAGCATCCAAGCTCCGACCGAAAGCATCGAGGGATCTAAGTTCATGGCGCCGACCGACTCGAAGTGTCGCGTCCGTGTACGATGCGACTTTGCCTGTCGGTCAACTCCTGGACCAATGCATCGGTGCTTTCAGGATCGACTCGACGGCAACATTCCATCAGTCGCTCTGCGAGGGAGTCAAAAGGCTCTTCCCAATCCTCCGGCGTCGAGTCTTGCGGCGCGATGCAGCTAATTTCGTTGACCAAAAGTACAAATCTCAAGACATGGCGAAACAGCATGCCCTCGTGTTTCTGTAGCCCTCGGGTCACGATGTACTTATTGAAATCGCATTCAAAGGAGAGCAATTCCCCGACGACCCAAACGCTGCGCGTGTACACATCGTGCACGCCGGGGAAATCGTAATCGAACATCCGTCGAAGCTTTTCCCCAAGTGCCATCGGCTTTGGTGGCGGCCGCCACCGATTGGCATAAGGATCCTTCGATGCCTCGGTATCCTCCTGGCTTTCCTCGTCGTCGGAGGCTTGGCCCGTGAGTTCTTGGACTCCGGCGAGTCCAAGCTCGAGCAAACGAGGATGCAAGTGCTGCAGGGCCAAGGGACCAAAAGGGAGTTCGTCGGGCCCGGGCACCGGGGCGAGCTTGCTGATGTTTGCCGGCAACTCCAAAACACTTTCCAAAGCTTGCACCCGTTCGATTGGATCGGCAAATTGCATTTGCTGGATCAGGTACAGACCATAGATAGGATTGAGGCTACGAAGTTCGCTCAGGAGCTCAAGCCGAGGTTTGGGGGTGATTCGCTCGGGACGATAACTCTCCAAATCGTATCCTCGCGAAGCGGCTTCGTCGGTCGTCGCTTCGATGGGATGCTCCTCGTCTTCTTCAGATTCTTGACTGTCGGTCACCTGCAACTGGGAGGCCAAAGCAGAGCGGAGCAACCCGGCGAGGGTTTCCTTCGGAGGTGCTTTACTGCCGCTGGATATCGTTGGATCTTTCGCGATGCTTGGTTTTGGAGTCACATCGATAAAACCGGCTGTCCAGAGGGTTACGAGCATCTGGTTGAGCTCTTTTTGGCCTTTGGCAATATCGATCGGGGCGAGCAAGCGTCGGCCGACCAAATCCCGCAAGGGCTGAACCTCAGGGTTTTCCCGGAGCATCGTGGCAAGAAGCCTCCAGGGCAGGGGACCACGGCTCGAGAGATTCGCCGCGGGCGCGATTACCAATTTTTGAAACTGCTCTTTGTTCCAATACGTCTCACCTTGACGGCGCGTGGGCATCTTCTTCTTGAGTTGCTTCTTGGCCTTGAGCAAACCCGGATCTTTGGTGTCCTCTGGGATCTGATCGTATTGCAATTTCCATCGGTAATACTTCACGTCGTCTTCATGCGCAAGCGCATAGACGAAGCCTTCGCGGTCGAATTGGGGTCGCCCAGCTCGACCAAAAATCTGTTGGGCCGAGGCCGAATCGATCAGTTTCTTTTTACCATAAGGCCCTTTGACCAAACTTGGCAGGACCACGCATCGGGCAGGTAAATTGATCCCTGCCGATAAGGTCTCGGTACAGACACAGACACTCAAGAGCTTTTCCTGGAAGAGTTGCTCGACCAATCGACGGTACTTGGGCATGATCCCCGCATGATGGATCCCAACCCCACGGATCAAAATCTGCTTGATCTTCGGGCCTGCCCCCTCGCCCAAGGGAATCCCCTCGATCCGCTTGGTGATCAACGCTTGGCGCTCTTTATCGATCAGCCGCCGACCTTTGAGCAACTCGGCGACTTGCCAGCATTGGTCACGATTGAAACAAAAAACCAATCCAGGAGTCCTACGTCGAACCTCGTCTCCTTCGGCGATCTTTTCGAGCTGCTCGTCGAGGTACAGATCTTCGACCCATTCGAATTGCAAAGGTACTTTGCGCTCGGTGCCTTGAACCAATTCCAGGTTCCTGCCGTGAGCACGGTTGAGCCATGAGCAAAACTCGACACTATTACCGATGGTGGCCGACAGGAGCATCAGTCGCACCTGCTTGGGTAGCATTCCAATGCTCAGTTCCCATACGATGCCTCTTTCGGGATCATTGAAACTATGGAATTCATCCATGATCACCGAGTCGACCCCCTCGACCCAAGTTTGATCTTGTTGCAAAAGCCGGTTGAGCAAAATCTCAGCGACGACAACCAGGACCGGCGCGTTGGGATTCACTTTTCGATTGCCAGTGACCAACCCGATGGAGCTTGCTGGATACCCCCAACGGACGGCTGCCGACTGCAACTCCTGGAGTTTCTGGTCGGTAAGTGCGATCAGGGGGGTGGTGTAGAAGCATTTGCGCCCCGTACGGAGGGCTTCGTAAATGGCCCCCTCGGCGATCAAGGTTTTTCCGGTGCCCGTTGGAGCACAGACCAAGACACCTTGATCCGATGAAAACCAAGCGATCAAGGCGTCTTCTTGGACCGGGTAGGGCGTATAGGGCAATCGCTCGAAATATTCGGATACAATGGAATCGCGATCGCTGGGCTTCTGGGAATTCATCCCGGTAATCGTAGCACAAACGCCCTGCTGGCAGGAGACCTAGTGGCACGGACTGAATCGATCCGAATTGGACGAAAATGAGTGGAAAGAGCCTGAAGATACTCTTCGTCGGCCTGGCCTTGTGCCTAGCATGCTACTTCAATGCCGCGCGCTATCGGCCCGGCCGAGATGTGGCCTATGCCATCGAAATCATCACCGACTCCTATGTCGATCCGATTTCACAAGCGGACCTAAAGCAAGCAGCCATGCAAGGGATGCTCGAGTCGCTCGACCCGCACTCATCGTTTGTCTCCGAGGATTCCCTCGGACGTTTCAACGCGGTCTTCGAGCAGCGTTTCGCAGGTCTAGGGGTTCAGGTCGAAGGCCCACCGATCCGGCCCGATATCACCGTCATAACCACTTTGTTCAATTCACCTGCCTTCCGAGCCGGCCTGATGCCCGGGGACTTGATCGTCCAAGTCGATGGCATCGACGTGCGTTCGATGGACACTTCGGAGGTCTCGAAAAAAATATCTGGGGCAGTCGGATCCGAAGTCCTTCTAGGAATCGATCGGGCCGGTGAACGCTTGAACATCCAGGCCACTCGGGAATTTGTCGATGTCGAGAGCGTCACAGGCGATCGGCGACGCGCCGATGGAAGTTGGGACTTTCAACTCCAATCCGCTCCGCAAATCGCTTACATTCACTCAGACCTCTTCGGAGAAAGAACCGCTCGCGAAATCGAATCCGCTTTGAAATCACTCGAGGGGAAAATTGATGCGGTCATCCTCGATCTTCGCGATAACGGTGGGGGATTGCTTCAAGCTGCCATCGAGGTCTGCGATCTGTTTCTCGACGAGGGGAGGATTGTCTCGACCCAGGGCCGCCAACAAGCCAGCATCGAATCGATCGACGCGCAACGAGGAACGGTCGTTCCGAGCAGCGTTCCAATCGCGGTGCTGATCAACAGCAATTCAGCAAGCGCCAGCGAAGTCGTCGCCGCATGCTTGAAGGATCACCAGCGCGCTGTGATTGTAGGCCAACGATCCTACGGGAAAGGAAGCGTCCAGAGCATCGTTCCGGTCGAAGGTGGCCGAGCGGCCATTCGATTCACGACCGCTTACTATTTCCCCCCAAGCGGCCAGAGGATCCACCGCAAACCCAAAGACACCGATTCGGACCCTTGGGGAGTCCTGCCTAGTGATGGAGCCGAGGTTCTTCTGAACGAGGAACAAAACCGTCAAGCCATCGAAAGAATGCGCCGACGCAGTGACCCGTTGAGAAACGGAGCACTTGCCAATCACCCTTTATCCAAAGTCGATGACCCCGACGACCAACAGATCACTCAGGACCCCCAATTGGTTCGTGCGATCGAAATCCTCCGAGCCAGGGCCTCGGAGAGTTCCGCCCCCAAAGACTTATAGCCGATTGGTACACGTACTCGAATCGATCCAGTGTAGCAATCCGACCTATTGGTCCGCAAGTTACCGCGAACCGCCTCGATCAACGATCGGCAGCGCTGCAGTTCGAACAGACCTCGAGTACGAGTACGACGAAATCCGATGCGAGGCACGAACAAGCGATTAGGGATTCGCGTTGGACAGCTCGCTCAGAGCCTCCGACTCTGCTTCGGAAGCAATATCAGCGGTTTTCTTGCTGATCGATTTCCCGCTCCGCAGGACTTCGAGCCTGCTGGTCATCGATTTGTTCATCGGACGACTCGCCCCGCTATTGACCACACCGGCACTGACCACACCGCTACTCGACAAGCCGCTTGACTCGGAAAAGGCCTTTTTAAACGTACCGAGTTTTTGGCTCCGAGCATCGATGACTTCGGTGGTTACCTGAGAGCGAGTGATTTGCGGCTCTAGAGCCTTCGGTGGTAGAGCATTCGCACCATTGCGGCCCGTGGCATCGGAAGGTTGAAAGTGCCTTTGGAACGACGGGGGTACTTCGATCGTTTCGGTACGGCGTTTGGTCCCGGTCGCTTGCATCAGATCGGGCGCGATGGTGTTGGGGGCTTGGATGTAACTGGCTCTTTGGACCCCCTGGGAAGCCTGAGGAATCTGGGATGCCTGAGAAACCTGGGGCATTGGGTCCTGAGCTGAGTTCCGTGCTGCGTTTTGGGCCAAGGATTTGTCGCTCGGAGAGCCTCCCTGGGGAGTCGTCGTCTTAGGAGTTCTGGCCTCCACCCCTGGGAGCAATTTCATCGTTGGGTCCGAAAGGGTCGTGCCTCCTTGCCGTCCTTCGTAGCGCGCGATGATGCTGAGTTTTTTGGTTGGACCTTTGACATCACCCCAGGGCAACCAAACGCTGTAGGCGGGTCCTATCGATGTTTTGCTCATGTGCTTAGCGAAATCATCGGCATCGATGACGTACTTGCGAAGTGGTTTTTGATTCTCAGGATCTTGATCGTCCGCATCAAAAACAAAGACCACAAGTTTACCGTCGACCTCGATCGGATCGTTTTGCTCTTTGTCGTAGAAAAAGACCCGTCCACCGAATCCTCGAACGCCTGGTTGGTTAGGCTGCCGTAAAACTGTATCGGTCCAAATCGCTAAGATCCGTTCGGGGACAACTGGTTTTTCCTCTTCGGTCCAACTCCAACCTGCCGGAGTCTTTTTAGGTGCGAATTGGCACCCCGAGGGCAATGGTATCGCGGCCAAAAGCATCAGCATTCCCAAGCTCCTACGAAAGGAGTATCGACGTTTCATCGCGGGTTCCTTGGCTTTGGTGTGTTTGTGCTGCGAAGGGGGGCCATGGTGCGTTTGAAGGTTTGTTGATGCGGATCGATGAGGATGGACCAGGGCAGACACGGAGGCGGGATATTTAACGCGAGGGTTTGATCGTTCGGGGCAATCTCAAAAGTCCAGCGGAAGGCTTCTCCGTTGGAGGCTTCTCCCTAGGGGGGAACTCAGTTGGGGCAGGCAGTTCGCTCGAATAATCGCTGGATTCGAGGTTCGGTACTAAGAGGGATTCAAGGGTGTTTCCCGTTGGCGTCGTCGCCGAAGGTTGCAAAGCGCCACGGGGATCAAGATCGGGGTAGATGACCGGAACGGAATCATCCTCTTCTTGCCAATCTTGCATCAATCCGGTTCGGGGAAAGACGTCCCCATGCATGGCGAAGATGTCCGCTTCGCACCAGCTCATCCGAGCGAATTCGGCTTGCTTGAGTCGCTCCATATCGCCTGGATTTCGGACGATATGGGGAGTCATGATGATGAGCAATTCGGTCCGATTTTCGTCGAAGTAGTCGTAGCTGAAGAGGTACTTGAGAATAGGAATGTCCCCTAACCAGGGAACTTGGCGATGCCGTGTTCTTGTGGATCTGGCGATCAGTCCACCGAGGATGATGGTTTCTCCATCGGCGGCACTGACAGTCGCTTGGGCTGTGATCGTATCGATGCGGGGGGACCGGACGACCGATCCGTCCTGCGCGATAAAAATCGGAATACCTTCGGCTTCGGGACCGAGCTTTGATTTTTCCGCATCGATCTCCATGACCACATTGCCTTCGGGACTGATTCGGGGTGTAACTCCGATAATCAAACCGACATTTTCGAGAGTCAATTGGTTTTGGACGCCGAACTGATTGACGCTTGTGCTGGCGATCCGCGGGACTCTTTGCCCGACCTGGATAAAAGCTTGCTGGTTGTCCAGCGTCAGCACCTGGGGACGCGAGAGAATTTCAAGGCGGCGGGTTTCCTGAAGGGCCCGCAACAAGAAGCTTACGTTCTGGCTGCTAGCCGAGAGGACCAACCCCCCGAAACCAAGCTCATCATTGGTTCGCCCTACCGCGAAATTCGACAACCCTTGGCCGCCGACGGTCCCCGCATTTTGAAGCGCTTTGGATGACCCACTGTTGCCTAAAGGCTGGTTGTTGAAATTGAAACCTGGCTCATTCGTCGCGGCGACGATATCTTGGCTCGTAGCCGTTACGACCCCAGCGGGGGTCGAGGTGGTGGTCGTCGCCGTGGTCGTTACGAGGTTCCCCAGCAGGCTTCGATCGAAGAGCACCGAGTCTTGAATTCCCATTTCGATCCCGAATTCATCGGTGTTCCCTAGCAAGATCTCTGCGATCATCACTTGGATCATCACCTGAGGTGGCTGCTCGTCGAGTCGCTGAATCAATTCTGAAATCTCATCGTAATACCTTGGAGTGGCGCTGAGGATCAGTTTGTTTTGAACCGGCTCAGGAACGACGACTACCTCGCGTTCCAATTGGTCAAACGGATTGGTCACTCCCGGAGCTGCCAGCTCAACGATCCTTTTGCTCTGCAAAAACTGATTGATCGCCGTGGCGACATCGATCGCCGGTGAGTTCTTGAGTTGATACACCGTACTTTTCCGCTTGGATGCATCCGCCTCGTCGAGACGAAAGATCAGCGCTTCGACAATTTTCAAATCCCCATCCGAGCCGATCGCGATAACATTATTTCCTCGGGTATCGACCGTAAAACGCAAAGGTAGGAGCGAGTTGTCGTCAGGGTTGCTCGATAGCTGTGGGCCGACCGGGGCCCCGGTCGTGGAATTCGCCGATGGGATCAAGGCCCTGAGGGTCTCGACCAAGCTGCTAGCATCCCCGTTTTTGATCGAGAAAATCTTGATCTTGGCCACCGCACCTGGCGTGTCCAATTGCTCGATGAATTGCTCGATCAAGGGGAGCGTCTCAGGTGTACTGGCGACGATCAGCGTGTTGTTGCGTTCGTTGACCGTGATTTTGGTCGCACCTAGAACGCCCCCTGTGGCGATGGGCTCTCCGTTTTGGTCGACCAATTGCAAGGTCTTATTGCGGTCGGCCGTCGTAGTTGCCAATGCATCCTCCAAGGCTTGTGCGATGTCGCTGGCCAAGTTGTAGCGAATCTGAAATACCCGGGCAGCTTGCAACATCCCATTGCGAGGGACATCCATCTGCTCGAGGAGTTTTTTGATCTCCGCGATATCTCTTGGCGATCCATTGACGATGATCGCATTGCTGCGGCTATCGGCAAACGAATTCATCACCGGGGCGAGTCCTTCCTTGCCTTTGTAGAAGGATTGGAGTTGGGTCTGCACTTCCGATGCCGTCGCATGCTTGAGCGGCAGGACAGCCAAGGTCTTATCATCCTTGGTCGGCTGATCCAATTGCTGGATCAATTGCTTCATTAGATCGAGCGATTCGCCCCAACCGATGAGCAACAGAGCGTTGGGAGAAACCAGTGGCGAAACCGTAACTCGCCCCTGCCGAGTCCCGATGAATTTTTCTTGTATGTCATCGATCAATTTCGACATCGATTCGGAATTCACATGCTGCAGAGGCGCTACCTCGATCGTCGGTTTGCTCTCGCGGCTGGCCTGATCGAGCCTTTTGATGATCTCCGAAAGGTCCGTCAATTGCTGATCGCGGCCTCTCAAAATGACCGCATCGAGCTCGGGCAACATCTCGATCTGCACCCCCTCGAACTGAGGTAACGGCAAGCGATCTGGGGGCTCGTCCGAAGGGGCCTTGACCGGTTCCTGAGCGCCGCTTGCGAGCCGCACGCCGGATTGGATCGCCGAGCCGCTTGTGCCTACGATCATGCCGTTGGAGAAGGCCGCCATCGCGATTTGTCCACGAGCGTTGAGTTTCTGAATCCGAAACGCACGATCTTTCGATACTTGGGACTCATGGGTATGAGCCAGCGCAAGTTTCGCCAAAGACTCCACGGGCTTTGCAGCCCCTTCAATCCTGAGCGTTCGCTTGTTGGTGTCAAACTCCAGGAGAACCGATTCTTGATCGACCTGGAGCAAAATCGCGTCGGCCTTGGCCGGATGTGCGAAGAGTTCTTTGTTGAAGTTCAAGGCGAGCGTTTGACGAAGACTCAGCCATTGATTGCTCGTCGCTGGCAACTCCCTGCGAACCAAAACCGATTCCTCCACCGCAGGTGGCTTAGCAACCAAAGGACGAAGAATCGAAGGTTTATCCTGCCCCAGAGCGACAGGGAAACTCACGCTGCACAAAAACAGCGTTACTACAAACCGCATGATTCGTACTTGTGTGGTTATTCTTCGCATGCGATTCCTTTTTCCTTCAGCGCCGTAGAGCCAAAGCCCCCAACGTCTCCGATTCCCGAGTGCCGCCCCTGGGCGATTGGAGCTCTAATACGTTGGGGGGTGAGGTTAGAAAAAAACCGACAGGCGGGTCAAGACCAACACCCCCTCGAATGGGGGACGCGGCCGTGAGTTCAATCCGCACTATTTATGGGTAGTCGGCGGAAAAAACACTAAGGCAGCACGGGTTGAGGGGCGCTGGGGGGTGGTGGGGGCAATTGAAGCGATTGCCTCGTTGGAGCTAGCGTCTCGTTGTAGTGCCTGAGCAAGCTCAAGACCGAATCGAATTCGGGGCGAGCCGCCAGGGTTGCAAACCGAGGATCCTTGTCGACCGCCTCATAGCGCCCAAGAATCGCTTTGACTTCTTCGGCATTGGGAGCCGCCCCGCCGAGGAACATCCAAGCTGGCAGGCCGAGGTATTCCTTCCATTGCGGATCGAGCAGTTCGAACAGTCCTGGTGCGAGCTGGACGATTTGCCCTCGAACCAAATCCGATTCGGAGACTCCGACGGCTTTGGCCGATGCGGGTGTTACGGCTCCTTGGATGATTTGCTCAGCGTATTTTGCCACCGTTTCGGTCAACTGCTGTGCAGCGGGCGGAACGACCGGAGTTTGATTGACCGAGCTTATTTGGTAGTAGGCACCGGTAGAGACGCGATCGACCTGCAAGGCCGATCCGTCGATCGAGACGCCGGCAAAAAGCCCTCTGCTTCGCGAGTACGTGTAGATTTCTGCCTGCAGTTGACCATCGGTGCCAACGCCACCGGATCGGCCGACCGGGCCGGCAGCGGCCGCGACATCGGCCCCGAGGGTCAACTTGCCATTGAGTACCCCTTGGATGCTACGATCGGTTTTGAAAACCAAAATGATGTCCGACGACTGCACACCGACTTGCCAGCCGATATTCCCGCCCGTCAGGGAGATAAAGACCGGAGCGTGCCAAGTCCCATTCGGTTCCCGGACAAAGAGCACTCCTTTTCCGTGCCTTGCGCCGACAATAAAGCTCCCTTTGACGACGTTTGGGATGATCGCCACACCATGTGCGTTTTCGATCATGGCCCGAGGAACTTTCGAGAGTGGCTGAGACATCGTCTCGGTCAGCAATTGGCTCGATTGGGCGACAATTTCATCGGGGCGGCTTTGCCCGTAGCACAAGCCGGCCAGTTGGATCGAAAGCAAGCCGATCAGAGCATGGATTCCTGGCTTCCAGAGCCTTCGAGGCCATTGGTTCATTTTGCGATGGTTCATAGCGGTTTACTCCTAGTTTCTTGATGATCCAAAGGCATCCATCCAGGCGCTCGACTGGATCGATCCAGCGCTTTGATCCTTCGAAACTGCAGTTTTTCCTTTGGAATATCCGTTCGAAAACCGCAATTCTGCAGCGATGGGTAGCAAATTTAGAGCCTCTGAAACTAGGGGGGTTATGCTCAAGCCCGCGTAATTCATGGCAAATCGACGGAATTCGATCGGCCAAAGGTGGTTCGCTATATTGGAAAAAAACAGGCTGGTCGATTGAAAGGCTTGGAACAAAGCTTTAAAATCAGTGCCTCACACCGAGTCCTGTGATTTTTTCATTCCTTCAAAGATGGCGATCAATTATGACAGTTGGAGAGCGGATTCGTAAAAAACGACAAGAGTTAGGTTGGACCCAAGAGGTCCTCTGTGGCAAGGTTGGACTCAGCAAGAGTTTCCTCTCGGAACTCGAAAGCGGCAAGCGAAACGTCAGCGCCGAGAACTTGTACAACATCGCCCAAGTCTTCAGGGTATCCCTGGATTACCTCATGGCTGGCAAGGCGAGCAAAGAGAGCAAGGATCCCAGTTTCCAGATTCCCATCCCGAACTCGCTTGCGAAGTTCGCAGAGAAAGAGCAACTCTCATTCCGAAAGACTCTGACCCTTTTGAACATGTACCACCAGATCGTGGCAAATCGAACTGGCCGGTCCAAGGACATCGGCGAAAAATTCGATTGGAAGAAGTTTCACAACGGCGTTAAGGAATTCATGGATAGCGAATGATTCGTCCTGGCGCCTCGCCCGAGGTTTATCAGTTAGCGAACTCTCTTGGAATCGAATCGACCGATCCAGCCGTCGGTATTGTTGTTCATTGCCGACGACTGGTCGATTCGTGGGTCGCCCAAGCCGGGGGGCTTGGGCCAGGGGGTATCCCCGACATCGCTGCTTTCGAGACGCTCATTACCAAAAAGCTCTCCATGGTCGTCGAGGAGATACGATCCGAGGACGATTTTGATCGGCTGACCGATCACTACGCCCGCCAAAAAGGGGACTATGTTTTTGCCGGCCTGCGCGCACGATTCGACGATCTAGAGAACCCGGCCTTTGGTGTCCTGATCCAACGCAACAAAGCCACAACGGATGCCCCGGATCAGTACGTGGCTGTCATCGACGCACGCAGCGAGTTCAGCGACGAGAAGTTTGCCCGCAGGTACTTCACCAAGTGGCACGAAATCGCGCACCGGATGACCACCCATTGCTTCCCTGCCGACCCAATCTTTCGCTCCGATGAAGACCCCATCGAAACACTCATGGACGCAATCGCCTCGGAATTGGCCTTCTATGAGCCCTTCCTAGAACCCGCACTCCAAGAAGTACTCGCCAACGCAAACTGGCTGACCTTCGAAATGATCGAATCGATCATTGAGCGAGTCTTTCCCGAGGCGAGTTTCCAAGCCACCTTGTTCGCATCCATGCGGGTCCTTCCAACCCCAATGGTCTACTTGGAACTCGCCGATGATCCCTTGGCAATCCAAAAAATCCTCCCCAACTTGCCTGCTTACGCACATTGGGACCGATCGGGCCAACCGACAAACGACGACCACGCAAACGACCACCAGAACGCGACCGACCCGCGCATGCCAGAGCAACGCATGCCAGAGCAACGCATGCCAGAGCAACGCATACCAGAGCAACGCATGACGGATCGATCGCTCAACGCTTCGACTCGAATCCTCTATGGCCAAAGAGTGCCTCGCGACTCGGTGTTCTATCGGGTTGCCCAAGGCGAGCTTTTGGCCGATGAGGTGGAGCATCATCTTTGCGATTTTTTCGATCCTGAGCCCGGCTACTTCTTGGGGCGTTTTCCGAGCGAACTGACCGCCCGGAAGTATTCCCAGCAACTGGAGCTTGGACATCGCGGAGTCCTGACCCATGTCCAGGCCCGAAGGGTTCCAGGCAAGGTCTTTGCGCTGCTTCAGTATTGATAGCGGGCCTTCGAGAGCGTTTCGCCCGTATCGGTCGTCCTTGAGAAACTCGTCAGACGACCGAGAGTCTCGAAACATGCAAGGAATTCCATCAGTTCCGTTGGGCGAATCGCTAGCCTCCGCCCCGTGGCTGTCGGTGGGACTCGAAGGTACCCCTCGTTATCGAGATCCGATTTCTCCAGGAGGAACCCAAGCCAAGCGTTTTGCAATCTAGCCAGCCCACCCGCATCGATCAGGGCGGCGGTGGCCAAGGGGTTTTGCGATTCTCGAAACCCCAAGAGTGCTTCCCCATCGATTCGAGGCGATTTGTCGGCCCTGGCAAAAGCCTCCCACTGCCCCTTGGAATAACCCAGCCAATTCCATCTCTCACCCGTCGCATAGAGACCTTGCATGGTTCCTACCTGTGGCTGACCGATAGTCGATCCGAGCGTAGCGAGCTTCCAGCCACCCGAAAGGCTCATGGCTGATGCTTCGGGTAGGTAGATGCCGTACATACCGAGTAGGTCTGCGACCGACTTAGCGATCGACATCGATCCGATGCCCAGCTCCTCAGGATCCGCGATACGGCTTGCCAGTGAGGCTTCTGGCATAGGGAGCAGGACCGAAGATTCCCCGAGGTTTGTCAACCAGTTTCGCGATTGCAAACCACCGGCTTGCAGGAGCACAAGATGCTCTCCGCTTAGGTTCGGGAGGATACGTTTTTGCCAATCCTCGGTAATCGAGACAACCATCGGCCATACGGCCTGGACTTTCTCCTGGATCGGACGCATGGGTCCGAGATCCACACGGCTATCGCCGATACGCATGAAATCCTCGAAGCTCCCTTTGAGCCTTCGGACGATCTGGCGCGCCGTTGCGAAGTACTCAGGGTGGGACGCCATGCGCAGGTTGAGCACCAGCAGAGGATCGGGGCCGACGCGTTGTATTCCCTCGAGCCGTTGGGTGCTCTCGAGCAATCGAGTCTGAGTCCGGTCGATCTGGACGCTCTCGATACCTTGATCGCTCATCCAAGCTAGCCGCGATGCTCCTCGGTAACGAACGACATGTTTGCCGATCTGCGAATCCAACCACGATGCATCATCGAGAGCCGAGGTCAACCATTCGGCCGTATCGGACGCAGGAGGTTGTTGATCGAGGATCGGAAGCAGTACTAAGCGAGCTATTTTGCGAAAAAACCCGTCGAGCAAAAACTCTTGGAAGGCCGCCACTACCCGATCCGAAGTGTGATAGGTGCTTGTCGTCAACGCCGCATCTGAAGGGACATATTGAGAAATCAAAGGTTGCAATTCCGGATGCTGTTCGAGTTGGGTTTGGCTCCCGAATTTGGACTTCCAAGCTCTATCGCCGCTGATCACGACGCAGAAGTACTCGTCGAGAGTTCCGATAGAAAAGTCGAGTGTTTTGTCCTTGCAAGCCCGACGAAGATCCTGAATCGTCTCGCGGTCCAGGGCGTCGGTCTCAGGGATTTGATCCCAGGGAATCATGTCCGAGGAGATACGCCATTCGAGGCGATTGCCTCGGGGATCATCAACCCGTCTAAGGTTCTTGAAGAAGCCCCCGATATCTGGGACCAACGTCACGCCTAGTCGTATGGCACCCTCGATTTCGTCGACTCGGGCTAAGGCTCCATCCAGATTCGAAAAACGCCCTGCGAGCATGATGGTCGGCAACTGGACCTCGGGAACCCATTGATCGACCCACCTTGAAACGATGTCGGCTTTATCCTCCGAGGATGTATCGCGATTGGATAAACGTTCGACCGATGGCAAAATCGCGTTCCATTGCTCGAGGGTGCGGGCAAGGTTTTCGTCGGCGTAAAGAAAGAGATCCTGCGAGGCGATATCGTAAAGAAAGGCGCGGATTTGCCTGGCCGCAGGGTTGTCGATTCGGGCCTTCCAAAGAGCCAAGTCGCTTTTGCGGTCCTTCCACTCCTTGAAAAATAGCTCGGATGTTTTCTTCCAAAACGAAGTCTCGGTGATGCGAACGGCCAGTTCGCTGGTCTGAGCCGCTTGAAGCTGTTGATCTAAATGATGTACCCCCCAGAAAAAATCGTTGGATTGAGGAACCCATTTCCAAGAGCCCGGCGTTGTGCTCTCTTTAGCACCCAGGGTGACTTGCGCATGAACCTCCGGGCCTAGCCCAGTGGCTAATAATGCCAAAAGACACCAACAAAACCTCAAGCTTATACGTTCTATCATCGCTCAAGCACCCTGTGAAACAACATCGGCCACCGGTCGTCTAAATCCCCTTCGGGATACGGTCATTGGAAACCAATTGGCAAATACTTTCAATCGCCGAGTCCGAACCGTTATGATAGGAAGCTTCGGATCAGGAATCATCGTTCAAAGAAAATCAATCCCAAGGGATTCGCCATGACTCCATTCCCCCGTTCTTTGCAAGCAACGAACTTCCTTGCCATCGCCGCAATCGCGGCGATCTTAGTCTACTGGCCCCTAGGCTGTTGCATGAGCATCGCCCAAGAGACTTCGGACCCGTCCAAACCAACCGCGAGCCCTTGGTCGATCGAGCCTCAGGCCGGCAAGCTGATACTCAAGCATCGAGGCGTTGCATTGACCGTTTTCCATTATCAGGATGACCAATGCTTGCGTCCTTTTTTTTCCAATGTCCGAACACTTAGCGGCACCCAAGTGACCCGCAATCACCCGCCGATTCCAGGAGTCGATCCAGACGACCATGCCGACATGCATTGCGGAATTTGGCTCGGATTCGGAGATATCGACGGCCATGACTTCTGGCGGAACAAGGCTCGGATCAGGCACCGAAGGTTCTTGTCCGAACCGACCCTCGAGGCCGATCGGATCGGCATTAGCTCGGAGGATGAGTTGATCGATCCGCAGGGCAAATCGATCGGGAGCCTTGAACAGACCTACCGACTGACCCGGATCGATTCGGGTTGTTTGTTGGTCTGGCAAGGGGTTTTCAAGGCGGGATCCGAACCCCTGGTTTTTGGTGATCAAGAGGAGATGGGACTCGGCGTTCGCGTCGCGACCTCGATGACCGAGAAGAATGGAGGACGGATCCTCTCGAGCGATGGCAAAACCGGCGCCAAGGAGACGTGGGGAAAGAAAGCCCAATGGATCGACTACTCCAAAACTCTCGACCGGAAGCGTACTGGTATCCTATTGATGCCAGACCAAAACAACCTTCAATCGAGTTGGTTTCACAACCGCGATTACGGATTGATGGTTGCGAACTATTTCGGCAACCAGGCGTTTACAGGGGGCAAGCCAAGCGTCATTCGCATCGAACCGAATCGATCGATGACCCTACGCTACGGTATCTATTGGTACGAATCTGCCGTCGAGGAAGATCTGCCGATCGAAAAGATTCGCGTTGCGGTCGAGTCGAACCGCTAGGCCATGCGAGAGACAAAACCAGCAATCGGGACCAAGAACTACTCCGGCAAAGCCTCTTGAAAGAAGCGCAGCCAATTGCCGAAAAAGACCGCTTGGATATCCTCTTGGCTAAAGCCTCTTTCCAACATCAAGGGGCCTAGTTTCTGGACGTCTCGGTAGGTATTGAGGTCTGCGGGTGTTTGCTCGCAACCATATCCGCCATCGAGATCTGTTCCGAGTCCGGTATGGGCGATCGAGCCTTTAGCAAGTTCCCGCACGTGGCAGATCTGATCGACGGCCCTTTCAAGGGTCGCTTCGTTCTTCGACAGACCTCGAACGTACCCGTTTTGCATCATAATGATATCCAAAGCGACTCCCAGGACGCCCCCTCTTTCGATAACAACCCGGATTTGATCGTCGCTGAATTGCCGTTGCCAATCGCAAATGGCCCTTGCGTTTTGATGGCTCGCATGGATACGCCCCCCAAACCGCTTGACGACTTGCCAGAACGCAACATCCGAAAGATGCGTCACATCGATCGTGATACCGAGCTTTTCACAGTGCTTGAGCAGTTCGATCGCATCGAGCGACAAGCCGACTTCACTGCGAGTCCCACCGCCGTATCGGTTGGTTCCGTAGTGGGTCAGCCCCAGGGCACGAAGTCCAGCCTCATGAAATTCGTAAATCGTCTCGGGGGTCAGGATCGGATCGGCACCCTCCATCGTCAATATGAAGCCCAAGGGGGCTTGGGATTGCCCAAGAGGCCTCGAGGCGCTCGTATGAACCGGCAGACTCGACGACGAAAGACTCGAAGACGCCTCGGAATTGGTGTAATGCTCCCAATGCGAGATCAAGTCCTTTTTGGTTCGAAGCATTTTGAGGTAACCGTCGCGTTCCATCGCGCGGTAATAAGCCAAATGGGCATGGGCCATCGCATAGCAGGTATGCGGCGAGGTCCATCCAAAAGAGTGATCGATAGGTTGCTCTTGGCGAGCCAGAAGTGTGGTCAAGCATACCGGGACTTTTGATGCTCTGAGCTCCGGAAACGAAAGGGTGTTGTTGCGTCTCCCTTTTTCGCTCATCGCCAGGGTGGTTTCCTGGGCGCGAATATCATCGACGCTCTGCCGAAGGTCTCGGTTCCAGTCGACTCCGTTGAGGGCTAAATCCAAATGCGCATCGAAAATCCACATAGCAATTCCAGTCCTAAGCAAGTGTCCCAGTCCTAGGCAAGTGTCACAGTCCTAAGCAAATGTCACAGTCCTAAGCAAATGTCACTGCGCGAATCGATCGAAGACCTCTTGCGCAACCCAGATGGGCAAGATCGGGCGAAAGGAGGCAGACACGGCGATGGCATCCGACGGACGAGCATCGACATCGATCGTCTCGCCGTTTCGTAGAAGCCTCAAGACCGCATAAAAGATATCGTCTTGGAAGTCGGTGATCACCACCGAGTCTATCTTGGCACCGAGCGACTGTGCTACGCCGACGATCAGGTCGTGGGTCAGCGGACGCGGGGGACGCTCCGCATGGGTCACCCGCAAGTCGATGTTGGTGGCTTCAAAAAAACCGATGATGATCGGGAATTGCCGATCGCCATCGATTTCCTTCAGATAGATCAACTGCTTGTCGGTCAGATCGTTTTTGACGATCCGCGCAAGCTGCACTCGAACAAGCTCAGCCATGGGCTCTTTCCACGGTTCGGGGTCAATAAGTACTGCGCTATACGATAATCGCAAACCGAACGCTCGTGAATCGAGCTGCAGGCTATTTCTTTTCCGCTAGGGAATCGCGGATCTGGCGCAGGAGCAAGATCTCCTCGCTCGGTTCGGGAGTTGCGTCAGGAGTTTTGGCCTTGTCCAACCTGTTTTTGGCTGCGTTGATCGCCTTGACAAACAGAAAGATCGCAGTCGAGATCAGGACGAAGTCGACCACTGTTTCGATAAATGGACCATACTTGAGAATCGGGTAATCTTGAACCAGCATCTCAGGTCTGCCCGCAGCGTCCTTGACCATCTCACCTTTAGCGTCCAATTTCGGAGACTCGGTCCGAATCGTGTAAGCCCAATTGGCAAAGTTGAAACCAAACTTGGATGTCAGCAGGTTCAAGGGAGGGAGGATCAAATTGCTGACCAGGGAGTTGACGATCTTGGTAAAGGCCGTTCCGATCACCACACCGACGGCCAGATCGATGACATTGCCACGCAGTGCAAACTGCTTGAACTCATCGGCTAGTTTGGAGACAAAACCCATCGTCAGAAACTCCTTTGCGAATGGCTCGCATCACTAAAAACCGGTTGTCTAAAACTCACCTACTCTGGGTCTGACCCAAAGACCCACGCAAATCGATCCTCGATCGACCCATGGTGGTAACGAAAAAATCAGATCCCTGCAAGATGGATCGAGCCAAAGGGCTCCGAGCAAGACAGATGATCTGCGAAGTTATCTGCGAAGTTATCTGCGAAGTTATCTGCGAAGTTATCTGCGAAGTTATCTGCGAAGTTATCTGGGGAAATCCCGGACGGATCGAAACGTCCTGATCCCCCCACTCTAACTTGATTCGCGATCGGATTTTTTGGTACATCTCGAAGCTATGCCAAGGCACCCAACAACGAGATTCCAACTGCACGAAGCGACCCGCAAGCGTTTGGTCCGCTCGTTGATTCTGGCCTTGGGTGTCCTTCCGATGATCGTTCTTGGGCTCTTGAGCCTGGGTTATTGGTCCCCTTACTACCAAGCCCACCTCAAAAAAGATTGGGAATCCAGGGTCGCAGCGAACCTGGGCATTCGTGTTCTGGCCGGTCAATTCACCGTGTTGACTCCCGAGCAATTCGTCGCTCAAGACGTCGTGCTGTTTCACCCCGAGACCGATACGCCGATGGCAAAGATTCGAAAGGTCGCCGGTTGGATCCAGTCGCAAGGCTGGTCGATTGCGCTCGAGGCTCCCCAGTTGGATGCAAGCCAACTCGAATCGGTCTTTGAGTTGCTTCACGATGGTTTCTTGTGCAAACCACAAACACGAGAGCGCATGCTGGCAATCTCTGTGCCCCAAGGCCTAGAGGTCCACCACAGCGGTGGAGTCACCCAGTTTCGCCAAGTCGAAATTCTCATGAAGCCCACCGAGAACCGCTCATCGATCGTCTCGAAATTCTCTTATGTAGACCAGCCCTTTGGCGAGATCCAGGTCCAGGTCGTCCGAGACCATGCACCCGGGAATCTGGCCACTCGGATCGAGGTCCGGTCCCCCAAGACCTGGATCGCTTGCTCGAATTTCTCCGATCGCCTCAAGGTTCTCCAGGCCTTCGGTCCGAACTCGCAGTTCCGCGGTCTGATCCAAGCCCAATGGAGCCCCCAAGGATGGGATGCGATTGTCCAAGGAGATCTAGACCGAGTGCAGTTTGCCGATCTGACGCGTCCGGTCGGCTCGCCGTTCAAGGGGATCGGCGGGGTATCGCTGAGCCAATTGAATCTGCGTGACGGGCGGATTTTGTATGCCCAAGGCAAACTCGATTGCCAGCAAGGTGCTCTGCAGACCGATTGGATACGCAAGGCATCGCAATGGTTGCAACTGCCGTCCAGATGGGAATCGCAACTGTCCGAGAGCCAATCGATCGATGCGATGTCCGTCGGCTTTGAACTCAGCCCCGATGGACTCCGGCTCAGCGGCCAGTTGCCCGGCCCGAGCCAATGGCCACCCGTGGCGATCCAATTAGGGCAGGCCACGGTCTGTACCCCCAAGCAAGCAATTCCAATGACCAGTCTCGTCGCGGCCTTGCAAGCCGTCCCGGGACTCGAATCTGCCTCCGAAGGAGCCGTCGACCTCAACGCGATGCAACTGGCCTCCATCCTGCCCTGGCCGTCGAAAAACCCTCAGCCGAGCGACCGTTCGGCCAGCGAAAATGTCCCCGAAGGCCCCGAAAGTCTGACGCGTCTTTCGGAGCATCAGAGCGGTTTTGAGAACCCGATTCGCTGATTTTCCAGGTAACTTTGATGTTTTCGAAGACTCTATCGAACCCAACCACGCAAAATCGCCCGGGATCGTCTTCCAACAATTGGCCTTTTTCGCGACAATACGAACCTGTTAAAACAACCGGTCTAGGAAGTTTTTTCCACCTAGCCCCTCAACTCCATTTGACGAATCAACAAAAACCCTATGTCGGATGCAAAAACCCTCGGTGAGGCGGATCCTTCGGTGCTCGTGGCATCTGGACAAGTAGAGGCCCCGATCGATGTCGATCCGGCCGAAACCAGCGAGTGGCTCGGTTCCCTGGATTATGTGGCCAAGAGCAAAGGTGCTGACCGAGTCCGGTATTTGGTCAAGGCCTTGGAAAACCGAGCCCGCCGCGATGGGGTCGAGATCCCGATCGAGACGACGACACCTTACGTCAATACCATACCAGCCTTCAAACAACCCGCTTATCCAGGAAATCGCGAGACCGAGCGACGGATCAAGAGCATCATTCGCTGGAATGCGATGGCCATGGTCGTTCGGGCCAATAAGAAAAACAAAGGTCAGGGGGGCCATATCAGCACCTTCGCTAGCAGTGCGACCCTCTACGAAGTCGCCTTCAACCATTTCTTTCGAGGACGTGGCCAAAGCGGCTACGAGGGCGATTTGGTTTACTTCCAAGGCCACGCCTCGCCGGGCATGTACTCGCGAGCGTTCGTCGAAGGCCGATTGCCGATCGACAAGCTGGAGAATTTTCGCCGCGAACTCCAACCCGAAGGAGGATTGTGCAGCTACCCCCACCCTTGGCTCATGCCCGACTTCTGGGAATATCCGACCGTCTCGATGGGACTCGGTCCGATCATGGCGATCTACCAAGCTCGATTCAATGAGTACTTGAACGATCGGGGACTCAAGGACACCAGAGGCCGGAAAGTTTGGGCGTTCCTAGGCGATGGAGAATGCGACGAACCAGAGACGCTCGGAGCGATCACCCTGGCATCGCGCGAAAAACTCGACAATTTGATCTTCGTAGTCAATTGCAACCTCCAACGGCTCGACGGGCCTGTCCGAGGCAACGGCAAAATCATCCAAGAGCTCGAAGCGGTCTTCCGCGGGGCAGGATGGAACGTGATCAAAGTCGTTTGGGGCAGCGACTGGGACGCGTTGCTCGAACGCGACGAATCGGGCTTGCTCGCCCAACGCATGACCGAGGTCGTCGATGGCCAATACCAAAAGTACACCGGCATGCCCGGCTCCTACATCCGCGAGCACTTCTTCGGCAAATACCCAGAGCTGCTCAAATTGGTCGAGAATTACTCGGACGAGAAGCTCGAGAAACTCAATCGCGGCGGGCACGATCCAGAGAAGGTTTTTGCAGCTTACAAATTGGCCGTCGAGCACAAAGGTCAACCGACGGTGATCTTGGCCAAGACCATCAAAGGTTACGGACTAGGTGAGGCTGGAGAAGGTCGAAACATCGCCCACAATCAAAAGGAAATGAACGAGAAGGAACTTCTCGAGTTTCGCTCTCGCTTCGGAATCCCGATCTCGGACGATCAGGTCGCCAATGCACCGTTTTACAAGCCGCCCGAGTCGAGCATGGAGATCAAGTATCTCAAGGATCGACGATCGGCCTTAGGGGGCTCGCTCCCAAGCAGGCCAACGACCCATCCGACGACCGAAACCCCCACCCTGGAAGACTACCGCAAATTCATGGGCGTCCAGTTGGAGGGCAAGTCGATTTCGACGACCCAAGGTTTTGTGCGGCTCTTGAACCGATTGGTCAAAGACCAGAAGATCGGCTCGAACATCGTCCCGATCGTCCCGGACGAATCGCGAACCTTCGGGATGGAAGGCATGTTCAAGGAGATCGGGATCTACGCCCACGCCGGTCAACTCTACGAACCGATCGACTCTGGCTCAATCGCCTATTACAAGGAAGCCAAGGACGGGCAGATCCTCGAAGAGGGGATCACCGAGTGCGGATCGATGTCGAGTTTCGTCGCCGCAGGGACAGCCTACTCGGCCCACGGCATCAACATGATTCCGTTCTATATTTACTACTCGATGTTCGGATTCCAACGCGTTGGGGACTCGATCTGGGCCGCAGCCGACATGCGTGCCAAAGGATTCCTCATCGGCGGCACGGCCGGACGCACCACGCTCAACGGCGAAGGCCTCCAGCACCAAGACGGCCATAGCCATCTGAACGCGATGGCCTTCCCAACCGTGCGAGCTTACGACCCGGCCTGGGCCTACGAAACCGTCGTCATCGTCCTCGATGGCATGCGTAAACTCTATCAGGACCTTGAAACGGCGATCTACTACATCACTGTCCATAACGAAGACTATGACATGCCAGCGATGCCCGAAGGTGTCGAAGACGGGATCATCAAAGGAATCTACAAATTCAGTTCGACCGAAGTGGCCGGGGCCAAAGCCCGAGTGCAACTCTTCGGCTCCGGAGCGATCCTAAGGCACGTGATCGAAGCGGCGAAGATACTCGCTGAAAAGTACAATGTCGCAAGCGATGTTTGGAGCGTCACGAGCTACACCCAACTCCGACGCGAAGCGCAGTCGGTCGAGCGCTGGAACATGCTCCACCCTGACCAACCTGCCAAAAAGAGCTACATCCAAAACGTCTTGGAAGGAGTCTCTGGACCGATCATCTCGGCAAGCGACAACGTCCGCGCCGTCGGCGAACAACTCCTACCCTATCTCGACCAAGACTACTACGTCCTAGGGTGCGATGGCATGGGACGCAGCGAAACCCGACCCGCTCTGCGAAGGCACTTCGAGGTCGACGCCGCTTCGGTCACCATCGCCGCCTTGTACCGATTGAGCCGCTCAGGCGCCATCTCGGGCAAAGAAGTAGCCCAAGCCATCCGCGATCTGGATTATGATCCAGAAAAGCAAAACCCACTGTACGCCTAACTGTACTTCTAACTGTACGCCCGATCGGGGCGTTTCCCAAAGCCTCGATCCGCAACAGCCCAAATACCAGATACAAACTACCAGATCCAATTCCCCCAGAAAGTAGAACGCGTTACCATCCATGGCTACAGAAATCAAATTGCCATCCTTGGGCGAAGGTGTCGAGTCCGGCGATGTGTTGGAGATCTACGTCAAAGTCGGCGATGTGGTCAAGCCAGAGCAGTCGCTGCTTGAACTCGAAACCGATAAAGCGACCGTTGCGGTACCTAGCCCCCTTTCCGGCAAGATCTTGAGCATCGCGATCCAAGAAGGGGATACGGTCAAAGTCGGGCAAGTCATTGGAACGATCGAGGCGACAGCCGCTGCATCCTCGCAGGCATCCTCACAAGCCCCAACCCCCGCGCCTCCCGCAGCTTCGGCCCCCAAGCCTACAGCTCCGAGTCCAGCCCCAGCGGCGGCTGTTAGCGTTGCACAGACAGCCGCACCGATTGCTCCGGCACCGATTGCTCAGGCACCTGTCGCTCAGGCACCTGTTGCTCCGGTCGCCCCAAAACCGATCGCTCCCCCGAAACCAACCGCAGCCCCCATCGCTGCTGCCGTGTCAGCTTCTGGGGCCAGCAGTAGCCCGGCCCAAGACAGTGACGAGGTCATCGCCGCCGGACCCGCAATCCGCCGATTCGCCCGCGAAGTCGGCGTCGATTTGACCGGCGTTTCTGGAAGCGGCGAAAGCGGACGCATCACCCGCGAAGACGTCCTGGCCATCGTTCGCCATCAAGGCCAAGCTGCGGCAGCAAAGCCTGCGGCAAGCGCCCCGGCGAGCTCGGCCTCTAGCCCCGCACTAGGCGCTCCGGCAAACTCAGGGGTCGACTCACCCGCCAAAGCTGCTGCGTCCAAAGGGATTGAAAAGCCTGGGACTCCAGCGACCGATGACTACGGACCTATACGCGTCGACCGGATGACCAAGATCCGCAAGATGATCGCAAACCAGATGGACAAGTCCTGGTCGAGCGTCCCACGTGTGGTGAACTTCGACGATGCCGATGTCACGGAGCTCGAAGCCTTCCGGCAATCGAGCAAGGACGATTACGCCTCGCGAGGAATCAAACTTACGACGATGCCGTTTTTGATCAAGGCGGTGGCAACCGCCCTGAAGCATCATGGAGCACTCAACGCTCAGATCGATTCTGAAAACGACCAGATCATCTACAAAGACTACGTCAACCTCGGGATCGCTGTCGACACCGACCGAGGTTTGGTCGTCCCCACTTTGAAGAACGCAGATCGCATGTCGATCCCCGATATCGCCTACGCCTTGGCCGACCTGTCGAACCGCGTTCGCAACAATGATTTTGCCGTCAGCGATCTTCGAGGTGGCACCTTCACGATCAGCAACCTAGGCGCCATCGGCGGTACCTATTCGACCCCGATCGTCAACGTTCCAGAGGTTGCGATCCTGCTGGTTGGTCGATCGCGCAAGATGCCGATGGTCATGCAGGATGACTCGATCAAGCCTCGTTTGATGATGCCCCTGAGCCTTGCCTATGACCATCGATTGGTCGATGGTGCAACCGCTGCTCGCTTCCTCAATGACATCATCGCTTATCTAGAAGCACCAAGCCGATTGCTGCTTGCCATCTAAGCTCGCACCGACATCGCACCAAAATCAAAAACTCCCACGGCTTTCGAGAAAGTACCATCGATGAGTATCACCGCGTTCATGGAGAAACACTACCGGCACTACAACGCCCGGGAGACCTTGTCGGCTGCCAAAGCCTACAAGAACTTCATCGAAAACGAACACGGTGCGATGATGGTCTCGCTAGCCGGTGCCATGAGTACAGCCGAATTGGGAATTTCGCTCGCCGAGATGATCCGAAAAGGCAAGATCCATGCGATCTCATGCACTGCGGCAAATCTCGAAGAGGACTTGTTCAACCTATTTGCTCACAACGACTACCATGTGATCGAGAACTGGAGATCCCTGAGCACCCAGGACGAAGTCGACCTGCGCGACCGTGGCTTGAACCGTGTGACCGATACTTGCATCCCAGAGACCGTCATGATGCACATGCAAGATCGACTGGTCAAATACTGGAAAACTGCCGCTGAAAATGGACAACAGTATTTCCCTTACGAGTACATGTTCAGGATTCTAGACGAAAAGGAACTCGAGCAGCACTACCAGATCCCCCGCGAACATTCCTGGATGATCGCTGCCAAAGAAGCCAAGATCCCGATTTATTCGCCCGGCATCGAGGACTCAACCCTGGGGAACATGTTCGCAGCCAGGGTCATGGACGGGACCGTCAAGAGCCACTCTGCACTCAAAAGCGGAACCCAACAGATGGAGCACCTAGCCAATTGGTACAAGAAGCTAGCAAGCGACCGGCCCATCGGCTTTTTCCAAATCGGTGGTGGCATTGCAGGCGACTTTGCTATCTGTGCCGTTCCGATGTGGATCCAAGACCTGGGCGAGGAAAACATTCGCCGCTGGGCTTACTTTTCCCAAATCAGCGACTCGGAAACCAGCTACGGCGGATACAGTGGAGCCGTACCCAACGAAAAGATCACCTGGAACAAGCTCGATCCGGAGTGCCCTAAATTCATGATCCATAGTGACGCGACGATCGTCGCTCCTTTAATCTTCGCCTATGTCCTAGGACAATAGCCCTCCAGGCTTGCGCGATTTTTCTAACCTATCTCTGCAATAGAAGGGGGGGCTGAATCGTGCTCACTGTTGGTGACAACAAAGTAGAACTACTCTGAGATTTGTTGGTTTTGAAAGCCTCTAGCAGAAGGCATAAAGAATTTTTGCTGTTTTTGATGAATCAGAGATAACAGACGGTTTACTAGCGAAAAATTCTGAATAGCCTCTTCTACTGTCCGAGTCGCAAACGATCGCACACGAATTCTATATCGAGTTTGGGCGACTTATTCGCAATCCAATTCAACCAAAGGGTCCTGAAGTATGTCCGCAATAGATTTCCCCCCAATTGAGACGGTTCTTGGTATCGTCGAAGACCAAAAGAAACTGCCGATCAAAGGCAAAGTCGGCGAGGCTTGGTACGAGGAAAATACAGGTCGACTATGGGTTTGGGATGGGGAGCTACTCAAGTGGCGAGAATTGAACCTTTGGAAAGGACGAGGTTTCGCATCAAGCGTAGCGAACCTTATCGGCTTGGGCGAAAGTTCACAAGCTAAAGGAATCCTTGGCTCCGTCGGCGAACGCGGATCCATCGGCTTGACAGGCCCCCAAGGAGAACGAGGTATCCAAGGCCCCGCAGGTGCACTAGGACCCGCTGGAAGAGATGGCAAGAACGGCGTCGATGGCAAGAACGGGGTCGACGGCAAGAACGGTATCGATGGCAAGGCAGGCCCCGCTGGACCCGCGGGTGCAATGGGACCCGCTGGAAAAGATGGCAAGAATGGCGTCGATGGCAAGAATGGCGTCGATGGCAAGAACGGTATCGACGGCAAGCCAGGTCCCGCTGGCCCCGCGGGCGCACTAGGACCCGCTGGAAAAGATGGCAAGAACGGTGTCGATGGTAGGAATGGCGTCGATGGCAAGAACGGTATC
>QWPJ01000073.1 GCA_003671195.1 Planctomycetota bacterium
TAGAAATACCCGGAACCGCACCGAATTGACGGAGCTTAGTCGGCGAAAGGCGTTGAATTGGGCAACCTATTGGAAATCGAGTGGTCACCTCAAGCCGTCGTTGCGAAAACGCTAAGCCTCTATCTGTAAGGTTACACGTGCGGGGCGCACTCTGGCGAAGTGCCTGTCTTGTTTTTCCGGAAGTTTCCTAAAAGATGGTCTGAAGAAGGTTGGAATCTTAGTTCCGGCGAGAATTGTTCGACGAAGAGGTGGCCGCTCTCGGGTTCCCTGTCCATAGGATTTCCCATGTCGCACCATACTTGGCATGTGCCTAAACGGGGCGCCGCTTGACCGACGTGCCTGGAAGCATTGGTAGCTACGTCCGATTGCATGCGCGAGGGTCGGTGTAAGGTGAAGTCGGTGGCGAGACTTTCGAGTGAAGAGGTTGATCGGTTGGTCAATCAAACAGCAGAAATTCTCGACCTGGCAAAACGCATTGGAACACATCAGTACCATTGCGATAAAGTTGTAGAACAGTTGCGAAGTTTGCATGTTGATCGTCAAATCGATGGCTTCAGAACTCGACTTCCAATCATACCAGTATAACGATCGTTATACTGGCATGTCTGGAAGTCGCAGAAATTCCGTCAATTGCCAAGTCAAGGACTATGGGCTGGCAAGCTTAGGCTAAAACCACCTTCGGGTTTTGCGGGCAAATTCCCTATGGTCGCTTCCATTTGATAATTGCCAGCTTCCCTCCAACGCAACTCAATCAACTTCCATTCGAATTCATCCCCAGTCAACTTCGATGTGGAAAAGATGTTCTCGACCAGACCGATCTCGCACTCGCGACTCGATGCGTTCAATGATTGGCCTAATGCGCGAAAGTTTAGCTGATCTTGCACTTTGCCTTCATTGTGTATTTCCACCAGGAATCGATGAGTGTGATTTTGTGATAGATCTTCCCGTTTTAAACAGGGAGTCGCTCGAAGCTGCGAGTTCGAATCGATCGTGACTTTGCATAGCACAAATGGTTCGACTGCTCTCTTAAGCTCATCGATATCGGTTGCGTGCATCAACGAACGCATGGCCGGAAGATCATGCACCTTGCTCGATGCAAAAGGAGCCAGCATCAGCAGATTATCTGCTTGTTCAACTAGGGAAAGCGATGATTTGTTTTCAGAAGTTCTCCGACTGAGTAGTCGCTCATAGCGACGAATGGATTCGTCAACATACTCAATGGCTTCCTGTCGCTGGGTGTCGTTTCCGAACACGCCCTTGGTTTGAATGTCGCGAATATGCATTCGCA
Source organism: Planctomycetota bacterium (assembly GCA_003671195.1). Taxonomy (GTDB): domain Bacteria; phylum Planctomycetota; class Planctomycetia; order Pirellulales; family Pirellulaceae; genus JBKCUI01. The sequence continues at coordinate 1,289 of QWPJ01000073.1, forward strand.
TGCGGTTGATCCATTCGCGGGCGGCATCCTCGCGAAATACCGGCCGGTTGTCTACGTGAACGTAAATTGCACTGGTGTGAGCAACGTCCGGCTGCCAAATAGCATTCCATTGATCGCTTCGCGAGCATCTAGCGACAATCCAACGGCTTTGATCGGCAGGAAAATCCAACTCGATGTTCGCTACGTTTTCATCCGTTGCAATTTCCTTCAAAACCTCGCCGTTCGAGAGCAGTTGCAAACGGCCGATCGGGAAACGCGATTGAGCTTTAACGGTAATGGAAATCGGCTCATTCTTGCCCACAGACAGGACTTCGCCAACCTGCTTTGAATTAACCGTTAAGAATAGAAGTGGTCCTGAGGTTGTGAACGTTCGGCCACGGCGGATTCCGTCGATCCACTTCTCATAGCTGAATTCCCCGTCTATCTTCACGTATGCCCTTGCACAGCCAGCGATCCGAGCTGGATGATCACTACCATTGGTGAGTGGCAACTGAAAACCGCAATCCAACAAACGGTAGTAGTCATCAGGATCTATTTGGTCGAGCGAATCCGTGAGAGCATGAATTGCATTCTGGGGAAGTTCGTGATTAGCCCCGATACCATGTGCTTCAATACTGATCGCGCCTTGTTCCCGAGCTTGTAGGATCGCGGGCTTATTGATTGGGTAGTCGAGTGAATCGTCGCCAGCGATTTGCGGACCGGTGCCGATGGGCATAACCAACCATTTTAAGTTGAGAAAACAAAGGTGGCCGTACAAATTCTGATTGCGATACTCCTCGGCCATTTCGATATGGTAATCACCGTCACAAAGTCTCTTGATCGGACCGACAGGGGCTTGTGACGGTTTGATAAAAGCATCGACATTGGTTCGATGGAGCAGTGTGAGATTGTTGGCAACTCGCAAATCCTCCGCTCGTTGCACCCTCGCGAGGTCGTCGATTCGTAAGTCAACGTTCCAGGCGTTGGTTACCCAGTGGATGTGTGTGTCACCGCTGATCCAGCCCTCTTTCTTTAAATCGACAAAACGACTGGAAGCCAATGTCAGGTCGCGTGTTTCGCCAGGACTTAGGTCGATAGTTTCTCTCTTAAGCAGATGCTCGAAGCCACGTTCGAGAGTGACGATCGTCGGTCCAGGTGGAACATCGATCTCAAAAGTTCCATCCGCATAGAAGAAAGGTACTCGGTAAGCTCGCGGTACAGTGAAAAGCAGCAATGGCTTTTCCGTAAAGGATCGATTCAACGCAAAAGGGCCGGCATGCCGATACTGATGATCGCTCCCTTCTACCCAAACTCGTGCAGCGGTGGGTAAGTTCAGGTCGCCATCGATAAGTCGCCCGCGAATCCGTGCGGGTTCGACTTGTTGAATGGGGACTGTAAGCTCATGTGAAACCCTGCCCGCTCGTAATTCAACGCGGGCCGTTGGAGCATCGGCGTACAAAGTAACGAGAAAGAACTGTGACTTGGATGGCAGTACCGTCCATGGCACCGAGTTTTGCTTTTTATCGGCGACGCTCACGGATATGTCAGTAGAAACTTTGCCGCTGTTCTGAATCTCGAGAATGACGCATTTCGAAAGTCCTCGCGCGATGTCGACAGGCGGTATTTCACTCGCGACAACGATTCCCTCGGTGCTCCATTTGCATGCGATCACCGTGTGTAACCCTCGTAGCTTTGCATGCAATGAAGTTCGATTGGCTAGCAACTCATGCAGTGGCAACGCTTGCGGTGTTTGCGTTGCAACATGGAGTTCTGCGAGTGCTTGCTGGATTACAAATGGTTGGATTTCTGTGGGGCACTCAAGGGCAAGATCGCTCAAGAATTCGAACTGGAAATAGGCTATTTGTCGGTCAGCCTCATCTGCTACATTCTTGTTGGCAATCAATGTCGGTGTCTTCCCCGCCTTTATCCCTTTCTGATGAAACTCGGGCGGGTGTGAGTGAAGCAATGCCGCATGCGATATCGCCAGCGACAAAAAAACGATCGTATTCAATCCAATCCATAGGATGTTTCGGCTCTTCGTCACTTTTCTTGCACCTTAAACGTAACTAGTACATCGCTGCGGAACCCCAAGTCTTGTGTTCCCTGTCCCGCATTGAAGTTGAGGATAGTTGTCCGAATTCCTGAGTCACGACTCTTCAATCTTAGAGTGCGGACTTCGTTCCGCATCCCAGTAAGTGCCCCGTGGGGTTGGAGCTCGAACTGTAGCCACCGATCTCGCGAGGTGTCATCATCGCTCTGCAGAAACTGCTCGGACTCAACCACCAGTGGAGCTGTGATCCCAGCAGCATTCTCGATTTCGATCAAGAAATCTTTCCAGTCACCTTGATGTAGTTCCATCGCGATATCCTCGGCAACCGCCTTAACCCTTGATTCAGGGGAAATGCTTACCGTGATCAGAACTTGCGGTTTCGCTCGCTCGACATTGCTGACTTCGGCCGAGGGAGTAAGAGGGGAAGTTTGCGTTGGTTTGCATCCCGATGCGACTGTAACCGAGAGTAAAGCGATGGGAAGCGAGAACAGCTTTATCGTTTTCCATGGACGACTTGCGCCGCGGAATTTGCGTGTGATTCGCGATTCGCGACTATTCGGCTGCATCATTGAGAATCCTTTGATAGGTCTTTCTCGCATGTTCGTAGTCCAGACGAGCTTGAGGTTGCTCAGCCGGAGCGTACGTCTTCTGCTTCTCGAGCCAACATTGTTCCAGGGCGGCTAGACACCATCTGGCGCTTGCACGGACACTCACCGGCTTGTTGTCTACATTAACCCAAAAAGGATTCGTGTGGGCCGAAGGAAAAATGCGGGCAGCGACCCAGCAACTCCGTTCTGGTTTCGGGTTTTCAAAGCGAAGCTCCTGCATCTTACCGTTGGCTTTCATCTTTTGAGTGGCGACAGGATATCCATTGACGATGAGTTCAACGTCAACTTCGGCCTCACCAGGTTTATAGGCCGCGGCGGTTAACGAGAACGAACCATCATCTGCTTTCTCGAAGTCCATTAAGTGACTCGTTCCATCGCTAACGTAGCTTTCACCACGGCGAAGTGCTTCGACCCATTGGTCATAATCCAATATACCCTCAAGCTTCACATAAACACGTCCTATACCAAGACGTTCCCCTGTCATGCAGGGAAAATCGGTTTCGCCGCTGGCAACAACGTGATGTCCGCAATTCAGTACGTGGTACCAAATGTTCCATTCCGTCTCACGAGGCGTGTTCATGGTCGCGATGAAGTCGATCGCAGGCTGCTTAATTCCATCGGGTCCGTCTACCTCATGGGTCACCTGCATGACGAACTCGTTGGCGCCGATTCCATCAAACGCAGGGATATCAAAATTGGGCAAGCGGTGTGGTCCGTCTGTACCTTCGACGCGACCGACGCTGCGTGTCAGGCCTGCACCGCTGTGAGCTGTTCCGGTTACTGCCCCTTGCTGTTTGGCCCATCGCAAAGTGTTCATTCCAAGCGTCGGCCAATGACGATTTGAATTTCCTCCAGCGGGAATCTGCTGACGAAGTTTGAGCAAGTTCAAGTGCCCGGACTGATGGGAGCCAAATCCGCTGACTTCGATGTCGTAACGAAGAAGATACGGGTAGCGGCTCACGTCGTCCGGCTTGCCCGAAAAGAATTGCTTTTGGAAATCGAAACAAGGCCCCCAGGTAAGACAGCAACCTACCTTGACATCTTCGCCCATGATATGCCTAAGCATGTCTTTGGGTAACACACCCTGCATCGGGTTCTCGTAGTGCAAACAACCCGCAGCATGAATATGGTGATCGCCGCTCCAGTAGCCAAGTTTGGCAGTGTCGATCCATCGCTCGACCTGATAGTTCAGCGTTACCGGATCATCCCCAACATTCAGCGTTTGCATTTGAACGATGCTCTCTGGACCATGAGAACACTTGACGGTGTATTTCCCACGAGGCAATCGAATGCTTTCGCCAGACTCTCGATAAATCTGGGTTTGAAAGAAGAAATCAGGTGCTTGGCGTTTTGATGGATAGGGATAAACGCGACCTTGATCGTCGCGAATCTCAAAGGCTGCCATGCAGGGCGAACCATCCGAATCGGTGACTGCGAATTTGACTTTGGTACTTCGAACCGTTCGAATATCGACATCGGCTCCATTCCATGTACCATTTTCGCCTGCGGCATATTCAAGATTGATCCAATCGATGCGGAATCTGCCCGGGCCTTGCAAGGGATCGAGACGAACGCCCTTAAGATCACCTTCAACCGGGAACTCGATAGCGTATTCACGATCGCTACCAGGGTCGAGTTGGAACACCATTTGCCGGCCACCATCGGCTTGCGGTAACTGTTCAGTCCACCAAAAAACTTGTCCAACTCCCGGTCCGTCAGGGCGGCCCCAGAAGCGAAGTACCATCCGTCCACCCCGAGCCGAGACGGGTACGGACACGAATGGATCATCTCCGTTAGCTCGGAGAAATAGGGACTGAGAACGCACCACCATTTCCAAATCATTGAGTTCGCCCCATCCATCGGAATCCTTGTCAAACCGCCATTGTCGAATGACCGAGGAATTTGCCGAACCCGCGATGCCAGCGTTGAACTCGAGTCGAGCCTTGCGATTGCCGACGGTGGTCGAAGATAACTGAACGATACGATATTCCAATTCCAGACCGCTGAGATTGGCGTTGAGAGGTCGACCATCATACATCGATAGAGCCAACCAACGATTGTCGATGTCATCTTTTGGACCGTGTGGAATGGGCCTCGCGTTAGGGCTGTCCACACGAAGCTTGGATTGAACCCCAGCCCGATTGACGACTTTTACAAGCATGGCTCGCCAACCGTTTTCCGCTAAATCTACCGGCTCACTAGGCGTAACGATCGTCTCGCCGTCGGCTCGAATTTCGACAGAGGCGACGCACAGGGGATCTAACATTCGTTGAATACTGACCGTGATTTTAGTGTCGCTCGGCTCTTTCTTCAGAAGGTTGAGCGTTTCGATTTGCTCCGGCGTCAATGGTGCCCCAATCGATTGCATGGCTTCGCTTAGCCGGCTGGTAATTACCAGCAACGGTTGTGCATCGACACGCTCAACAAGAGGCATCGAACTGCTTTGAGCGCACGTTAGAGAGGGCCCAAACATCCCGATGGACCAGGAAATAACTGACAGAATAAGTACGTATTTGTTCTTGGTCACTTGATTGCTTCTTTCGACGCATTGCCCTTGCAAAAACCAGCTTAACTTGTAGGATATCCTACAAGTCGAAGATCTTAAAGGGATACAAGTATGCAAACTGCGAAAACGACGAGCACAGGAATCGCGTGAGGAAAGCCTTACGCGTGATTCGGCATTTCATCTGCGGTTGATGGAGATTGGGGGAAACCGCTTGATGGCCGCGCTCTTGGAAGCGCTGCTCGATTTCATGCAGGCTTCCATGGATTCTACGACCGCCACGCCGCGCGATATAGACACTAGTCGTCAGCTTCACGCGGCGATTATCGATGGGCTGATACGGCGCGATCCTGACGCGGCAGAAAGTGCGATGGAGTTGAATCGCCAACATACGGTCAACCGCTTAAAGCTTCTTACAAAGACTCCGTAAATTCACAACATAAAACAGACCGCCATCATGACTGTACGACGCCGTGATTTTCTCGCAACTATTCCCGTCGCACTTGCATCGGCAACAGCCTTTGCTCGCCAGGGAGATGTGAATGAAGCGCTCCGCGCCTTCTTGCAACCGTATGTACTAAACCGCAGTACGCTCGACCAATTTCTTGATTCGAAAGCTCAGGTGTGGGCAAAGTTCGATCCTGAACTTGGTTACCTATTGAGAAATGCGTTCGTTCGGGATGGCGTTGATGGCTGCCACACACTAGCTCGGTATCAGAAGTCAGGTCAGCGTCAGCAGGTCAATTTCCCCGATCAGCCCTGTCGTATGAACACCTACGGAGACAGTTTTACTCAGGGGCATCAGGTCAGCGACGGCGAAACATGGCAGGAGATACTGGCCGCTCATTTTTGCGAACCCATCCGGAACTTTGGAGTTGGTGGATTCGGCGTCTATCAAGCGTATCGGCGGTTGCTGCGGAACGAAGCGACTGATCAGTCGGCGAAATACTTGATCTTTAACATCTGGGGAGACGACCATCTCCGCAGCGTTTATGCCTGGCGCTGGTTAGCCTTTCCGGACAATGCAATCGAATCGATGTCCGGGACGATGTTTCATGCCAATCCATGGCTCCATGCCCGGTTGAATGACCGGGGTGCGTTGGTTGAATGCGATAGAGTCCCAAGGACAGATGCGCCGAATCCAAATGCGGCCGTCCTCAAAAAATCGCGTCGATCACCAACGGACGAATGGTCTGCTCAACGTGGTCTGACTGCACACGTTCCTGCCCCGAGGCTATGCTACTGCAGATCGTCAAGCAAAAAAAAGCTGTTGATATCGCCAATCGAACCATAATCAAGACAGCACATTCCTGACAACATGCCCATGCACATCCGTTAGCCGATAGTCGCGACCGCCGTGTCGGTAGGTGAGCCGTTCGTGGTCGATGCCCATCAGATGCAGTATCGTCGCGTGAAAGTCGTGTACGTGAACTGGTTTCTCGGTTGCGCGGATCCCATGCTCGTCGGTCGCACCATGAACGAATCCTCGCTTGACACCCGCACCTGCCAGCCAAGATGTAAAGGCCCAGTTATGATGTTCTCGCCCCGGCGCGTCCGCTGTGTTGTTGAACGGCGTCCGGCCAAATTCGGTCGTCCAAACAACCAGGACATCGTCCAACATCCCTTGTTGTTTCAGATCTTGAAGCAAACCGGCAATAGGTTGATCCACTTGAGGTGCCAGCCTGCCGTGATCCGCCATATTGCCATGCGAATCCCAATTGCCACTTGAGCCAGTATGAATCAGTTCGACAAATCGTACGCCGCGCTGAACCAATCGCCGGGCAGCAAGACATTGCCAGCCAAATCCGCTCGTCTCGCCTCGCTTCAAGCCATAGAGTGCCAACGTTGCATCTGATTCTTGCGATAGGTCGAGGGCGGCTGGCATTTCTGTTTGCATCCCATGAGCCGTCTCGAACGACTTGATTCGAGCCGCCAATTGAGGATCGTTCATTCGCTTTGCCTGGTGAGACGCATTGAAAGCCTTCAAAACTTCCAACTCTAATTCTTGTTGTTTGGACTGGGGAACGCGGCGAACTAGATTGGCAACCGGTTCCGAACCTGGCATGACGCGCGTACCCTGATGAGCACCCGGCAGGAAATCTGATGCCCAGACCTGTGTTCCCGCGTAGGGCATATCAGGAGCGAGCACCAGGAACGACGGAAGACTTTGATTGACCGTCCCAAGCCCATAACTCATCCAAGCGCCGATGCTTGGTCTAGCAAAAGCGAACGACCCGGTGTGCATGCCCAATGTCGCGTTGTAGTGATTGGAATGGCTCGTATGCATCGAACGGATAAACGCAATGTCATCAGCTTGGTTGGCGATGTGAGGGAACAGATCACTCACTTCAATTCCACTCTGACCGCGTGGCGAAAACTTCCAATCAGGTCGCTTCAGGAATATTTTCTCATATCCTGGACGATTGCGTGTCTCGGGGTGATCAAAGACGACCTCTTTACCATGGTCTTCAATCAACTTTGGTTTAGGATCGAACGAATCGATGTGCGAGACACCTCCGCTCATGAAAAGAAAAATGACCGACTTCGCCTTCGCTGGGAAATGTGGCGGCTTTGGCGAGAGCGGATTGGATTGTTCCGCCGAGTCAGCAGCGAGGATTTCGCTAAGAATGCCTGGCATCAACAACGAACTAGCGACTGCCGATCGAACGAAGCGACGACGATTGGGTGCATGAGTATTTCGTGTCATCTTTTCAGTCTAAATAGAGGTTTTCATTGCTGGAGAGTACTGCACGAGTAAGAGCTGACCATGCGAAAATTGCAGCATCCTGTTCCGACTGGTCAACCACGGTCGACATGTAGCTCGACAAGAAATTGGCGGCCGTACCCCGCTCGGCATCGGATGGCAAACGTTGAAATACTATCTGAAACAAAACATCCAATCGTCGATCAGTCTCGGATTGGAGCATCACACGTCTACCGATCAGCTCCGACTGTGTGTGGAAGAATGGATCGTTCAAGAAGTAAAGCGATTGAGTCGGTACTGTTGTCACTTGCCGCTGAGGTGTAGATGCGTTGGGATCAGCTCCATCGAATAAACCAAAAAATGGGTGACGGCGATTGCGCAACGTCATCACATATACGCTCCGCTTGTTCGTTTCATAGACCGCTGCGAAAGGACCGTGTTGCGAGAATCCCCAAGTGCTAGAAGGAGGAAAAGGATGCGCGCCTGCAGGCTTCAAATCCAACTGAAGGCTAGCCGCAAGTAGACTGTCACGGATTTCTTCAGCGGTCAAACGGCGTCGGTCAAATCGCCATAGGAGATTGTTGTTTGGATCTATGTTTTCTGCGGTTTCAATGATTGAAGTCAATGGTTGAATGCTTGACTGTCGATAGGTGGCTGACTTCAATATCACGCGGTGCATCGATTTGATGCTGAAGTTATTCTCAATGAATTTTGCAGCCAACCAATCGAGCAATTCTGGATGCGTAGGAAGGATACCGCGGGTGCCGAAATCGTTTGGAGTCTGAACGAGTCCTTTGCCGAAGTGATGTTGCCAAATGCGATTGACTAAGACGCGTGAAACGAGTGGGTTAGAAGGATCGCTCATCCACTTCGCCAATTGCAATCGACCGCTGCCGGCAGAAGGCGGAATAGCCTCGCCTCCAAACAGCTCGAGCCATCGTCGAGGTATCTCATCCCCAAGTTTTTCCGGATCACCGCGCAAATGCTGTTTGGCATTGGCAACCATACCTTCGGTAACTGCATAAGCGAATTCTCGTACTGGGCTCTGAGCGACTACATCGTTTCGCTTTGCCATTAGAACGGGTCGCTGCGAGTTTGCGGCAATCATCTGTTTGAGAAGGGTTGAGTGGTCGGCAGCAAAAAAATCCATTCGCCATCCAACTCCATTGTTCCCTCCTGGATGCGCGTCCGCGATACGACCACGGATGGATACGTGCCCGTCGAAGGGGCTAACCCAAGCGATCGCAACGGGACCGTCCTGTGCCGGATGCACGAACAGGGTTTTGGCAGGTAAACTAGTCCAAACAGCGATTGGTTTATCGGTAGTATTCGCAAACACCGCGGGGTTATCGCCCATGCGCCATGCCACAAGACCAGGTTGACCTGATAGTTGGACGACCTTTTCCGGAAGGAGGCTCAGCGATTTTCTGCCGTCGAGCAAAAGCCAAGTGGCTTCGTTGTTGTAGCTATCCTTGTGTGGATTTGCGGCAACACCATCAGAGAGCAAATCTTCGACGAGGTTCCATTTGCGTGAGGCTCCACCAAGCTCCTGAATTTCCCATTCGACCAACGTTGAATCGGCTCCATAATCCCCGCTCGGATCGATTGTCAACTGCACGATCTGACCGACTTTGACATCTATTTTAGTAAGTGAATCAGCATTGGATGGGGCCGATTCGGCAAGAGTGTGGTTCGCACCTTCGGCGATCTGCCCTGCCGCTAGTCGCGACATCGATTTTGAAGATTGTGATTGAAAGTCACTCGCTTGATTCGCCAGCGTTTCATTGAGCGTTTTCAACTCAGCATCAATCGCCGATAGCTGAACTTGAAATGGCTCATTGATTTTTGCCCACTGTGCGTCCGATTGAAGTGGCACTAAATCCCGAGGCTGCTGTTTGGCTTCGCACCCGGGAAAAGAATAGCGGGTGCTATTGAGTATTCCGTAAAGGGCGTAGTAGTCTTTCGTCGAGATAGGATCATACTTGTGATCGTGACAGCGCGCACAAGCGACCGATAGTCCAAGAAATGTTTTTCCCATCGTATCGATGGTGTCTTCGATGGTTAGATGAGTGAACTTGTCGATATCATGGTCAAACCGCCGAGCTATGGCTAAGTAGCCAGTACTAATAATGCCTTGCCGATATTTTTCCTGCGTGTCGTTTGCATGTAGCAGGTCACCAGCGATCTGCTCGCGAACGAATTGGTCGTAGGGCAAGTCAGAATTGAACGCTTCAATTACCCAATTTCGATAACGCCATGCGTCTGGAATGGGATGATCCGTGTTTTCACCTGCAGTATCTGCGTAGCGAACCAAATCCAGCCAGTGTCTGCCCCAGCGTTCTCCGTAACGAGGCGATTGCAGCAATCGTTCGATAAGAATGTCGTAATACTGCGGCGAAGTGTCAGCCAAAAATGCTTCAACTTCCGCAGCGGTTGGCGGGAGTCCTGTTACGTCGTAAGTAACTCGCCGAATAAGGGTTCTTCGATCTGCTTCTGGCGCTCGCTGGAGTCCCGCTGACTCGAGCTTCGCCGATATAAAATGATCGATCTCATTTCGAAAACCGGTTTCAGCGACATCCGGGACGGCAATTGGTTTCAGAGGCTGAAAGGACCACCAGGCGCGAAGTTGCTCTTCGGTCATTCCACCACGCTTGGACGCGGAAGTTCGCGGATCATGAGCCCCATGTTGAATCCATTGTTTCAGCAGGGCAATCTCTGCATCAGAAAGCTTACCTCCAGCCTCCTCGGGCGGCATCTGAAGGCCTTCGCCGTACAGCACAGCCTGAATGAGCAAGCTCTCATCAACGTTTCCAGGTACGATTGCCGTTCCCGAATCACCACCTTTTTCCCAGCCCAATTTTGAATCTAAGGCAAGTCCACCTTGCGTTTTCCCTTTTTCTGCCGAATGGCACTGGAGACAGCGTTCAGTGAGCAATGGGCGAATCTTTGATTCGAAAAACGCATCATCGGTCTCGGCGCAAACCTTTGCAGAACACGACCAGCCAATGCCTATGAGCACTACTAACACATAGCCAATAGCACGCAAACTTCCAATAAGCCCATTCATGCCTCACCGCCTTCCAGTCGAGTTGACTTCAGCCATCCGCTCCATGGTTCCAAATGATCGATCGCACATTGTCTGGCCAGATTGGGATCACGCGACTCTATGCCACGCAAGCATTTTTTGTGCGCCTCTATCGAGATATCGCGAATGTTTTTTATAGCACTGATCTCTCGCTGAAGTATTGCTGTGAAAAGCTGAATCTGACTTCGCATAACTCCCCAGAGATGTATCAATCGTGATTGGCGGCTCATCTCCATAATCTGGTCGTGAAACTCGATATCCAAAATAGTCATTCGATTTAGCGAGCGAACTCGTTCCATCTGACGAATGTTGTTTCGGAGCGCCTTGAGGTCTGGTTCGGAATGATTAAGTGCCGCCAAACGAAACGATTCTGTTTCAAGCATAAGACGAACGTTGAAAATTTCGTCAAAGTCGCGAGCTGTCAGCGTTCGCACTCGGCAGCGTCCATTGGCTTCGAACACCAACAGGCCGTCATGCTCCAACTCTCGAAAAGCCTCGCGGACCGGTACGCGACTAACTTCCAACCGCTGCGCCGTCGGAATCTCCGCCAACATTGTCCCAGGCGATAGCACTCCCGAAATGATCTCGTTACGAATCCGTTCAGCCACATGGTCAGCGAGCGTAAGTCGGGAGTGCGTACTGGCGAACTCAGTCTGTCGTTTGTTCGATTGTGTTATGGTCATACCGCAATTGTATACAATTCCACGGGATCCATCAAGACAATTGTATACAATTCGCCTGCGATCCATTCGTTGCCCCTCTCATCCGTGAAGTAGGCCGCTAAAGAAAGTTCCCAAATGTTTCCCATCGGCATCGTATCGCTCCACGCTCCCGCGGACGAATGTGGCTTTGCTGTAGGCGCTGCGGGCGCAGAAGATCATCACTTTCGTCTCTTCACCTGCGAGCATGACGGTGGCTTGGCCCCAGTCGATTTGCACTTCGCCTGCCGGTGGATGATCGATCGGGCAAAAGACTTCAGGTGTCTTGCCTTGAAGCTTATTGACCAGCGTACTGATCGTGCGACGTGAGCCCGTGAATTGATACTCATCTCGCAGTCGCTCGTAGATTCGAGTCTGAGTATGACGCTGCTTGCGTGGCTTGGATTGGTCGTCTTGAAGCCATTGCTGGACAATCGGTCTGACCGTCTCGGCTACCGGAGCCGTACGAGGCCCGGACAGCGTGTACTGACACGAGGCTCTGGATTTTCCCGAGCTCGTTTGACCGACCGCTTGGAGTGGCCCGGCTCCGTCGTAGGTCATGTGATAGAGGCCATCAGCCTCAAATACCCAAACTTCACGCGCCCCGAGGAAATCGCTTTTTTCGGGACCATGCCCGTATTCAAAAACAAGTCCCTGATCCAGCGCCTCCAAACGCAAAGGTGCGGTGTTGCGGCCGTCCCGGTACGAAAAATCCTTCATGGTAACGATTATTTTGGCCTTACGGTGATCGTGCGGGCGAGAATGGTTTTGACTGGAACCGCGGGATCA
>QWPJ01000170.1 GCA_003671195.1 Planctomycetota bacterium
ACCTCTTGGAACTCATGTTCAACCCAATCCGTCACCATTTGAGCCACCATCCATGCGATCGCTAAAAATGCTATCAATCGCACTTTATCGGTTCGATAGCAAGATCAACTTGTGGGGTATAAAATGGCTTCCAGCCTGTCCTCTACTTCAAGACGTAGGTTCGGAGCTGCTCCTGGATGCCGTTCTTTTTCTGGTGAATCCGGACAGGCTGGAAGCCTATCCCACGTGCCTTAGTTATCTATCCACGGCGATGACAGGGCACTCGACGCTCGATCCTTGCATTTTGCCGACGACAAAAAATCGGAGTTTCCTCGGATCGGTATTTACGCGGAGGAATCGTTTCGGGCAGAATGCCCCCGATTCGCTCTGGAAGGAACCAGCGAAACGCGCTGCTTTGCCATCGGATTTTGCAAATCCACCAAGCAGCGACAACCATCGAACGCAAGGAGTGCAAAACGTGCTGTTCCGTATTAACAAGCTTTCTAATGTCCGCTTGGCCGGGTTTGCTCTTGCGACCCTGGTTGCAAGTCCGACCGGTTTCGCCCAAGAGCCACAACCCAAAATGACACCCGTAGCGGTCGTCGACATGGAGCATGTGCTCGACAACCACCCAACCTTCACCGCCCAAATGGAAGCGATGAAGGCCGAATTCCAAATGACGATGAAGGACTTCGAGGACCGTCGCAAAAAGATCTCCGAGTCGATCCAACAGTTGCAATCCCAACTCAACTCGGACTCCCCGGAGTTCAAGCAGCGGGAAGAAGCGATCGTCAGCCAAGAGAGCAAGCTCCGCCTCGATGCGAAAAACAAGCAAGAGGAATTCGATGAGCGTCAAGCGAGGCTCATGCTCGATACTTACAACCAGATCGTCTCGGGTGTGACCCTTGCGGCTCGGTACTACAAATTCGACTTGGTCGTGCGATACAACCGCAAGCAGACCACCCAGATGAATCCCAAGAAGCCCCAGTCGGTCCTCTACGGTGCCGATCGCGAAGTGATCTACTTCAATCCAGAAAACGACTTGACCGAGCCGGTCATCGGAATTCTCAAGCGAGACATTCCTGCTGCCGCTACGGCGGTCAATCCTGCTGCTCCAGCGACGAACAATCCTGGTGGCAAGACACCGCTTTTGGCCAACCCACCCGGTGGCCCGATTCGCAAGTAAACCGCCGATCGCCTATTCGATAGAAAATGGATTTTCTGACGAAGATGATGCAGGGACCCCTTCAAAGAACGATCGCGCATGTGGCTCATGTCAACGGGCGCGGCTACTGGACCGGAAAGAACGTCTCTTTGACGTTCCTACCGGCCGAGCCTGACACGGGAATCGTGTTCCGCCGCATGGACCTGGTCGATCAACCGATGATCCCGGCCTTGGCCGCCCATCGCACCGATGCGCCGTTGCGTACCAAGTTGGTCTATCGCGACGCGAGCGTCGAGATGGTCGAACATGTCATGGCGGCTCTCTACGGGATGGGGATCGATAACTGCATCATCGAATGCGATGGAGCCGAAATGCCCGGTATGGACGGCAGTGCTTATGCGATGGCCCTGGCGATCCACCAAGCGGGACGCTTCACGAGCGATCGACCGGCCAAACTCTGTCGGATCGAAAAACCAATCCGGATTGGGAACGCTGAGGCTTATGTCGAAGCCAGTCCCTCGAGTTGCCCGGGCCTGACCTTGGTCTACCACCTCGACTACGGACCCGAGAGCCCAATCCCCTCGACCTCGACAAGCTGCTTGCTGAGTCCAGAGGAGTTCCTCTGGTCGATCGCACCGGCTAGGACCTTCCTGACTCAGAGCGATGCGGTCAAGCTTCAAGACAGCGGACTTGCAAAGCACGTGACGCACCGCGACTTGGTGATCTTTGGTCCCAGCGGACCGATCGACAATCAATTGCGATTTCCCGACGAATGCTCCCGGCACAAACTCCTCGACCTGATCGGTGATTTGGCGCTGTGCGGACACTGGATCGATGGGAGTGTTTTTGCCTACCGCAGCGGCCATAACCTCAATGGACGACTAGCCGAACAGATCCCAATTCACAGCAGCGTGACCAACGACGCGCTGACCAAAGCAGCTTAGGTTTTCCCCAACAACATACAACGCATCCGTGCGAGCAACTGTCGAACGATAGAAAGCGGACCCAGGACATGTCAACGATCATCGCTCATACCGCCGTGGTGGACCCCCGAGCTGAATTGGATGAAGACGTTCGAATCGGACATCATTGCATGATCGGTCCCAACGTGCGGATCGGCCGTGGAACACGCTTGGAAAACGGTGTGACCATCGTCGGCAACACCTCCATCGGACGCGATAACCGCTTCTTTACCGGCTGTGTCATCGGCGGAGAGCCTCAGGACCTTTCCTACCAAGGATCCCCGACGCAGGTCGTCATCGGCGACTGCAACGTTTTTCGGGAATGCACCACCGTCAATCGAGGAACCGAAAAGGACCAAGGGGTCACCTCGATCGGCAGCCAATGCTATTTTATGGCTACCTCCCATATCGCGCACGACTGCGTGATCGAAGACCGCGTGATCACTGCCAACAACGTCATGCTCGGTGGTCACGTTCGAGTCGAACATGATGCGACTCTCAGCGGCGGGGTCGCTGTCCACCACTTCGCATCGATCGGTTGCTACAGCTTTGTCAGCGGCCTCTCGCGAGTCCTTCAAGATGTTCCGCCCTACATGCTGGCCGAAGGTTTCCCGGCAAGGCCTCGCTGCGTGAATGTTGTGGCTTTGAAGCGAAAGAACTTTACCACAGGTGCGATCCGAGCCATCGGCGAAGCCCACAAGCTTTTGTATCGGTCCAAGGTCGGTATCAAGCACGCCAGAGAAATCCTCCAAGGGGATGGAATCCTCACTCCTGAACTCGAAACCCTCTTTGAATTCATCGAGAATTCCTCCGAAGGCCGCCACGGTCGAGGTCGAGATCGCCGAGCCGCAGCCGCTTGATCGATCCGTGAATTCCCGAGGTTCAATCTCCCACCCAATCCAAGCGAACATGGACCTCCACACTTCGACGAAACCCAAACTCGCCGTCATCGGCGCAGGTCATCTTGGACGAATCCACGCCAAACTTCTTGCCGCTCGCCCCGACTGCACCCTTGTCGGCGTATGCGATCCGATCGCTTCGTCCCGCGAATGGGTCGAGCAGAATCTACAGGTCGCTAGTTTCAGCGATTTCTCCGAGCTGGTCGACCAAGTCGATGCGATCGTCCTGGCGACCCCGACCGAACACCACCACCGGGTCGGCAAATGGGCTCTCGAACGAGGCATCCATACCTTCATCGAAAAACCCATCGCCAATCGCGTCGATCAAGCCCGAGAACTGCATCGCTGCGCCACCAAGAACCAAGCGATCCTACAAGTCGGGCACGTCGAACGCTTCAATCCCGTCTGGGAGTCGATGCTCGCACGGATTCAACCTTCGAGCGTACACTACATCGAAAGCCGTCGCGAGGGTGTCTACACCGGACGCTCTACCGATATCGGAATTGTCTTGGACCTCATGATCCACGACCTGGATTTGATCCTGAGTCTGATCGATTCGCCAGTTACGAATATTCGCGCAAGTGGACGTCGCGTTTTGGGCCAGCACGAGGACCTAGCCGTCGCCGATTTGGAGTTTCAAAACGGTGCTAGAGCCCATTTGCGAGCCTCGCGGATCAGTTCCGCCGCGGCCCGTACAATGGAAATCCAAGCCGATTCCGAATGGTACGATTTGGATTTTGCGACCAACTCTTGGACCGCGACCCGCGCGTCGGCAGCCGTCGACTGCGGTGATCTTCAAGCAGACCGGCTGGATCCCTCCGAGCGAGCCAAAGTCAAGGACGAACTCTTTGGACGCTGGCTCGACCGCATGGAGATCACGCCTCAGGCCGGCAATGCCATCGCAGCCGAACACAAGGACTTTTTGACCGCAATCCGGACCGGATCCCAACCGAGGGTCAATGGACTGGCCGCGATCAAATCGCTTGAGGTCGCATGCGAAATCACCGAACAGATCGCGCAAAGATCCTTGCGAGTGGTCCGCCGAGCCGCCTAAAGACTCGGCCCGCTTGCTAGAACTTGAACTCTAGTCCCGCGTCAAATCCATGGAACAAAAGCGACGCGTCCGAGCTTGTCGAGAGCCCAAGCGTATCGGCTAACGGACTAGGCGCCTGATCGTCGACGGTCGCAACTCCCGTCAGCAGCATCCAACGATAGCCGCCGTAAAGACCAGCCCAACTCCGCAATTGATAACGGGCTCGCAGGTGCAATCCCAACGACGCCGCAAGCGATAGATCCTTGTCCTGTACCGAAGCATCGCGGCCATTGCCGTCGCTTGCCTGATTGCGAGCATCTGCGAAATTCGCGTACAACCCACCATCGATCGCACCACCCAACGCCATCCTTTGGCTCATCGGGCGCCATAGCTCCATGCCGCTTGCGATTCCGACGAGCAAGTTGCCTGCATCCAATTCGTAGCGGCCCTCACTACCAGAGGAGGCGAGGGACCTGAGGCGATACTGCTCGCTGTAGTCGATCACTCGCATTCCTAGCGTGCTATTCCCGATATCGTCGGTCAACCACCGCCTCGCGAGTCCATACTGACGATACTCGGCCGAATGATGCTGCTGGTGCAAATCCGCATTCTGGAAAGGGACCAACCACTGAGGATCCAACGAGCTGAGCGACGAACTGACCGGCCCGGTCGACTCGTTGGCACGGTTCCAATGGAGCGACCCTAAGTAACTGAATTCATAGCAATCCATAGGGTTGGTCAGATAGCCGACCGAAATTTCGCTCGCTAGGTCCGAGCCGAAGGTGCCCAACGGACCGGCTTGGGAATACGACATGCTTTCGTCGCCAGGACGCCGCATACCGATCGAAGCATAGCGTCCAACCCACCGAGGACCGGTCCAACGCTGGGTTTCCAAGGGGCGATCGACGGCTTGGTACGTTTGGGGAAGTGGCGTTTGTGGAGCAAAAAGGCCTTGAGTGGAAGCTGCAACTTCCGGGGCAGGAACCATCGAAGGTATGCTCAAGGGAGCTTCAGCGGCTTGTGGGTGCGGTGCGGCTTGTGGGTGCGGCGGCAATCGCATCGAACGCGGCGCATCGGGCTTGGGCGTTGTCGCTTCCGTGGGCAACGTCGAGGTCGGCAGACCTGGAAACGGCGATGAGGGGGGCGGAAACCCTGCGGACTGGAACCCTGCAGATGGAAACCCCGCAGACGGAGAAGCTGCGGACGGGGGTGTGGCAGATGGGGGTGTGGCAGATGGGGGTGTGGGCAAGCTTCCGTTGGGTCGAGGCTTGGCCCCGACGAAGCCTCCTCCTACGGGGGCGATGCCAGCGGCCAAGTTGGCCTCTTCCATCAACCTCAGGTAGTCCTTGGAGGTCATGGCATTGGGTTCAGGCGAGGTGGGAGTTTGGCCCCAGAGGTCTGCAGTGGTTCCGAGGAGCACTGCCGAGACCATCAGCGTACGGGTTGCCATCGATTCGAGACGATTTCGATTGATCAGCACGGCAACTCCCAAGTCCCCCTCCCAAATCATCTGCCAAAGCAACTGTCAAAGTAACTGTCAAAGCAGAGCCTCTATCGAACCTCGACTTGGTCGACCACAGGCACTAGGACCATTTTCCGGATCGCTTCGAGCACCTTCTTGGCCTGTTGATTGCTCTGGGCAAAGCCGGTGACGATCAAGCTTCCTTCGTCCGAGGGTTGTACTGTGATTTCGGCGGTCGGTGCAAGATGACTTACGATCGCCTGCATTTGATCGAGGTTGACGCTAGCGGACTTGCCGCGAGCCCATGGCCTCTCGACCACCACCTTCATGTGCAGTGGTTTTTGATGCTTGCCCATGTTCGCTTCGATGATCGTCTGGCCGGGTTGGTCCGCCACGATGAACAAACGATTGCCATTGCAAACCACTTGGCAAACCGAGCTGTCGACGACATGCAGGCGGGAGATCGGTCCTGGAACCTGAACCGCCCGAATCGCCTGAGTCTCGAGCATCACCGACTCGGCAGCTTCGCTATCGATGAGCTTGGACAAAGGTCCCGAGGTGATCAAGACCTCATCGCCCGGTTGGCTAAGGACACCATCCATCATGGCCTTGTCGCTGCTGGGTTTCGTTGAGCGAGCCAGCTTCGAGATCGCTTCGATCTCTTCGGAGGTCGCATCGATCCTAGGCAATGGAACGATCGAAGACGCAGCGCTCACCGGACCGATCGCTCGCTTCGCAGACAAGGCTGGATTCGCCAGAGTCAAAACATCGACCTCGGGATTGAGCGTTTGAACTGCATTCGATGCGGCCGACTCATCGCTTCGATTCATTTCGTCGAGCTTAGGTGCCTCGAATTTCGGTGCCTCGGTCTCAGGTATCTCAAGCTCAGGAGCCTCGAGCTCAGGTACTTCGAGCTCAGGTACTTCGAGCTCAGGTGCTTCGAGCTCAGGTGCTTGAAGCTCAGGTGCTTGAAGCTCAGGAGGCAAACCCAGCGTTGGAATATCCAACGGCGTAACAGGCACGATACCCATGGCGGGCAGTTCGACCATCTGCGGTTGGGATTCGAGGATCGTTTGAACCGTTTCGGCGACGGCTTCGACGCGTACAGGAATTTCGATACCCGTTTCAGCAAATGGGCTGCTGGCGCTCGGTAGAGCCGGGAGTGCTAGGATGCGTTCCTGGTTAAAGTTCACCTTGACGGGTGTTTCGGCCGTGATGTCACCCGAGCGCGTGACCTTGAGGTTTGCAGCGTTGGTGCTCGGGGACTCCAAGGCGACCCCTTGGCTGGGCACTTGGCTGATCGAGCTTGCGCTGAGTCGGACTTTGGCTCCGATGCTGCGCGAGGTTTCCAATTCGGTCGGCAACGAAACGTTCGGTAAACTCGGTAGGTTCGGAACGGTCGGTAGATTCGAGGTGATTGAGCTCGCTTCGGGCTGGTGGATTTTGATCGAGGGGACTTTGACCAAGCTAGGCTCCTTGGCTTGGTCCGTCGCGATGGCGTTGACGACCCCACCTGCCTGTGGGCTTGCAGATGGGTTTGGAGATTCCTGAGCCGAAGCGAGGCTTACTGCCTGTGCGGGTTTTCGTGGCGAGATGCCGATGGCTCGCCAAGGTCCAGCGCTTTTCCAAGCTTTCGGCGGCATTGGCCGGAGATTGTCTTGTGCCGAGGTCCGTCCAGCATGGATGCAAACGGCACTTGCAATTCCTCCGAAGAGGGTGGCTTGCCGAAGTACACGGCGAACCCAAGCACGGCCAGTCATTTGATTCGATTTCATCTTAAGCCCCGCGAAAACAGCTTGAGTTCAGCTAGCAAAACTCGATTCAATTCGGGCCGATCGAGCGATCCGTTTCGGTCCCTTATTCGGGATGTATCGGATTGCGGGTTGGTAAAGTTTAGGGGTTTTGCCGAAAGTCCAGGTTATGACGATTCTTCGAGTTCGGCCATAAACTCGAGGTGGCATGGCGGCCGCCGCACAGGCAACAAAACCCCCTAAATAATTGCCGCTTCTGGATTTGCGCGTTTGTGCTGGCTCGCTTTGGTATTCATAATTGCCCTAGGCAAACCGGGACCCTGGCAAGACAATTACCGAGAATCTTTAGGTCGACTTCCGCAACGAGCAGACTCCCCTTGAACACCTCGAATACTTCATCCGAATCGCCCCGAGGCGAACGAAACAACAGGTTTCTTCCTTGGTTGCTTTTGGGCACAGCGATCTTTTTCTTGATCTCGAGCATGAGGCAGCAACAGGCTCTGCGCGAACAGCAGGAGCGGACCAAGCTTCAAGATATATCGAGCACGAAATCCAAACGGCTCGAAGAGACCAAAGCCTTCGCCGAGAAGTTCGCCGCCGAGCATCCTGAGGTGACGCTCCCTCAGAGCCAACCACGGCAACGCTGGACGCTCGGAACGATGGATGCGGCCGACGGTTACCGATTCCTCGTAACCCTTGATAATCTCGGGGCTGCGATCGAACGGATCGAGTTGGTCGAGCAAACCAAAGCCGGTCATTTCGCTTACCGATCGCTTCAGACGAAAAACATCGGCGGTTATCTAGGATATCTTGCCCCTGAAGACCGTTCCGGAGGCGGGGTGATCGTCCATTCGGTGCCTCAAGGCTCGGCGGCTGCTTTGGCCAAGGCTTCGAGCTCTGAGCCCGGGCAGGGTGCGGTCGAGTCTCTAGAGCCTGGCGATGTGCTCGTCGGCTGGGATGGTCTCGAAGGCCCTGCGTCGGTCTATCAGCTCAGAAAAGTCCTATCGTCGGCCAAACCTGGCGATGAACTGCGCCTCGAGGTCGAACGGCAGGGGGACGCAGCGAAGCGTCAGACGCTTATCGCCCAACTGACTCAGGAACCCGTCGCCGTCCTTCGATCCGAGGACGACTTTCCCATCGAGGGAGTGCTGGGCAATCCGCCTCACGGTTCTTGCGGTGTGACCTTTGCCAAGATCGACGGCAAGGAGATCGTCGAAGGGGACGAGTCGATTTTGGGGCTCGAGTCGACTCTGCGAGGGACCTGGCAAGCAGCGCCGTTGGAGGTCCCGGGAGGCATGGGAGTTGAATTCCGTTTACCGCTGAGTGCGGAGTTGAAGTTCGCTGGGATCGATGCCCAACTCGAGTTGGTCAAACAGTACCGACTGCTCAAAGCACCCGAGGCGACCAAGTCCCCGGTTTCTGCCGACGAATGGCAGTACCACTTGGAGCTCACGACGATCGTTCGAAATCTCGACGACAAGCCCCACGAAGTCGCCTTGCGGCAAGAAGGGCTCAATGGCATTTCTCTCGAGGGTTGGTGGTATCCGACCAAACTATCCCCTTATTTCTTCTCGGCTCCTGGGGCGCGGGACGTGATCTTTGGGACCACCGCCAACAGCAATTCCATATCGATGACTCGAGCCCTCGTCGATCATGCCAAAAAGTTTCCGACCGATCCCGACACGCTTTTGTTCGGTCCCCAAGACGAACCGACCAAACGGGACATCCAGTACATAGGACTCGACACCCAGGTCTTCACTGCCGCGATGGTTCCATCCCCTGCGGCCCCCGAGTCGATGAAGAATTTGAACAAAGCCAAAGCGTCGGTCTTAAACGATCAGTATCTCGATCCTGCCAAATTCGATGCCCAGCGACAGCAGGCCTACAACACCGGTTTCTGGTTCGTCACCCCCACGAGCACCATCGAACCGATGGGACAGCACACCTCGGCTTATCGAATTTTCGCCGGACCGAAATCACCCTCGCTTCTGTCGGCTTACAAGCTCGATGAAGCGATCGAGTATGGCTGGGATATCTTCGGCTTCTTTGCCGTTCGACTCGGATGGATCCTGCACTTCTTCTATTACATCATCGGCAACTACGGTCTGGCCATCATGATGCTCACCGTGTTGGTCCGGTCGCTGATGTTCCCCGTCAGCCGCCGCATGGCCCTCAATGCGCAAAAGATGCAGCGGGTCCAGCCCGAGATGGCCAAGCTCAAGGAGGCCCTCAAGGACGAGCCGACCAAGATGATGGCCGCACAACAGATGCTGATGAAAAAAGCGGGCATCAATCAACTCGCCGGTTGCTTGCCAGCCATGATCCAGTTGCCGATCGTCATCGGGCTTTACCGGTGCGTGTCGGTCGACGTGGCACTGCGCCAACAGCCACTGATCCCGGGCCTTGAATGGTGCTCGAATTTGGCCGGTCCGGACATGTTCATGGATTGGCAACAGTGGATGCCCGAGTTCATTTCAGGAAAAGGACCAGGTTGGTTCGGGCCTTATCTGAACATCCTGCCCCTGATTACCATCACGCTGTTTATCGTCCAGCAAAAAATCCTCATGCCCAAAGCGACCGACGAGCAAACGCGTTTGGCCCAGCAGATGATGATGATCATGACCATCATGATGGGGGTTTTGTTCTTCCGTGTCCCGGCCGGTCTTTGCATCTATTTCATCACCTCCTCGACATGGTCGCTGATCGAACGCTTCCTGATCAAGAAATACACCCCACAGACCGAGCTGGCCAGTTTGCCCGAAGGCACCGTCAACGAAATCCTCTCGGCCGTTTCCAACACCGCACCCGGCAAGCGTCCGGCACTGCCCACCGGACCGAAGTCCGATAAGCCCAAGCTCAAGAACACCAAGCCACCTGAGACCTTGGCTGAATTGTTCGAGCCGTTCTTCAAGAAAAAGCAACCTCAAGGCGGGGCGGCTGACGACTCCTCAAACCAGAAGACCAAATCCGGGGCTGCCCCTCCCGAAAGAGCTCGACCGGTGCGAAACCCGCCGAATAGCAACAAGAAGAAATCCAAATAAAACCGGTATCACCAGAGCCATAGGGGGCCAGCCATGTCGTTGCGTTCATTGAGTCTTCTTCACTCCCTTATCTGTTTACTGGTCTGCTTTGGCTCGGCAGGTGGATGCACTCCCTCGGCAAGCAAACCTGAGCCCAGCAAGGACGCATCCGAGAAAAACGCACCGGGTAAAGTACAGGCGAACGCGCCTGGCAAAGGACCGACAAAGCTTATCGGTATCTCGATCTTGACGACGGCCAACCCCTTCTTTGTCGAGATCTCCGAGGCCGTCAAGCAAGAGGCCCTCAAGGCCGGTTACGAACTTGTCAGCGTCAGTGGCGAGTACGACTCGAACAAGCAGCAAAATCAGGTCAAGGACTTCATCGTCCAGAAGGTAGCTGCGATCATTCTGACCCCTTGCGATAGCCGAGCCGTCGGGACGGCGATTCAGGAAGCCAACGCGGCGGGGATACCGGTCTTTACTGCCGACATCGCATCGATCGCCGCAGGGGCCAAGGTCGTCACGCATGTCGCGACGGATAACTACTCCGGGGGTAGGCAAGCGGCCATCGCCATGATCGAAGCCTTGGGTGGGAAAGGCAAAGTCGCCATCTTGGACTTCCCCCAAGTCGAGAGCGTGATGCTCCGAACCAAGGGGTTCCGGGACGAACTCGAAGAGCAAACGAAATCCAATGGGGTAGCGATTCAGATCGTCGGCCTATTGCCCGGGGACGGAGCCAAAGACAAAAGCTACAAGGCGACTCAGGACTTGCTCCAGAGCCATCCGGACCTTCAAGGGATCTTTGCGATCAACGATCCTTCGGCCCTAGGTTGCTATGCAGCTTTGGAAAATGCCAATATGGCCGACAAAATCAAGATCATCGGATTCGACGGACAGATCGATGGAAAGAGGGCGATCCGAGACGGAAAAATCTATGCCGACCCGATTCAGTTTCCTGTTCGGATCGGGCAAGAGACGCTCGCTGTGATCCTCAAGTACCTCAATGGTGAAGATGTCCCAAGCGAGATACTCATTCCGACCGAACTGTATCGGCAAGCCGATGCGAAGTCCGATGCGTCCCTTTGAGGACCCCCATCGCGATGCCCCGAGTCACTTAACGAACCCCCTTTCTTGGGAACACCTGGAATAGCCATGAGCGAAACTTCCCAAAGCGGACTTGGCGTCAGCGGAGAGTTTGCCCGAACACAAGCCCTTCGATCGCCCGAGGGCCGTTGGACTTTCAAGCTCGATCGAGATGCGTGGAAGCACCTTCGCTTGACCGATGCGCAGGGCACCGTCTACAGCGAGGTCTTGGTCGTTCCGATGTACCCGGTCGAGGCTCCCAAGGAGTGGGTATCGATTTTGTCCAAAGACTCCGAGGAACTCGTCTGCTTGAAGAATCTCGATGCTTTGGAACTTGCCGATCGCCAAGCGATCGAGCAGGAGTTATCGCTTCGCGAGTTCGTTCCGCAGATCCTCAAGGTCCATTGGGTTTCGGGAACTCAGGAGCCCTGCGAGTGGGATGTCGAGACGAATCACGGCAGGACGCGATTTGTGCTCAATGCCGAAGAGGACGTACGGCGTGTGAGCGCTTGGACTGTCCATTTGACCGACGCTCATGGTTGCCGATTTCGGGTCGATGACATTCGGAAATTGGACAGTCGTTCTCGAAGTTATGTGGAATGGTATGTATAGGCCGGTAGTCGATTTATGAGTATTGCAAGCGATATCCAAGGTTCCTTGGTGCTGCTCGGGACCGGTACGAGTGTGGGCGTTCCGTGCATCGGTTGCGATTGTGCGGTCTGCACCGGCGGTCATCCTCGCAATCAAAGGACCCGCTCGAGTGCGATCCTGGGCTTGCCCCAAGGAAAGTTGCTGATCGATACGCCACCGGATCTGCGCATGCAGTTGTTGCGAGAAAAAATACCGTTGGTCCATGCGGTGCTCTACACCCACGAGCATGCCGACCACCTGCACGGACTCGATGACGTCCGACTTTTTCCGTTCATGCTTGGCCATCCCATACCGATCTACGCATCCGAGATCGTCGAGAATCGGATACGCAAGGTTTTTGACTATGCGTTTGATAAGCGAGATCCGACCCATGCCGGAGCGGTCCCGAGCATGCAGTTGCGCCGAGTCGATGATCAGCCCTTGGAAATCCTCGGGTCGGTGCTGACCCCGATCCCGCTCATTCACGGACCCTACTGCAACGTGTATGGATACCGAATTGGGAATGTCGCTTACTGCACCGATACCAATCGGATCGAACCCTCGAGTATGGAGCTGCTCGAAGGTCTCGATGTCTTGGTCCTCGATGCGCTGAGGACCACGAAGCACGCGACCCATTTTTCGGTCGGCGAGGCGCTCGATGTCATCGAGCGGCTAGGACCAAAGAAAGCTTATTTGACTCATCTTTCGCACGAGCTCGACTACATGACATTCCATCGCGAGTTGCCCGAGCACGTCGCTCTGGCGTACGATGGGCTTCGCATTCCACTGACCTGAAAATCGGCGATGCCAGAACCCAAACCACACTTGCCAAACGACGTGTCGATCGAATCGCTTCTTGCGATTTTTTATGCAGAGCAAACCCAGCTCGCGACGTTTCAAAAATCTCCCGCCGATCAAGTACCTGAGCCTTATGCACGTCTGCTCAACCATACTTCTCATATGACCGTAACGGTGGAAGAGTACTATCAAGACACCGTCGATGTGCGAGTGCTTCGGTCGCAGTTCAAGCAAAGAGACTACTGCAGGGAGATAATCCTTTCTACCCACCGCGATGCGAAGGTCGTCCAGTATGGAATCGTAAGACTTCATCTGGATCTGATTCCCGAGCCGGCCCGTTCAGAAATCTTGGCAGAGTCCAAGCCCTTGGGACGGGTGCTCATCGAGCGGCAGATCTTGCG
This sequence comes from Planctomycetota bacterium, assembly GCA_003671195.1. Taxonomy (GTDB): domain Bacteria; phylum Planctomycetota; class Planctomycetia; order Pirellulales; family Pirellulaceae; genus JBKCUI01. Next base: position 13,184 of record QWPJ01000170.1, read on the forward strand.
AGAGGTCGAACTGTTCGATCTGTTCCGAATCGCCTGTGGACCAACCCTCGCGGAATTGCTGGAGGTGCCACAAGGTACCTTAACGTATGGTCGCACAGCCTTGATCCACTGCAATCAAGAGCCCGCGATCGAATTGCTCGAAATTGTTGCACCTGTTGCGCCCGTTGCCTCATCCACCTAAACCAATTGACTTCAATATAAAGCATCCGTGTCATGACCATTTACTACCAAGTCGGCGGGCCCAATCATGCGTTGGGCATGGAGGATTTCACCGAGGCACTGCAGGTATCGATCGAGGCGTTTTGCAAAGCCCGAGGACAGAGCAGCCCCGAGCGGGTGCTTGCGATCCCACCGGACCACACACGCATGGATTCCCAAGCCGGTCCGATCACGCGAGCCGCTTGGCAACTTCTCGGCGATCGATTGACCGACGTGATGCCCGCGCTCGGGACCCATGAAGCGATGAAAGAGCCCGAGCTCAACAAGATGTTCGGTGACCTACCTAGAGACTTGATCCGCGTCCATCGATTCCGCACCGATGTCGATACCCTCGGTTATGTCGATCAAGAATTTGTGACGCAAGCGACCGAAGGGATCTACACGAAACCTTGGCCAGCCCAAGTCAATCGCATCATCTCCCAGGGAGGACACGATCTGATCCTGTCGATCGGACAAGTCGTCCCCCACGAAGTGATCGGAATGGCCAACTACACCAAGAACATCTTTGTCGGAACAGGAGGGAATGCCGGCATCGACGATAGCCACTACCTCAGTGCTCTCTACGGCTGCGAACGGGTCATGGGCCGATGCGATAACCCGCTGCGCCGAATCCTCAATCGCGGTGCAGAAATGTTTTTAACTCCTTTTCCTATTCTCTACGTTCTGACCGTCGTCGAAGCGACCCCGGATGCAGGTCCCGTCGTGCGAGGAATCTTTATCGGAGACGACCACTCGGTGTTTTTCCAAGCCGGGGAGCTGTCGGCCAAAGTCAATTGCTTTCGACTCGATCGCGCCCCCGAGAAGCTCGTCGTTTGGATGGATCCGACCAAGTACAAAAAGACATGGGTCGGAAACAAAGCCATCTATCGAACCCGCATGGCCGTGGCCGATGGTGGGACCATCGTCGTCGTCGCACCGGGAGTGGACCGATTCGGCGAGCATGCCGATGGAGATGCACTCATCCGTCAACATGGATATAGGACAACCCAGGAGATCCTCGATCGGACCCGAACCGATGAGGCCTTGTCGAAAAACCTCTCGATCGCTGCGCATTTGATCCACGGGTCCCCCGACGGGCGGTTTGAGGTCGAGTACTGCCCAGGTGGGTTGAGCAAGGAGGAGATCGAAGGGGTCTGCTTCCGCTACGGAGATTGGCAAGAGGCCATGCAGAAGTATCGAATCGAGGGGCTTCGAGACGGCTGGCACACCAGCACCGACGGCCAGGAGTTCTACTTCGTACGCAATCCTGGATTAGGATTATGGATGCACCGCGGCCACCGTCATGCTTTCGAATAGCAACGCTTCTGAATAGGCCGGCGATATCTGCCGTATTTGCTTAGAATTTGCCAATCCAGGCGATCCGATAGTTACGCTTCTTGATTGCTGCGCTTCTTGATTGTCCCTCCGCTTGATTGTCGCATCAGGGAATTGAGGATAGAATACGCCCTTTAGACGATCAGATCTGTGCAACCCCAGGATAGAAAATAATTCAGGTTCCCCAAATGAGCGACTTGTGCGATTTCGGATTGATTGGATTGGCTGTTATGGGCGAGAACCTCGCTCTGAACGTCGAGAGCCGTGGCTACCGCGTGGCGGTCTTTAATCGCACCACCGAAAAAGTCGACGAGTTGATGGCCACGCGAGCCAAGGGCAAGAACTTCGTCGGTTGCCACTCGATCCCAGAGATGGTCAAGAACCTCAAGCGACCTCGGGTGGTGATGATGCTCGTCAAGGCTGGTCCAGCCGTCGACGATCTGATCGATCAATTGACACCCCACCTCGAGCCGGGCGATATTCTCATCGACGGTGGAAATACCCATTACGTCGATACCGAACGTCGGACCAAGCAGGTCGAAAGCAAAGGGCTCCTGTTCGTCGGATCGGGTGTTTCGGGTGGAGAAGAAGGAGCGCTCAAGGGACCGAGCCTTATGCCCGGCGGCAGCAAAGCGGCTTGGCCTGCCATCAAACCGATCTTCCAGGCGATCTCGGCCAAGGTCGGACCCAACAACGACATCCCTTGCTGCGAATGGGTCGGGCCACGCGGTGCTGGACATTACGTCAAAATGGTCCACAACGGCATCGAGTATGGCGATATGCAGTTGATCTGCGAAGCCTATCTGTTGCTCAAAGAAGCGGCCGGTCTATCCAACGACGAACTCTACGGAGTGTTCGAAGATTGGAATCGAGGGGAACTTCAAAGCTACCTGATCGAAATCAGCCGAGATATCTTCAGTGTCCGCGATGACCAAGGTGGCAATGGGTACCTCGTCGACCAAATCCTCGATGTCGCCGGAGCCAAAGGCACTGGAAAATGGATGAGCCAACTGGCGCTGGACCTTGGGGTCCCTAGCACTTTGGTGACCACCGCCGTCTACGCCAGATGCTTGGCTGCGATGAAAGAAGCTCGGGTGAGAGCCAGCAAGGTCCTTTCGGCTCCAGTCCCTTCGCACAACCCAGCTTTCGATAAGGCCGTCAAGGAGTTGGTTTCCGACCGCAAGAAGTTCATCGAAGCGGTTCGCCAGGCGCTCTATGCATCGAAGATTTGTTCGTATGCCCAAGGCTTCGTGCAATTGCAAGAGGCCAGCAAAGAACTCGACTGGGGGCTCAACTACGGCGACTGCGCTTTGCTCTGGCGCGGCGGTTGCATCATCCGAGCCCAGTTCCTCGATCGCATCAAAGAGGCCTTCGACGCCGATCCGAATCTCGAGAACCTCCTGCTCCATCCCTACTTCAAAAAAGCGATCGATGACGCTCAGGAGTCGTGGCGAGCAGTCGTCATGGCCGCAAGCCATCTTGGGCTCCCTGTCCCAGCTTTCACCACCGCCTTAGGGTACTTCGATAGCTATCGGCTAGCCCGGCTCCCGTCGAACCTGCTCCAGGCCCAACGGGATTACTTCGGTGCCCACACCTACCAGCGGCTCGATCGCCAAGGTGTATTCCACAGCGAGTGGCTCGACCTGCGCAAGGAACCGAGCTAGGACCACCAAGTTCAAGCGATCGACTTGATTTTTCGTTTACTCATCGTGGAAAGCATCGGCACACCAACGCATGGCTCGCGAGCTAAAGACCATCCGAAACATCGGTATCATCGCCCATATCGATGCGGGGAAAACCACCGTCACCGAGCAGATGCTCTACATGAGCGGTGCCAAGCACCGAGCTGGAGCCGTCGACTCAGGGACCACGGAAACCGATGACGATCCGGAAGAACAGCAACGCGGCATCACCATCTTTGCCGCTTGCGTCACGTTCCGCTGGAAAGATTGCTCGGTCAACCTCCTCGATACTCCAGGTCACGTCGATTTCACTGCCGAAGTCGAACGGTGCCTGCGTGTCCTCGACGGGGCCGTCGTCGTGTTCAGCGCCCGCGAAGGGGTCGAAGCCCAAAGCGAAACGGTCTGGCGGCAAGCCAACAAGTACGGCGTTCCTCGGATCGTCTTTATCAACAAACTCGATCGCGAAGGTGCCGACTTTTACCGAGTTCTCGAAGAGATTGGACCTAGGCTAGGGGCCGAACCCGTCGCGATTCAAATCCCGGTCGGCCAAGGTCCCGCGCACACCGATGATCCGTTCCGCGCGATCATCGATCTGATCGATATGAAACTCCTGAGCTTCAGCACCGAAGACGCAGGACGGACCGTCACGGTCCAAGACATCCCCGAGGAGCTCCTGGCCGACGCTCGCGATTGGCGAAACGTCATGCTCGAAAAGCTCTACTCGCTCAACGAAGAGTTGATGCAGTTGGCGATGGACGAAAAACCCATCCCCGCGGATCTGATTCGAAAAGCGGTTCGGGAAGCTTGTATCAGCCAAGCGATCCAGCCAGTCCTGTGCGGCTCAGCCCTGCACGGTGTGGGGGTCCAACCGCTCCTCGATGGCGTCGCTGCTTACTTGCCTTGCCCCCTGGATCGACCTGCGGTCGAAGGCTGCGATCCGAAGAAAGCCGATAAAAAGCTCCTCCGCAAACCCGATCCGAACGACCCATTCTGCGCCCTGGTCTTCAAAATCCTTCCCGCCAAAACCGGCGATATGTTTTGGATCCGCGTTTATTCCGGGAAGCTCGAATCGAACTCCCGCGTCTACAATCCTAATCGCGACAAAAAAGAGAACGTCGCACAGCTCTGGCAAATCCACGCCTCGAAAAGGGACCGACAGGGGCAAATCGATACCCTCGAATGCGGCGATATCGCTTGCGCGATCGGACCTCGCGATTCGATCACCGGCGATACGCTCTGCGATACCCGAGAGATGGTCCAGTTGCCATCGATCCAGTTCGCCCAGTCGGTTATCTCCATGGCGATCGAGCCGGAAAACACCACCGAGCGCAAAAAACTCGCCGAAGTCCTCGATATGCTCAAGCGTCAGGATCCAACCTTCCACGCCAGCGAAAGCCCCGAATCGGGCCAGACCATCATCTCTGGCATGGGGGAACTCCACCTAGAAGTGATCAAAAATCGCCTTGTTCGAGACTATCACCTCAACGTCAAATTCTACAAACCGCGAGTCTCTTACAGGGAAACCATTCACGGTCCAGCCGAAGTCACCGGACAGTGCAATCGCCAAGTCGGATCTCAAAACCTCTTCGCACGCCTGAGAGTCCGCTTTGAGCCCCTCGAGGAACTCGCCGCCAAAGTGATCGTTCTGGACCGCACTCCGCCGGAAAAAATGCTCCCGGAGAATCTGCGCCAAGTCGCCTTAGAGGAACTCAAAAACCGAGCCGAAGGGGGCGGATTGGTCGGCTCGTTCCCGCTTGCCGGGATGCGCATCAGCATCCTCGGCGCTGAGATTGCCGAAATCGGCTCCGACGAAGTCGCATTCCGAATCGCGGCCAACGATGCCTTCGATGAAGGATTAAAGGCCGGCGGGCCAGCGCTTCTTGAGCCCATGATGCATATGGATATCACCACCCCGGCCGATTACCTCGGCGAAATCGTCGGCGATCTGCAACAACGCCGAGGGCTCATCGAGAAGACCGAAGCCCGTGGTGCGATCACCCAAGTCACCGCGCTAGCCCCTTTGAAAGAACTCTTCGGTTACTCCAGCGCCATTCGGTCACTTAGCCAAGGCCGCGCAGGATGTTCCATGGAACCCCAAGGGTACCAGATCGCGCCGAAGGAAGACATGGAATCGTTCGCGATGTAATGCCTATGTTCATCACCCTCGACGGCATCGACGGTGGAGGCAAGTCCACCCAAATCGAACTGCTTGCCCAGTGGCTTACCGCGCAAGGCCACAAAGTCCAGACCCACCGAGATCCCGGATCGACCAAGCTCGGCACGGCGGTTCGTGAGATCCTCCTGCATCGCGAAGACATCCCGCTTGCCAACACCACCGAGATGCTCTTGTACATGGCCGCTCGAGCCCAACTCGTCGCCGAGAACATCCGGCCAGCACTCGATGCGGGTTGGACGATCGTTTGCGATCGATTTCTGCTTGCCAACGTCGTCTACCAAGGTTCCGCCGGTGGGCTCGATGTCGAAGCGCTCTGGCAGGTCGGTAAGATCGCCACGGCAGGGTGCTTGCCCGACGTGACGATCGTGCTCGACATCGATCCTGCGATCGCAGCCTCGCGAATCCAACGCGGCCAGGACCGACTCGAGAAACGGGGGATCGAATACTTCGAGAAGGTCCGCGACGGATTCCTCGCGCAGCTTCCATGTTGCCCAGGCCGTACGGCCATTGTCGAAGCGAATCAAGACATCCAGGCGATCCATCGAGAGATCATTGCGATTGTAAAAGAGGAGATCGATTCTCGATCTTCCCGAGACCTCCGCAGCCGATAACCCATCGCCTAGCGTGGGCCTCTGAGCCCGCACATAGTGGATCTCCCGTAGAGATCCGGCTGTTTGGAAGAAATTAACGCAAAGGCGCAAAGGCGCAAAGGCGCAAAGGTAGTGGATCTCCCGCAGAGATCCGGCTGTTTGGTAGTGGATCTCCCGTAGAGATCCGGCTGCTGGAAGAAATTAACGCAAAGGCGCAAAGGCGCAAAGACGCAAAGGTAGTGGATCTCCCGTAGAGATCCCGGCTGTTTGGTAGTGGATCTCCCGTAGAGATCCTGGCTGTTTGGTTTTAGCCCGGAGGGCGGAACTTCTCTGCCGGTGTGCGTAAGCCACCGGACCGGGCGATTCAACCGATTCAACCCACAAAACAGAATTAATCACACTCGGAATCTTTGCGATGATTATATGTTGCATTTGCGTCCGACACCTAGTCGTAGTCTGAATTGGCAGTTAACCACAGGCAGATGCAAAAGCTGAATCGTTTTGGCTTTCATGGAATGGTTTACCCAGCCAGATTCAATGTTTTTTAACAGGGAGGTTTCTATGCAAGCTATCAAGGTGTCAATCAGTCGTCGTGGTGTTTTCCAATTCATGACGATGTTTCTGTTTGGTATTACGAGCTTCCAGCATGTCTTCGGAACAGTAGTTTCCTTTCAGGATGCAAATTTCAATCCGTCTGTTTGGACATCCGCGAAATTCATTGATACGACGCCAGGGCAAGGAGCCTCTTTTGTGACCACCACCATCTCGAGCGGTGGAATCCCTGGCAGTTATCATCAAGCTTTGCTAACATTGAGAGAAGGTTTGTTGAGAGTATCGCATCTGCGAGATGTTGCTGGAACCGCCTTCAAATGGAATCCTTCGACCCAAGGAGCATTTGGCTTTGTCGACTACTCGTTCCACATAGTTATGACCAACTACTTCGATCCTGCTCCGAACACACCTGCAATTGGCGGAGCGGTTGGATATAACTTGCTCTTGGTTCAAGGTGGCAAGTTCTATATCTCCATGATTGAGGCTGCCAGTACGTCACAGAATAAGCAATGGGTTTCCGTCACGCGAAACAATTTGACATCATCTGAATTTAATCAGATCAATATGACAACCGGTTTGCAGATCATCGGTTCGCATCCAGATTTTTCAGCAACGGGTGGTGAGATTACTCTCGGATACGCAAACGGGGTTAGTCACGGATCTCCTGGGGTTTTTAAGGCAACTGAGAGTGGTATCGACAATTACTTCGTGAGGTTGCACAATGGATCTGATAATGGTGCGGTTCCCGAGCCTGCCTCAGCCACCTTGACGGTCCTTTTGTTTGGACTTGCGGGGCTTGCGTCGGCAAAGCGAAAACATGGCCAATTGAACGTCAACTGAGAACCTGGGAACTCTCGTCGGGTTTTCCGCCATCTCCTAAGCCAGGACGGCTTCGTTGATCGCATTCGAACTCGTCTCGATAATTTCGATGCCTTCATCGGCGGGTTTATCCCAAGCTTTGCCGCAGTGTTCGCATAGCTCATTCTCTACCCGCCGGCGCTTATCGCATCTCGGGCAAGGTTCGCGGAAGCATTCGGGGTAGATGGCGAGGATAGCAAGCGAGCTTGCGGGGCCAAGCAACGCAGACAAAATCAGCCATAGGGTTCTTGATCGGGCCGATAGACCACGCTGTTGTGCCGCGAGATAGGCCAGGATCATTGCAATGGCGATTTGCAAGACCAGCGCCCCGACCAACCATCCGATATGGTCTGGTATGGAGTAGTACGGGTAGGGAAACACACCCAAAAAGGGAAGGAAGACAGCATATGGAAACATGGCAACAGGTGGTACGATCGCACCCAATAGACCGATCCCGATGGGACTCACTTCCGTATCCTTGGTGATCAAGGACTTTGGAATGGGAAACTCATAGGACTTGAGTTTGGAGTTCCCGGGACTGGAACTTGCGATTCGATATCCAGGCCGCTTCGGCTCGTTCTCCACCTGGATCAACATGTTTTCAAAGAATGTGTAATGGCCAGTTGCTCCGAACCAAAACTGGAATACACCCGATTTGAACTCCGAGGGAACATCGATTTTGGAATCGAACTTGTAGGTTGGCAATTCATCTTGGACCGACTCGATGTCAACTTGCTGCGCTGTAGATGCATAGACATGTATTTGCTGATCTAAAAAGAAATAGAGATACCTTGGTGCCTGATGCCCCTGAAATAAAGAGGGACTGGCGGTACCCCAACCCCACTGACTCCCGGGTAGATTGCCAATGCGACGCACTTGCTTTTTATCCAGATCGATCTCGACGATACCATCACCATCGACAATGTGCATTCGAGGAATGGCATTGGTCGAAGGATTCTCTGGCTGAGGACCGTTGGCATGATTCCCGTAATCAATGATCTGTCGGACTCGACCGGAAAACGGCTCGCTTGGATATCGACCGTTCTCCTTCATGCCGTTTGCACCGATTACATGGTCTAGTCTCCATCCTTGGAAGGACAATCCGTACGAATGAACAAAGCCGTTGTTCATTTGAAAGTAATTCTGTCCCGATCTCTGTCCCAAGTAGTTCGGGTTCCATTGGAAAATCAACTCCGCGTAGCCTTTCGGACGGTTGATAAAGTAACACGAGCGATCGTTTAGCTTCGCATTAGGTTTCGTGCTTTCTTCCGAAAGCAATTGGCCATTTTCCATCGTGTAACGAATCGACTGAACTAGCTTCCTTGGTTCATTGATGTCCGGAGTGTTTTGATACACAACGAGATTCGGATCACCACTTGGATCTATCTTGAGATCGTAGTAGGTGTATAGGGTTCGCGACTGCTGTGTAAGCAACGATCTAAATGTGCCACCGATTGCGGCCACGATGGCAATACTGGTAATCGTCAGGATGAATCTACGCTCCCAACCAATCGGAACGTTAGCGGTCGGCGAAGGTGCTGACGAAGCGAAGACAAAGCTCTCGGACGCAGCGCGAATCATAGCGATGAGTCCAAAAGCAGGGAGACATAGAATCAACGCAACGATCCATAGAAGCTCTGGCGCCAGAATCACACATGCTCCCGATACGATCAAAATCGAGCCGACGATTGGAAAGCAACGCGTACCGAACCATCGCGCGTTGCTACAAGAAACTAGGCACGCTGCAAAATAAAAAGCAGTGCAAAAGATGGAAATGACCCATGCTGGGATCGTTTGAAAAGGAGTGCATGGAAATCGATCGGAAATCCAACTTAGGTAGAGAGTCAGCAGCATCAATGGACCGCCAACGCCCAGTGCATAGATTCCTAGGCCTACGAGGAGTTTGCCGCGAAACAGTTGCGATGGCGTCAAACTGCGATGAACGAGAAATGCCCTCGCAGAGCTTCGCTGATCGAGCATGAATTGTGCGAGCCCGAGTCCGAAGGCAACCAAGCTACCGCCGATGGCGGTTTGAAAAACTAACCTATCTGCCAGGCCTTGTGTTAAATAAAGATTCGACATCTGTGGCAGAGCTACATAGAGCAGACCAGCGAAGATGAGCCATGCCAGGGGTAACCAACGCGCCGTTTCACGAAGTTCTTTAAAGAGATATGCGTTCATCGAATTCTACCTTATGGATAGGTTGGGTTCAGTTGGGTAGATCAGGGTTGCGAGGGAGTGAAAAACGACTCGCTGCCGCGAGATCGAGACAGATAAGCGATGGCGGCTTCGTCAAAAGCGGCAGGATTTCGAGACAGATTCTCACCGCCGATCCTTTGCAGTGCGTCCTGCGTCTGGGAATCGAAATCGACCAGCGTCAAAACGCATCGCTTACCTACGCGTCTGGCATGAATCAGTCTCGGGATCTGTCCAAGCTTGGTCGTATCGTCGTCCAACTCCACGGTGCAGCACGAGACCCGATCGACCAGTGACTCCAAAGGGCAATCGACAGCGATCCGACCATTGACCATGATCAAGATCCGGTCAGCAATGCGTTCGACATCATCGAGCAGATGACTGCTGAGCAACGCAGTGCGATCTCCCGATTGAACAAACTCGAGGATCGTCTCATTGAGTGCGCGTCGATTGACCGGATCAAGACCCAGCGCGGGATCATCGAGAATCAAAAGCTCGGGCAAACTCGACAAGGTCAAGGCAAGCGAGACACCTGCGCGTTGACCGCGACTCAGTTGACTGACCTTGGTATCGAGCGAAATACCAAAGCGATCGATCGTGTCTCGAAACAGTCTTGAGTCCCATCTAGGAAAAGTCCCCGATTGAAATCTCTCGCATGCCGCGACGCTCATCCAGTTGTAGAGAAAATGACCTTCGACGGCAAAGCCTATCCGAGCTCGATCGCTTGGTGATAGCTGCTGCGAATCAATTCCTAGCACAGCCGATCGGCCTCGGGTCGGGGCAAGCAATCCGACCAGGATCCGAATCGTTGTCGTTTTGCCAGTCCCATTAAGCCCCAGCAATCCGGTGACCGACCCGCGCGGGACAGCAAAGTCGATTTGTCTGACGATCGGTTTGCTGCCGTAGTAACGCGTCAAACCGGACGCTTCGATTGCAATTTCGCTCATGATAATCGAGGGCCTCCCCATGCTTAGAGGAAAAATGTTAAACGGAAACCAATCAGTTCGAATGCGATGGATTGCGAAGCGCTTTTTCAAAGAGTTCGCGAACTCGGTCAAGAGCTTCGTCGGGCGTAAAATCCATCGCAATCGCTTGCCCAATCAAACTTTGAATCGACTCATCTAGCCGTCGCATCCGTTCGGTTTTGGAATACACACACCTGCGTTTGGTAACGAAAAAACCCCGTCCAGCTTGTGTCTCCACCAGTCCGGATTGAACCAACTCCGCATAAGCTTTCGCGACCGTGTTGGGATTGATCACCAGTTCTTTGGCAAGCTGCCTGACGCTAGGAAGCGTTTCTCCAACGGCCAACTCACCGGTGGCGATCGTACGACGGATCGCATCGACAATCTGTTTGTAGATCGGAGCACTGCTACCAGCGACAATTCGGATTCGCATTTCAACCTCGCTAGACTAACTGTACTGCAACAGATAATACAGTAGGAGCCCTCGAAAGGCGTGTCAAGCAGATTTTCGAAATATCGGATTCCGGCAAAGCGATTCTCCGTGCTCGATGGTCGCTTGCGCGGCAACGCCCGCTCCCCCTTACGCTTGGCTATGCAACCCCTCTTGGATCGCTCCTGGCAACGCGAGAAAAAAGCCGCATTCGGCCAGCCGATGCATGACCGAACGTTGCGTGAGTTGGCCAGATCGAATAGATTCAAATCCACCTGCGCCGAGGTTGGAACTACGCCCAGAAAACCACCATTGCTCCACGCCGGTCAGACAAATCCCCATCTTACGCTGTACCCATTCATCTATGGCTTCACTACCCGAAATCCAATGTCCGACCTGCCGGAAACACTTCCCAGCCGATATCCAGGCACCGACGATGCCCTTTTGCTCGATGCGCTGCAAAATGGTCGACCTGAACCAATGGTTCACCGAGGAGATCGGTTTGCCGGCTCATACCTGCGATGATCCCGAACAAGAAGACGAACCCCAGCCGCCCAGCTCACCTAAAGAGTGGCGATTCGACTGATCGGCAACCCCTGAACGCAATCCGTTGACTCCCATGAATGATTCATCGTCGAAGATCGCTGTGGTCCCCAAGGTATCGATCGATTGGTACCGCTCAACACCTTGGTGGAGACTGATCTCCCACTCGCTGGCCATCTCCTGGCGCGCCTCGCACCTGGGACTCTGCGCCCTGGCGCTCTTGGCCACCCAAGCCTTGATCGGATTCTCCGGTTGGCTCTTTGCACCCGAAACCAATCACGCCTCCTCCTGGTGGTTGACGCCCGAATCGCGCACCGAAACCATGACGCCCTGGACCCTCAATCCAAACCAATGGCTCGAGGCCTTCAGTGCCGAGGATTCTCAACCCAAGAATCCACCCGTCTATCCCACTTTAAATCCCACCGGGAAAACCGCCGCTGCAAGTCGGCAGCCGATCGTGTGGTTTCATCCTGCACCCGATTCGTTTATCCATGTATGGCGGCGCTATGTCTCGTATCCTTTCCATGCCATGGATACCCCGACGTTCCGCAAGTCGGCTTACTTCCTCCTCAATACCCTTGGGATCCTCGCCCTGTGGGCTTTCGTCGGCGGGTGCATAGCTCGACGCAGCGTCCAAGAACTCGGTATGCATGTCACCTCGCCTTGGATCAACACCCTGCGATGGGTCGCCGCACGCTGGCAATCGATCGTCTGGTCGGTCGCCATGCCGCTGGCTCTGGTCCTGCTGTTTTGTCTTGTACCTCTCGTTTTGGGATGGATCTCGAACATTCCTGTCCTAGGCCAACCCGTGGCCTTGGTCCTGATGCTCCCGGTGGCACTGATGGCACTCGGGGTCGGTTGGGTCGCAGGCATCGCCCTGTTCGGTTTTTCGCTCGCGACGGTGTCAATCGTCACGGAGAAACAAGCCGATGCGTTCGACGGGATGTCGCGAGCCTCGGCTTACGTGTTCCAACGACCAGCCACGCTGTTCCTGGCTGTACTGGTCGCCGAGTGGATCGGACACTTTGGCGGATCGATCGTTTCGATCGTCCTGAACACCGGCTACAACATCATCGCCCAAGCCTTCGCGATGGGCTCGATGGGCACCCTGGGCGGGATGAACTCGTGGCTCGATGGGTGCTTTGGAGCTATCGTGCCGCTGCTGACGACCGCCTTTGGTTTCAGCTTCTTTTGGACCGCATCGACGGCGATCTACCTCGTGCTCCGCAAAGACGTCGACCGAGCCGAATTCGACCTGATCGATATGGACTCGACCCTTCCGGCCAAGCCCCTACCAAAGCTGCCCGAGAGCCCCGAGCAGGCCCCTAAAGGCCCAGAACTCACCCCGAAGACCCAGGATCCAGCCCCTGAGGGCTCGCCCTAAGCACCATTTCTTGCGGATTTCCCGACGCGGGAGAATCATTACGGTTAATTTGGCACAAATCCCAGCGGTTTACCTTGGATTTCCCGACCGTGCGCCCGAAAATGGAATCGGTTACCCTCAAGACCTCGTTGGCGATGCCGAACCACACCGCAAACACCGCAAAGATGATTCCCGCTCTTCTCCCAGCCGCAGATCGAAAAACACCAAGCAGATGGCTTTTGCCCCTGCTCGTGCTGATCCTATGCCTGGGGTCGATCGGGAGTGTCCAAGCCGGCTGCTCAGGCTCGGACGTTGAGCCGACCCGCTGGGCGGATTCCAAGGCTCCCGGGGCTGGTCAATTGACCCTGGCTCTCTACGTTCGCTACGAACACGGAAAGCTGAGCTTCACGCTCGAACGGCCGATCCAACCATGCCATGGGCCTAGCTGCCGAACCAAATCGACGATGGAACCGACGATCCTGCCCCTCGGTGGCTCGAGGATCGTTCTTGCCCAAGCAGACATCTCCCGGTTGCAATGGGATCCTCAGGATCCGAGCCAAGCGAAGCTTGCTCGTAACTTCTCGCAGTATGCGCCTCGAGGTGGGCTCGATGTCCAAGAACCACCTCCCAGAGCGACTCTCTGAATAGCGCACGAATCTCTGCACCCGTGTGCCCGATTCTGCGCCGCTGCGGCACGATGTGCTCCGACAAGACCCGATCCCCCCCGAGCCGGATCGATGTCCCTGAGCTTCCCAAATTCTCCTCCTGCTTTAAACCCTAGGCATCTACGATGTCCACCGAACCATCATCCGAATCATCATCCGGGCCATCATCCGGGCCTACACCACGCCCCGAGGATCGGTCGCATTTGCCAGAGCCGACTGGTAAGAGGCCGACTGGCAACAAGCCGACTGGCAACAAGCCGAACTTGACGGTCACTCCGAGGACCCGGAAACTTCTACTGGCCGTCTTGGCTCTGTTCTCGATCCTCCTGGCCAACGGGATGTACCTCTCCGGAGTGACCTTCTCGGAGTGGTACTTCCAGCGGACGTTTCAAGATCTGTTTTACCATTACATGTTCCTGCTCCATCTGGTGCTCGGACTGGTCCTGATCGTCCCGTTCCTGGCCTTCGGATTCTTCCATTGGAAAGCGTCTCATAAGCGACGCAATCGCCGTGCGGTTCGGATCGGTTATGCGCTGCTGATCGCAGGGATTGTGGTCCTCGTCAGCGGCGTGCTGTTGATCAAGTTCGGGACATTTGAATTCATGCGTGGCCCGACGAGCAAACGCGTCGTCTACTGGGCCCACATCCTCGCTCCGCTCGGCGCGATGTGGCTCTATTGGCTCCACCGGCTCGTCGGTACCCGCATCCGTTGGGTCATCGCCCAACGCGTCGGTATCGCAACGGCCTTGGCCGTCGGTGCGATGCTCATCGTTCAGACCCAGGACCCCCGCAAATGGAACAAGAAGGCACCTACTGACGGGCAAAAGTACTTCGAAAACTCGCTAGCTAGCACCCGGGATGGGAACTTCATACCCAAGCGGGTGCTGATGAACGACGATTACTGCAAGAAGTGCCATCAGGACGTCTACGACGATTGGTTTCACAGCGCCCACCACTTCAGCTCGTTCAACAATCCTGCCTACCTCTACGCCGTTCGCGAGACGCGCAAAGTTTCCCTCGAACGCGATGGCAACGTCCATGCGGCACGCTTTTGCGCCGGTTGCCACGACCCGGTCCCCTTTTTCTCCGGAGCTTTTGACAACCCGCACTACGACGATGTCAACGACCCGACGAGTCAAGCTGGGATCACCTGCTCGGTCTGCCATGCGATTACCGAAGTCGAATCGACGCGAGGCAATGCCGATTACATCATCGAAGAACCACAGCACTACCCGTTTGCCTACAGCGAAAATTTCCTGCTGCAGCAAATCAACATGCTGATGGTCAAGGCCAAGCCTGCGTTCCATAAGAGCGAAATGCTCAAGCCAGCCCTCAAATCCGCAGAGTTCTGCAGCACCTGTCATAAGGTCCACTTGCCAGGCAACCTGACCAAATACAAAGATTGGGTACGAGGTCAAAACCACTACGATTCTTATCTGCTCAGCGGTGTTGCCGGCCATGGGGCTCGGAGTTTCTATTACCCAGAGAAAGCCCAGACCGATTGCAACGGCTGTCATATGCCCTACCGAGAATCCAACGACTTGGCCTCCAAGCCGCATCCCGAAACCGGCAAGAACGTCGTGCATAACCACTTCTTCCCCGGCGGAAATACCGCACTGCCTTTCTGGCGAGGCGATCATGAGGTCATCGAGCAGGCCCAAGCGATCCTCAAAGACTGCGCCCGCGTCGATATCTTCGGTGTGCGCAAAGGGGGCACCCTCGAGGGTGAGCTCATCGCTCCTTTGCGACCGGAAGTCCCTGCCCTTGAGGCCGGCCAAGCGTATCTGCTCGAAACGGTCATCCGTACCCTCAAGGTCGGACACCATCTGACCCAAGGGACCGTCGATTCGAACGAGCTGTGGCTCGAGATCGAAGCCAAATCGGCTGGCCGTGTCATCGGTATCAGCGGCGGTCGAACTCAGGATGGCCAAGTCGACGAATGGTCCCACTTCGTCAATAACTTTGTCATCGATAAAAACGGCGATCGCATCGCCCGACGAAACGCTCAGGATATCTTCATCGCACTGTACGATCACCAGATCCCTCCTGGGGCCGGACAGACCGTCCACTATCGGCTCGATGTGCCCAAGGACATCCTCGCACCGATCGAGATCACCGTGAAACTCAACTACCGAAAGTTCGATCGTGGCTACATCGAGTTCATGGATAAAGCCTTCGAACCGGGTGATCGAGATTATGCCGAGCGAAACACCGGATTGAATCCTCTGCCGATAACCGTCATTGCCGAAGACAAATTGATCCTGCCGGTGGTGCTTGCCGACGGCACACGTGTTGAGGTCCAAGGAGAGAGCAAAAAAGCGATCGAACCGACTTGGCAACGTTGGAACGATTACGGAATCGGATTGCTGCTGACCGGTACGGCGCAGCTCAAGCAGGCCGCTGAAGCCTTTGCCAGCGTCGAAAGGGCAGGGCGTTACGATGGTCCTTTGAACATCGCTCGCGTTTTCTTCGCCGAAGGAAATCTCGACGGAGCGACCGAAGCCCTAGGGCGCGCCGTGTCGATGGATCCAAAACCACCGGCTTGGACCTCGGCTTGGCTCTCGGGTGAAATCGCCCGACAACAAGGCCAGTTCGATGTCGCGGTCGAGAACTTCAAGAGCGTGCTTTACGATCAAACCGAAGAGCGCAACAAACGCCGATTCGATTTCTCGCTCGATTACGTAGTTCGAAATGGACTCGGATCGGCCTACTTGGACCTGGCCCTTGCGGCTGCAAGCTCCGACGATGCCGATGCGAAAATTCGGTACTTGGAATTGGCTCGCAGCGAGTTCCAACGCGTGCTGGAAATCGATAGCGAAAACCTCATGGCTCATGCCAACTTGGTCACCGTCTTCGAACGGTTAGGCGCCGAGGACAAAGCCCAATTCCATCGCGAAGCGAACTTGAGATACAAACCCGACGACAACGCCAGCAATCTGGCTCGCCGCCCCGCAAGGCAAAAGTACCCGGCGGCCAATCGCGCTGCCGAGGCGATCGTGATCTATCCTATGCAACGGTCCGGTGCTCCAGGATTGCCACCCGATGCGCCCTCGCAATCCGTCTCGCTTGTCGATCAACCTTAAAAAACTCCTCCCAGACCAATACCGAGCTTGTCTATGACCTCTCCGTATAAGAAGCCCTCAAAACGGGACATCCAGCGCAGGGCTTCGCAGAACCCCAACCGCTCTCGAGCCTCTCTCCAGGATGCCGAGGACGATTCGGTCATCGGCAGGATGTTTTGGAGATCCCTTGGGCTGATCGCCACCGTGGCCCTTATCGGTGGGGCTATCTATGCCCTCAACCGACCCGAAAAGCAGAAGTTTGTCGAGAAGAAAACGCAGACAGCTCTGCCCCAGGAACGCAGGGCCGCGACCGTCGAAATCCCCACAATCCCCTTTACCGATATCACAGAGCAAGCCGGTATTCAGTTTACCCATTACGACGGCAAGCAAGGTGAGCGTTTGCTCCCTGAAACCATGGGGGGTGGAAGTGGATTCCTGGATTATGACAACGACGGCGACTATGACATCCTGTTGGTCAACTCATGCGATTGGCCGTGGAACCAACGGGACGCGAACCAAGCGACTCCGACGATGTGTCTGTACCAAAACGATGGCAAAGGGAACTTCAAAGATGTGACCCAAGCATCGGGACTCGATGTTACCTTCTACGGCATGGGACCTGCCTTCGGAGATTACGACAACGATGGGTGGGTCGATGTGTTCATCACAGCCGTCGGTAAAAACCACCTTTTCCGAAACGACCACGGCAAGTTCATCGAGGTGACCGAATCGGCAGGGGTCGGTGGGGTCGCAACCCAATGGAGCTGCCCGGCGATGTGGCTCGATTATGACCGGGATGGCAAGCTCGATTTGATCGTCGGCAACTACGTAGCATGGAGTCGCGAAATCGATTTGTCACTCGCCTCAACCCTCGTCGGTTTGGAGCGATCCTATGGCCAACCGACCAACTTCGACGGCGTCCACATGTACCTTTATCACAACGAAGGTGATGGGGTTTTTAAGGAGGTTGGCAAAGAGGCAGGATTGCATGTGCTCAATCCTGCGACACAGGTTCCAGAAGCCAAGACCCTCGGGATCGCCTTGCTCGATGCAAACCACGATGGCTGGATGGATGTATGCGTAGCGAACGACACAGTCAAGAACTTTCTGTTCATCAACAAAAAGGATGGGACGTTTGAGGATCAAGGGGTCACCATGGGGGTCGCTTTGACCCGAGACGGTCAAGCCACCGGCGCGATGGGAATCGACGCGGCGAACTTTCGCAATGACGACTGCTGTGGGATCGTGATTGGAAACTTCGCCAATGAGCAATCGAGTTTGTATCTCAGCGACGGTCTCAAAGCGAGCTTCACCGATGTGGCCCCGACGACCGGGTTTGGCCCACAGACGCGGATTCGATTGACCTTTGGTACCCTGTTTGCCGACATGGATCTCGATGGCAGGCTCGATATCCTATGCTCCAATGGCCATTTGGAACCCGAGATTCAAAAGGTCTTCCCAACCCAGCAGTACGAGCAACCGAGCCAATTGTTCTGGAACGCGGGCAAGAAGCAACCGACTCAGTTTGTCGCGTTGAATACGGAGAAGACCGGTGCAGATTTCCAGAAGCCCATGGTAGGACGCAGTGCCACGGTTGCCGATATCGACCGAGACGGAGATCTGGATGTGCTCTTGGTCGCCAATGGCGGCAAAGCTCGCTTGCTGCGTAACGATCAAAAACTCGGCAACCATTGGTTAAGGGTCAGGCTCAAAGACAAATCCAACACCGGTGCCTTAGGGGCCACGATTCTGCTCGACTTCGGCAGCGATGAGAAAATGCAAAGGACCATCTCGACTACCCGCAGCTATCTATCGCAGACGGAACTGACAGCGACGTTCGGGCTTGGGAATCGCGAACCCAAAGAGATGACAATCCGATGGCCGGACGGTTCCGAGCAAAAGGTACTGATCGAAAAGCTCGATCAGGAAATGCTCGTCGAACAAGGGACTTAGAGGGACTCCGGGTATGTTGGAAGTCTGTGTCGATCGTCTCGAAGCCGTCCGCCAAGCCATCGACGCTGGAGCCCAGCGAATCGAACTAAGCGAGAACTTGAGCGTCGGAGGAGTCACCCCTTCGATGGACTTGATCAAGTCAACGCGGGCCGAAATTTCTGAGGCATTGATCGTTTTGGTGCGATGTCGAGAAGGGGATTTTCATTACACTCCCGAGGAACTTGATCGGATGCTCGAACAAGCTCGAGAAGCGATCAGACTCGGGGCCGATGGTGTGGCCGTCGGCGCATGCGGTGCGGACGGATCGCTCGATTGGGATTTCTTAGCTCGGGTGCAAAGGGTTGTTTTTCAGGTTTCCGAAGCGTCCGAATTGGTGGTCCATCGGGTCTTCGATCGAGTCCCGGATCCCATCCCTTCGATCGAACGCCTGATCGAACTTCGGTACGATCGAATCTTGACCAGCGGGGGAGCGTTGCACGCAGTCGATTCGCTCAACGCGCTGCGTGAGTGGAATCTTGCGGCCGCCAAGCGGCTGGAGATCTTGCCCGCAGGGGGAATCCATTCGCTCAATGCGCAACGGGTTTTGCAAGAAACCCATTGCCGGCAATTGCATGGTTCCTTTACCAAACGTCCTGAGCAAGCCTCGGAAAGTCGGCTCCCGAGCTTGTCTGCGGGCATGCCGATTGCCGAGGAGATTCTCCAGGTTCGACGTTTGCTCGATCGTTCGAATCTCGCTTCGACGTCTACCTGAGGATCAAGCTCCTAAAGCTCAGGCTAAGGCATTAGGATCGCCTTGATTTTTTCTTCGGCAAGTTGGTTCTCCTTGGCCACTTGCTCGAGGCTCATCCCTGCGGGAATTCCAGGACGAACATGTTTGGTGATCGAGAGCCAAGCGAGTTTGCGTTTGTTTTGTTCCGAGGCGATCAGTTCGACCAGTTCCGAAGCGCGAGGGTGGTTTGGCAGTCCGCTGGAGGTGAGGCTCAAGCCCCAATGGGTTGCCAATGGGCTAGCGACGATCGCTTGGCCGGCTGCGTTGGGGTGAACGCCGTCGGAAGCAAGAGTGAAGTTCGGATCGGCTTGGCGGGCTTTGGCGACGGCATTTTTCATCGCACCGTGGACATCGAGTACTGTCCAGCCGCGATCGCGTTGCTTCAGCAGCCACTGCGAGTAGGCTTCCAGGACATCGTCGTACTTGGCGTAAGGTTGACGGTACTCATCGAGTCCGTCGGGAAGTAGGCGGTCACGGATGGGTAGAGCGTCGAAGTAAGCGGGAGTCAGGTGGATGATTTTCGCTCCCGATTCAACGACTTGTTGGTGGAGTAGTTCGATCCCCGACTGGAACTTTGCGAAACGATCATCGCTCAGCGGGTAGTACATACCACAGTTCATGCCGTAGCAGGCGATGACAAGATTGGGTTTGGTTTCTCTAAGGATCCGTCCGAGGCGTTCGTGGAGGTTGGGGCGAGGGAAAGAGCCGCCGGCGTGACCCGGTTCGGACAACCCGCTTACTGTCTCGCTTGGGAGTCCGAGATTGATGAATTCGGGGACTTCTCGATCGGGATACTCGACGCGCATGGCCGCCTCGAGGATCGCGATGTAACCGCCCGCATGGGTGATGCTATCCCCCAAGAAGACGATCCGTTTGTCCTTGGGTGGGACTGGGTCTTTAGCGACAGCCGCGGGGCAAGTGCACAAAGCGATCGAGAAGACGCAAGCGAGCAAGCAGGCGAATGGAACCCTAAAGCGGAAAAGGCTGGACGTAATCGATGGGGAGCGCATAGGTTCGAGGGGGGGGTTAGGATGGAGGGGAGTCGCGGTCACGACCGCCATTTTAGCATCTCTGATCCGACTGATCCGACTGAGCCGACTGAGCCGACTGATCGGACTGATCGGACTGATCCGACTGATCCGACTGATCCAGGTGCCAGGCACCGGAACCGGGCGCCAGAGGCCCTGAGTTGCTAGCAAATCCTTGCCTGACTCAACAGGTGCCTGGCACCGGAATCGGGCACCAGAGGCCCCGAGTTGCTAGCAAATCCTGGCCTGACTCAACAGGTGCCTGGCACCGGAATCGGGCGCCAGAGGCCCCGAGTTGCTAGCAAATCCTGGCCTGACTCAACAGGTGCCTGGCACCGGAATCGGGCGCCTGAGGCCGTGAGTTGCTAGCAAATCCTGGCCTGACACAACAGGTGCCTGGCACCGGAATCGGACACCAGAGGCCCTGAGTTGCTAGCAAATCCTGGCCTGACCCAACAGGTGCCTGGCACCGGAATCGGGTGCCAGAGGCCCTGAGTTGCTAGCAAATCCTTGCCTGACTCAACAGGTGCCTGGCACCTGGTTATGGCTGGCACCTAGTTATGATGGCTGCGCGAGAAAGGCCTCCACCGTCTGGCGACAGGTGGCTACGCCCGAGGAAGACTCAACAGGTGCCTAGCACCGGAATCGGGCGCCAGAGGCCCTGAGTTGCTAGCAAATCCTTGCCTGACTCAACAGGTGACTGGCACCTGGTTATGGCTGGCACCTAGTTATGATGGCTGCGCGAGAAAGGCCTCCACCTTCTGGCGACAGGTGGCTACGCCCGAGGAAGAAACTCACGTACCCCCGGGGCTCTGACGGCATAAGCCGACGGAGCCCTTGAATCGATCGATAAGCGAATTCGATCAGCTACAGCCAAGGCTGTTGCCGCAGTTGTGGCACAGATAGCAGTTGCCGTTGCGGACCGTGACCGATCCGCAGTTGTCGCATCCCGGAGCGTCGCTTTGGAATCGCGAAAACTGTTCGGCTCGGCTGTCCTCACGGATCGCCGTCGAGGAGACCGCCCAGGTCGGACTCTTGTCGTCGTGATTGACGAATCGAGCTTCGGTTCGGATCGATTCGCTGGAGGACTCGGCCGACGATGCTGCCGACGATGCTGCTGACGTTGCACTCGTGGACTTGATCGTAACGATCGGAGTCGCAGCAGCTTGCTTGCCAGCTTGCTTGTTGCCTTGTTGGTTCTCATTGCCTGAGATCAAATCGGCTTTGGCCTTTTGCTCCTCGCGATAGCCAGCCAGGAACGTCAGACCCATCCAGCGGAAGATGTAGTCGACAACACTCTTGGCGATCCGGATGTCGGCATTGGTGGTATGGCCATTGGGTTCGAACCGGGTATGGCTGAACTTATTGACCAGGACTTCCAAGGGGACGCCGTATTGCAGGGACAAGGAGATTGCCGTACCGAAACTATCCATCAGACCGCCGATGGTGCTACCTTCTTTGGCCATGGTGATGAAGACTTCGCCTGGCCGACCGTCTGGGTAGAGTCCTACGTTGATGTAGCCTTCATGCCCGGCGATGCTGAACTTGTGGGTCACCGAGTTGCGGGTATCGGGCAATCGTTCCCGACGCACTTTGTAAACCACCTTCTCGACAACCTTGGCCGCTTCGGCCTCTTCGGCCTTTTTCGACTCGGATTTTGTCGAAAGGGGCTGGCTTTGCTTGGAACCATCGCGGTAGATCGCAACGGCTTTGAGGCCAAGTTCCCAGCCCCAATAGTAAGCGTCGGCGATGTCCTTGACGGTCGTATCCGAAGGCATGTTCACTGTCTTGCTTATCGCACCGGACAAGAACGGTTGAGCGGCGGCCATCATCTCGACGTGCGCCTGCCATCGGATGCTGCGTGTACCGTTGGCCGGGGTGAAAGCACAGTCGAAGACCGGCAAATGCTCTTGCTTGACATGCGGTGCTCCCTCGATCGTATCGCGATCGTTGATGTACTTCTCGATGTCTTTGATCTGCTCAGGTGTGTACCCGAGCTTCTGCAGACCCAAGTGAACCGAGCCGTTGACGATCTTGAGCATGCCACCGCCTGCGAGCTGCTTGTACTTGACCAGCGCGATGTCCGGTTCGATACCGGTCGTATCGCAGTCCATCATGAAGCTGATTGTTCCGGTCGGTGCAAGCACAGTGGCCTGTGCATTGCGGAACCCGTGGATTCGCCCTGCCTCCAAGACCTTGTCCCAAACCTCGCGAGCCGCGTCCTTGAGATACCTTGGACCTGCATCGGGAATCTGCTCGACGGCGTTGCGATGCATTTGCATGACGCGCATCATCGGTTCGGAATTCTCAGGATACTCGGCAAAGGCTCCGACGACACCTGCCATCTCGGCGCTGGCCAGATTGGCCGCTCCATGGAGCAATGCGGTGATCGAGCCGCACAAGCCATGGGCCATCGGGGAATCGTAAGAAGCCCCATTGGTCATGATCAACGACCCAAGGTTGGAGTAGCCGAGCCCTAGCGGACGGAACAGGTGGCTGTTGTAAGCGATCCTGTCGGTCGGATAGGCTGCATGGTCGACCAGGATCTCCTGAGCGATGAAGAACAATCGGCAAGCGGCCATGAAGCCTTGGTTGTCAAACGACCCGTCGGCGCGACGGAACTTCATCAAGTTGATCGAGGATAGATTGCAAGCCGTGTTGTCCAGGAACATGTATTCCGAACAAGGGTTGCTCGCGTTGATCCGTCCGCTGTTTGGGCAAGTATGCCATTGGTTGATCGTCGTGTCGTACTGAACACCCGGATCTCCGCAATTCCAAGCGCACTCGGCCATTCGGTTGAGCACCTCTCGGGCGCGGTACTTAGGTGGCGCCTCTTTCGGCTTGTCCGAAATCCATCGCGTGCTCCAAACTTGATCGTCACGAACCGCTTGCATGAACTCATCGGTCAGACGAACCGACAAGTTCGCATTCTGGAACATCACCGACGAGTAGGCCTCGCCGTTGAAGTTCGATTCGTAACCTTCGCGGATCAGAGCGTGCGCTTTTTGCTCTTCTTTCCACTTGCACTCGATAAAGTCCATCACGTCCGGATGCCATACCTTGATCGACTGCATCTTGGCCGCTCGCCGGGTCTTGCCCCCGGATTTGACCACCGCTGCGATCTGGTCGTAGACTCGCATGAAAGACAAAGGACCACTGGGCTTGCCACCACCCGAGAGCTGCTCGCGACTCGAACGGATCGTCGAGAGGTCCGTCCCGGTCCCTGAACCAAACTTAAAGAGCATCGCTTCACTCGCCGCCAGACGCATGATGTCTTCCATGTTGTCATCCACACTCTGGATGAAACAAGCCGACGCTTGCGGGTACTCGTAAGGGTTCTCGGGTTGCTCAAGCTTGCCCTCCTCGACGTTGTAGTGCCAATTGCACTTGGTACCAACGACCTGATACTGCTGGAAGAGTCCAACGTTGAACCATACCGGAGAATTGAACGATCCGTACTGATGAAGACACAGCCAAGTCAGATCGTTGTAGAATCGCTCCGCATCTGCAGGCTGGTCAAAGTACCCGTCCTGAAGCCCCCAATCGGCAATCGTTCTTGTGACCCGATGGATCAATTGCTTGACCGAATACTCCCGCTCCTTGGTGTTCTTCGGATCCCCATAAAAGTACTTACTCACCACGACATTCGTCGCCAATTGGCTCCAGGTCGAAGGGATCTGGCAATTGGTCTGCTCGAATAGCACCTTGCCGTTCTCATCCTTGATCGCCGCACTGCGAGTCTCCCACTCGACGGTATCAAAAGGGTCGCTCACTCCAGAAGGACAGAACCGAGTCTCGATCTTGAGTCCATTGCGATTGCCACGAAATTCCTGAGGGGTTCGAGTTCGAGTTTTCAGTTCGTTGCCGATTTCTGCGGTTGCCATTGTTGTGGATTGACTCCATGAGGGGTGACTAGGGATAGAAAGCAAATAAGTTTATCTAATAGCCAAGGTTCAGTGGTTAGGGGACCGCTGAGGGGTTGGACTGGAAAAAAGGGGCCCTTACTTGCGCAACTTGGAAAAGACGGTTCCTTGCGACCTCTTGGGAGCATCTTGCTCCAAACTCCTACAAGCCTCCGACGCTTCGAATGGGGTTGCCTGGTCGCTTGCGGCAATTCCCAACCGAGGTGTCATGCAGTTCCATTATCGACCGAAAACACTACCCTTGGTAGTTTTTCTGCCGCGATGGCACTACATGTTGCGTCATGGATCCGCAGTTTATCGTTTCCAAACGCAAAGTCAACTTTTTTCTTCTCCGCGTCGCAAAGTCCACAGGAGACTAGGTTTGAGGACTAGGTAAGAAATCCTACTAGAGCCAAAAATCGACCCCAAGTGCGTTCCTAACCTACGAGGTAACCGTCAGTTAAGATAATGTGAACCGGAGCAGTGACTAGTTTGGTCACTAGGTCAAAAAACGACAAAAGATTTCTGCTACCCCCCCGATGGCTGCCCGGCAGACGGTTTCGTCGCTCGAACCTGTCTTTTTAACCGTCACTTACCCATAATGACCCCGGTGATCGATGCTCGAAGGAACGATCCTAAGCCCGTATTTGAGCTCAAACCTCATCCCGAACCGCAATCCCGAACCGCAATACAGAGCCATCCAACTATCGAAACCCCTTCGATCGATCCTCTTGCCACTTGCTCAAACCCCCGAGGCTCATCGCCCCGAGAACGGAAAGCTCTGCAACTGCGAGGCATTGTGCATCTCCCACGCATTCTGACTGCATGCTTAGCCACCCTCTCCCTCGGTCTGGCGGCTCAAGCCGATTTTGTAGTCTATCGATTGCCAGGGACTCAGGTCACCGTGCTCCTGGAAGGAAAGACCAAAGGAGTTGGCCAAGGCACCTTCGAGTACACGCACCCGTCGCTCGGGACATTGACCTTCAGCCACGAAACGGCTTTGGTGATCAAAGCGCCGACGAAACTCGAGGAGTACCGACGCTTGGCAAACGTCGCGCGTCAAGAGCAGCGGTTCGACGACTACATCCAAGCGGCCCGCTTTGCCCTGCGCAGCGGTTTTCTCGAAGAGTTCCGCGAATGCTGCAACGCGGCTTACAAAATCCAACCCGATCACCCGACCATGCTCAGGCTGCTCGAAGCTCGCAAAAGGATCAAGCAGCCAGTCATCGGTTGGGAATCCTCCGAACTGCAGTTGCGAGACTCGGTACCGATCCCATCGATGAAACTTGCCCGCAGCGATCATTAT
>QWPJ01000079.1 GCA_003671195.1 Planctomycetota bacterium
ATCACAGCCCAAAAGGTATTCTTTCACGGTTGCCTCGATTCGATTCGATTCGATTCGATTCGATTCGATTCGATTCGAGCACGAGCACGAGCACGAGCACGAGCACGAGCACGAGCACGAGCACGAGCACGAGCACGAGCACGAGCACGAGCACGAGCACGAGCACGAGCACGAGCACGAGCACGACGAAAGCTTATGCGATGCGCGATCGCTAAAAGGCAGCGATGCGGCAGGTGTAATGGAGCATGATCCCGGCGGCGACACTGACATTGAGCGAATCGGTCCCCATGGCCATCTCGATTCGAATCCCCTTGCTGCACGCGTCGATCGCCTCGGCTGGCAATCCGTTTGCCTCGTTGCCAAAGAGCACCAGCACCGGACCTTGCCGACGGTATTGCTTTAGCTCCACACTCTTGGCCGATAAGCAAGCGGCCAACGACTCTATCCCCAGCCCCTGGGCGACCTGGAGCATCGGTGGGATCCCCCCAAGCGTACTTTCTGGAACACTGAAAAAAGAGAGCTTGAACGCATTGCCCATCGAAACCCTCAGCACCCGACGGGCAAAGGGATCGACGCAGTTTGGCCCGAGCACCACATGGCGAATCCCCAAAGCCGCACACGATCGAAAAATCGAACCCATGTTTTCCGGATCCTGAACCCCCACGAGCATGACCCCTGTCCAGTCGGCTTCCATCGTCCCCAGAGGGCCTGCAAGTAGGGCCGGATCCCAAGGGATCATCGGCGGTCGCTTACCACAGGCGATAAAACCCCGATGGAAATGGAATCCGATCAACTCGGCAATCGATTCGTGAGGGACCACCAAAATTGGGACGTTGTCCGGAAGCCAATCTCGAGCCTGATCCAGATCGTCCTGGTCGACCAAGATCGATTCGACCTCCAAGCCACTTGCCAAGAGCCGTTGGACTAGGGGCCGACTCTCGGCGATGAACCGACCGCTAAAGCGGGTCAGATTGGTCGTACGAAGACTTCGATACGCTTCGAGTCGCGGATCCTCCAACGAGGCGATCGTCTCGATATTCATTGGGGC
Source organism: Planctomycetota bacterium (assembly GCA_003671195.1). Lineage (GTDB taxonomy): Bacteria > Planctomycetota > Planctomycetia > Pirellulales > Pirellulaceae > JBKCUI01. The sequence goes on from QWPJ01000079.1 coordinate 1,049, forward strand.
TTCCGAATCGCTATTTTCTCGGCCCCAACACTCCAGTCGCGGTCCCCATAGACATACGCGCTGAGCACATAACGCCCGGCGCAGTTTTCGGGGATCGGAAAATCGATCTCGAAACCACCCGACTCGATCGATCGCTCCAGGCGATGTACCACCAATTGATTGCTGGCCTGGTAATTCAAATCCATCTGCTGATGGTCCTCTTGGGTTCCTCGATACGATCGTAAAGCCACTGCGTTTTCGGGAACCCTATCGCGTGCCATGGCCAATTCGACCACCAACCTCCCGGCGATCCCCGAGTGCCCCTGGATCGCAACCGACTCGCCACTGGTCCCTTTGCTCGGCACTTCTAGATCCAGCGGGGCAGGATAAGGGATCTTCAGGAGCGGATCGCCCAGAAGGTTCATCAAGCGGACATGCTCGCGTCGTTCGAGAGTCAGATCATGATCGCTCGGGTTCAAGGCCTGTGCCATGTCGGTGACGATCTTGCGATAACGCTTGCGCACATCGAAACCCTCGGCTTGCTTCATCGAAACAGCACTCTCCTCGTCGTCGATCCATACTCGACGCTTGGCCTCAAAGACCAACTCGCCGAGTGTTGGAACGCGATCACGAAAACATCCGTTGATCAGCTCGCTTGCGAATTGGCTCAGACCATAAGGCATCGTCACCCGCGATCCGCCTATCACCGCGATCGGACCTTGAGGCTGCGCCAGCAAATGCTCGGAAAAGCAATCGACCCGCGCGTCGTAGGCTCCGGTAAAACACGCAAGCATCAAAGCGATCGGGGGACGCGTCGGGCAACGAAACTTCGATGCGTCGACCGGCTGACCGATCGGCAGCCATTGATCGGCTACCGAGTAATGATCGAGTTCGTTGACCTGACCATGCCCGATGTAAACCCAAAATAGCCCTCCTTGATTGATCCTATCGATATAAGCATCCCGAAGCTTCCATGGGTTGGGACAGTAAGTACTGGTGCAACTAGCAACCGTCACGTTCATATGAAAGTGAGCCGGTATCCCCTCGGTCAGGAAACGCCGCGTCACGGTTTCAATTGCCGCATCGGCTAGAAAGCCAAAACCTCCGACCCCGGCAGTCACATGGACCATGTCATTCCATGGCCCAGGTCCGATCGCTTCGTATTCAATGCTGCGTCGCAGCATCCTCGCTAGTTCCTCGGGAGTCTTGGCCGGAAGCCGTCCGATGGCCAGATCCGGACAGCCATCGTCGTTGAAATCCCCGTAAAGCGAATCGGTACAGAGCTCTTGGGTCGTCATCTCCCCGAGCCGTATTTGGGTGTCGATGAGCATACCGGGGGTCAGAGCTCGCCATCGATTCGGCGAGACCTCAAGGGCCGCATCCCCGCAGAGCAGCAGGGCCGCTGGAGTCGAGCCGGCATCGGATGCTGCCGACGCGATCCGCTTGCGCAACTCCTGAGCGCTCGGGACCGAGTCGACCTCGATGAATCGGTACTGTCGACTCCGATAAGCCTTCCACTCATCGAGCGACTCGGACCACTGGTCGGGCCGAACCAAGATCACCGCCGGCTTGGCACTGGCCAGCTTGGAACTGGCCGGGCTGGCACTGGCCGGCTGCTGCCCATAGAGCTCGCGATCCAGATCCCAAGAGGCCGCTACGAAGCACGCGACTGCCTGCATTCCCAACAGACTCAGCCGCCCCAAGAAGATCAGCTGCCCCAAGAAGATCAGCTGCTTGTGCCAAACCCGAACCCAAGACCCTGACGGCGAATTCATCCGGTTTTTCATCGATCGGCTCGCGTGTGCTGTTGGCGAATGGTGCTTGGCCCTGGGCGAAATCCGCTGGACTACCGAGCAGGTTTCAGTGTGCCGATTTCAGGGTATCGATTCGGCTGGTGCGTTGCAAGATCCTCATCGCCCCGAGTCACTCTCGCGGCACTCTCGCGGCACTCTCGAGTCACTCTCGAGGACAACTTCTCAAAAAAAAAGGAATTCATCCAAGATCCGACCTCGAAAAACGACATGCCATCAGAGTCCACAAAGCACCGTTACGCTAACCTAGACGGTCCCTATGTTGCAACTGAATTGCCCCCACTGCCAAGCCATCCTATCGGTCCATCCATCGCGAGCCGGAGAAATCAGCGAGTGCACGATTTGCCAGGGGAAGTTTCTCGTTCCAGTCCCAATGGCAAAGACGCCTGTTTCGTCGTCCTTGGACTCTTCGAACCAGGGCCGGATGGATCCGGAATACGGGGAGTTCGTCGACAAAAAACTCGCCGCTGGAATCTGCGGAATTCTCCTCGGTGGCTTTGGAGTGCACAAGTTCCTCCTGGGCCTCAACAACGCCGGTCTGATCATGCTGGCCGTGAGCCTCTCGGGGCTCGTCGTCGGTCCGTGCTTGATCCTTCCCCTTTTCGGACCGGTCATCATGGGGTTGGTCGGACTGATCGAGGGAATCATCTACCTGACGAAATCTCAGGACGATTTCTACCAAACCTACGCCGTCGAGAAGAAGGATTGGTTCTAGCTTGGCGATCTTAGCAAAGCGCCTCGATCATGTCCAAAGTCGCCTTGCGCACCGATTCGGTCCAACGGGTGGCTTGGTAGGGAGAAGTCTGGTACCGAGTCTGTTCGTAGGCGAAGATGATGCCTCGCGAGCTGTTGACAATTGCCCCGAGCCCTCGTGCATCGAACCCGAGCTTGACGTCCTGGGCCGAACCGCCTTGAGCCCCATAGCCGGGAATGAGGATCCAGGTACTAGGCATTCGGGCGCGCATCTCTTCGAGCTGTTTGGGATAGGTCGCCCCGACAACCGCTCCGATATCGCCGTACCCTAGTTCACCGCGTGTCGCAAACGACAACGACTCGACGGTGTCGGCAACCTTCTGGCTTACCGTTCGACCTTCTTCGAGCGGCTGATCCTGCAAGAAACTGCTGCCGGGGTTCGAGGTCTTGACCAAGACAAAGAGCCCAGAGCCGCTCGATGCACAGCGCTGCGTAAAAGGTTCAAGGGTATCGGCACCTAAGTACGGGTTGATCGTCAAGGCGTCGGCACCCCAAGGGCTGTAGGCAGGACTGCCCGGTGCTCCGGAGCCCAAATAAGCATTTGCATAGGCCACGGCGGTTGTGCCGATATCGCCGCGCTTGGCATCCATGACCACGAGCAGTCCACGCTGGCTCGCGTGGCGCACGATTCGGTGCAGGGCCATCATCCCCAAGGGACCTAGTTCTTCGAAGAATGCGGCTTGGGGTTTGACGATCGGTACCAAGTCGGCCACGGCATCGACAATCTCGAAACAGAATTTCTCGATCGATTCGATGATCGACTCTGGGCTTGCTCCCGACTTGGGCTTGAGCGACTCGGGCAGGGAACTTGCACGGGGGTCGATCCCCACGCACACCGGGTTCTTCTTTTGACGTACGGCCAGGGCCAGTCGCTGTCCAAACGGGATCATATCAAGACTTCTTCGGTGGCAGGAATTCCAGGAGTCGCTTCGGGACCGGTTCGGTAAGGTACTTGGGCAATTCGGCTTGGTCCTTATCGTTGGTTTGGTCTTTCTCATTGGTTTGGGCAGGTTTCGCTTGGTCGATCGAATAAGGTGCTTGGTCGCTCAGGACCATAACCAAGCGGATCGGGGTAAAGCGTTTTGGGATTTTATCGGTGTAGGCTTCGAAGACCAATCCGGAGTTGGCCGCATCGCTTTTGACCGCCACATCGAGCGTTGATGTCATGAAGTTCGCTACGCTGACGAGTTCACCTCCGTCGCCCAAATATGATTCGTTTCCAGTATCGGGGTCCTTGTAGATTTTGCTTCCGGCAAAGACCCAATCCCAAAGCATCGGTTTTTTGGTACCGGTCTGACGGATCCAGTTCTGTGCTAGGATCGCTTGCGTCTCCCCTTTTTCGTCGTGCCAGAGTGCATAGACGCGAACCGTCGTACCGCTAGCCGGGGTGAATTTGGGCTCGAACGCAACGGGCTTACCCGGAGAGCCTCCGACGGCCAAAAGCGAAGCATGAACGAATCGAGATTTGGCAAACACCGCGACGATCGACTCGTGCTCTTTGGTGCCTATGGGGCAAGCGAACATCTCGAGAGGGGCGTTGCGTTGGCAAACATATCCATCGACGATCACCGCTTGCTCGTCGCGATGGATCCAGATCCTACCGTCCTCGACCACCTTCTTGCATTCGGGAGGATCGAGAAAGCCCTTCTCGATGCGTTTGAGGATTTCGGGCTGCTCGACCCAGCCTTCGTCCTGCCCGAGGACCAAGCCGCAACGAAAGGATCCGAGCCATGCAAAGAAAAAAAGTGCAAAGATTGTCGACAAGACGACCTTGGATCGTTTGAACATTGGATAAACACCTAGGATAGTCAACATACAGCAGAGGTTCTTTCGGCAATGGTGCACCCAAGCAGGCGGTATGTCGATTCCAGGAATCATCCGAAATGAATCTTGCATCTGAAATTTCTGGAACAACAATTGGGCCTTGTTGTCTCCCGATATACTAACACGTTTTTCTTCGTTGGACGAGATCCTATGGACTGGGTAAAGCCCAAGCATCGTGCAAACCGCGCCAAAGACGAGACCCTTGGCGATGCAGACAATCAATCGGCCATCCAATGGCTCGAAAAGCTCTGCGTCGACAACGTCGCCATGCTGCAAAGTTCCCTGCCCGTCGAGACGAAAAAGTCCAAGCACAAGCCGTCCGACTTTCCGATCCACCAATACCTCCAGGCCATGCTCTGGGGGATCGGCAATTGGGAAGTCGCCAAACCGGCCCATCGAGAGTTCCTCCAAGACCTCGTCGATGCCTTCGGGAAAGAGCCCTTCGGCTACAGCCTCGATTCCCACTTGCGGAAAACCAAACGCTCCAAGCAAACTCAGGTCGTGCCCGATGAGATCCGGGCACAGCAGGTCGCTCAAGCGACCAAAATCGGCAAATGGATCACCCAGCAACTCCCCAAATCCAGCTATGATCCCTATGTGGCACTGACTGCCACCGGATGGCTCTACGCACTTCCCGAAGTCGGCCGAGATATCCCGCCGGCTCTGTGGCTCGAAGTCCTCCAGTCGACACTCACCCAAGTCGATCGAGCTTGGGAACAAGGCCCTTCCGAAGGCCTCTTCCCATGGGTGATCTGGGCCTGCGAAGTCCCCTTGGCTCTAGCCAAGCAGATGTCGCACCTGGGAGGCAAAGATCGCATCGTCAGCGAAACCCTCAACCGACTCGCTCTGTTGATCGAACAGACGGCCGAAGATCCCCAAAACCTCCTGGCCTTCGGCGCTCAAGACCTCAGAGCCTTCGTCGCCTCGTTGATCCGCAGCCGTTGGGCTGCAGACAACGTCGGAGCCCGCAAATGGTATCCCCCACAACGTCGAGGCCTAGCGAAACTTCAATCGATCATGCTGCACCTGACCGACCCCAGCGGTCATGCCATGCTCGATCAAACCGATGCGAGTCGCTACGAGCCAGAGTTCTGGACATCGCTGATGAACTTGTGCATGGAACATAAAAAAGTTCAACTCGCCACGGCCGTCGCACTCCCCGATGAAATCGGAAAAGAACAAGGATTCAAACCGGCGAAACTTCGCAAAGATAAAACCAACGACGCAAGGCTTCCGAAACCCAGCCACTACTGGGAAAAAAACCAAGTCGTCTCGATGCGCCGAAATTGGCGCAAAAAAGACTGCCAACTTGCGGTCGACTTCTCCCGCGATTCGATCTGGCTGGATCTGTGCGATGAGGCCGGCAACCGAATCCTCTCGGGCGACTGGGATATCGGCCTTGAGTACCGTGGCAAACCCGTCGATGTCGATGTGGCTTGGAACGAAGTCTGCTGGTTTTCCGATGACGATGTCGATTACCTAGAACTCGAATGCGATCTCGAAGGAACCTGCACGATCTACCGACAAGTCATGCTCATGCGACACGAAGGAATGGTCTACATGGCAGACTCCCTGCTCGGAAATCCCGAGGACCTCAAGGCCGACTGGAAGACCACCTCGACCTGGACCCTCGATGCGGCCGCAAGCTTTGTCCCAGAAGCCAAAAGCAACGAAGGTCGAATCGAACGGCACTTCCATGACGAAAGCACCGGTGAGGATCGATCCGAAACCGTCGCGCTGCTTTTGCCCCTGAGCCTGCCCGAGTGGCGACGCGGGAGCAACCAAGGATCCCTCAGTGGCCAGGATGGCAAAGTCACCCTCGAAGCACGCACCACCCGAACCCGACTCCTCAGCTCGATGCTCCTAGCCGTGGGACCCAAAAGCCGATCCCCCAAATTCACTTGGCGAGCACTCACCGTCGCCGAAAATCTCCACAAAGTTTCCGACGACATCGCCCAAGGCTGCCGCGTGCAGATCGACGACGACCAATGGGTCTTCTACCGCTCCTTGGCCCCATGCACTCGCCGCACCATCATGGGCCTGCACCTAGGTATGGAGTTCTACGCCGGCCGATTCCTCTGCGACGATGGGACCTACGAACCATTGGTCGAGGTCAGCCCAGAGTAAGCCAGCCCAAAGTAAGCCAGCCCAGAGTAAGCCGACCATGTGCGGAAGACTGACCCTTTACACCTCGCTGCTCGATTGGCTCGCCGAGCTTTTCCCCGCCTACAGCGACCTGTGGCCGGCTCGAATCGCTGGACTAGCCGACGAGCGACCCGAGCTTTTCCAAGCTCGCTACAACATCGCTCCGACCCAAGCCGTCCTGGTCATTCGGCAATTCTCTCCCCAAGCCGAACCGAGAATCGAAGCCATGCGATGGGGCCTCGTTCCGGCTTGGGCCGATTCGCCGAAAATCGCCTACAGCATGATCAACGCCCGATGCGAGACGATCGAAGAAAAACCCTCCTATCGGCCCCTGATCGACCATGGACGTTGCATCCTCATCGCCGATGGCTACTACGAATGGAAAACACTCCCGGGCCCAAAAGCCAAACCGATCAAAGAAGCCCATTGGATCCACCGAAGAGACGCTCAACCCCTGGCCCTGGCAAGCTTGTGGACAGCGAACTCCAAAATCCAAGACCCGACGACAAGTTCTCAGGCGCTTCTTTCGACGAGCATCATCACGACCCATGCCGGAGCCGATACCTCCGCTGTCCACGATCGAATGCCCGTGGTCCTTAAGCATCCGGTCGATGTGCAACGATGGCTCTCGGCCGATGCAACCTGGAAATCCATCAGTGACCTTGTCGGCCCGGCTATCGAAGGAACCCTCGAGTCGACCCAAGTCTCTAGCAAAGTCAACTCGGCTCGGAACCAAGGCCCAGAGCTTATCGAGCCCCAAGCCATCGGTCCCCCGGAGAGCCTGTTTTAATCCTGGGCCTCATCGGCCGATTGACGACGTAGCTCGGCGAACGCCTGCAGGACTCCAAATAGGTCTTGAGAGATCTCGACCTCATCGTCACTGAAATCCTCGATCCAAGCCAAGTCGTACGCTAAACAGGCCTTGAAAGCATCGAGCAAATCCGACATCGGAACTCGAGCACGCGACTCCAACGACGAGGGATCCGACTCAAGTTCCCCCAGAAGCGGTGACCCCGTAAGAGGTAACCCCGTAACTGGTACCCCAGAAAGACGCAATCGGGTGCTGCTGGTCGACCCAAGAGCGTTCGCCGGACGCGAGAGAGTGAAGGATACCGGAGCCGCTGGCTCAACAGTAAGAATGCTTGCGTGGATCGAATCGACCAGACTGGACGCAGGAGCAGATGGAATCATGGGGACTAGATTTCTAATGAAAAGCGAAAAACAAATAGCAAATGTTGTCATTTCAAGCCCGGATACCGGCGTCCCCTGCCGCTCCATGCTCACCGCTCTGATCGACCGAAAGTCTCATTTCACTTGAGCAAAAAAGACCCCCAAAAGCCGAATCGTTCGCGGGCTTGGCAAGACAGGTAATCTGAGGGGCTAAGAGAATCCCCCAATCGGCTTTCGCCTAATGCTTGACAACTACCCCCCTCTGCCCTAGATTCCCAAGTTCCCCTACTTGACGATTGCGGTTCTCGTGGGGGATTTCTGTCCCAGGTTACGGTCCAGGATTGACTTGCATCGACCTTCATAAGGCATTGACTGCCCCCACAATCGACTCCCACCAATCGTCTATGAAAGATCTACCCGCGATCGCTCGTTACATGCGGCTCCCAGAAGAGCAGCTGCGGTTCCCAGTCGAGCTTTTTCATCAGGGGTTCGAGCCAAACTATTTGGCGACCTACAGGCCCGATGAACTCGGTGGCCTCGATGCCAAAACTCTCGCTCGCCTTAAACGATCGGTCGTCTACGAATCGAACCTGTCGGATCATAAAGATCAAATCGTCATCGGCCTCCAAAAAGACGGCCACTTCAACGATGCAGTCGCCGATGCCCTCGTCCAATGCACCTCGATCTCCCAAGTCGATGCAATCGCCAAAAATCTTCGCGGAAAAAAAACCGCCAAAGCCTTCGCTGACTCCGACCCAAACATCGAAAAAGTCGGGCAAGCGATTCTGCTCTACCGTGGCGACAATATCCAAGACTTCCAAGCTTGGGTCCAAACGCAAACAGGACTCGATCCCCAAGAAGCCGATCTGCTGATCCCCAAAGTCAAACGCTGGTTGCAACTCCTCCTGAGCGAAGACGCTCAGTTGATGCTCTCGCTCCAACGCACGCTCCTTAAAAACGCAGTCGTGAGCGTCAAGGTCCTGCCTGAGCCTTCGCAAACCACGAACCAACCAGCCGATGATCTGCCAGCCACCCAACTCCCCGCAGATCCACCTTCGACCGTTGCATCGACGGCTGGCCCAGAGACGGCTGGCCCAGAGACGATAGCACTTGAACCATTGGCCATCGAAGCTTCCAGTGTTGAAGCTTCCAGTGTTGAAGCTCCAAGTGGCTCCTCGGTAGAGGCCTCCGAAGAACCACCCGCAAAACCGCTGAGTCCAACACTCGAATCCCCAGAAGCCATCGCCTCATTCAAAAGCGATCGCAAAAAGCCCCGAGAGATCCGAACCAAAAGTCTCAGCGACAAACAACTCTCACCCCGACAACGACGCCGACGTTGGTTGCGAGGGATCCTCGAATCCTACAGCAAACTGCGCAAGCCCGTCCGCGATCTGACCCCCTTCCAGGTCCTGATGCTCTCTCGCGGGCTGCGATCCCAGATCATCCAACTCCAATTCCAAATCGATTCCAAGCACCTTGTGCAACTTTGCCGTGATTCGCTCTGCCCTGGCAGGCATCCGATGCACCCACTGCTGATGGAAGTGGCCGACACAGGACTCAAAGAATTCCTTCTGCCCAGACTCCAACAAGATGTCTTGGCCATCCTCGAAGAAGATGCCAATCAAGCCCTGATCGAATCGGCTGTGGAACACCTCGAAACGGTCATGCTCCAGCGACCTGTTCGAGGGCACCGGATCCTGATGATCGATGCCGTCGGCCAAAAAACAGCCGCCGTCTCGATCGTCGATGCGCAAGGCAATTTGCTCATGACCGGTGACATCGTCTGCAACTCCTCAAAGCCCGACGTGGTCTCCCAAAACGTCGCCCAACTCGGACAGTGGGTCCATGAGCATCAAGTCACCCTTGTGGCCCTGACCAACGGGCATGCCCGTCGGTACCTCGTCCACTCGGTCGCCGAGCTGATGAAACAGTCGGCCGAAGGAAGCTTGTTCTGGACCTTCGCCGATCGCCAAGGCGCCGACGCATTCTGCACCTCGAGAAACTCGCTTGTCGAACTTCCCAAAATCTCCCGCCGTCACCGGGCCGCAGTTTGGCTAGCTTGGAAACTCCAAGACCCATTGCGTCAAATCCTAAAAATCGAACCCGCCCGATTGCGCCTCGGATCCTACCAACGGGAACTGCCCCAAGCCGAACTCGAGGCAGCACTTCAAGAAGCCATCTCCTCGGCGATCACCAAAGCCGGCGTCGACATGTACCATGCCGACGTGGAAGTCCTCAAGCGGATCCCCGGAATGGACGACGCCACGGCAAAACGGCTCGTCGAAGAACGCCCCAAGGGAAATCTCAACGATCGCGACGCACTCGGAAAACTCCTCAAGGAGTCTCTCTCAGAGAGTCGCGCTCGACAAGCCATCGGTTTTCTTCGGGTCTACCAAAGCAATAACACTCTCGATGGCACCATCATCCATCCAGAGGACTACCGACTCGCAGAACGGCTCGTCGAGCACGCCCAACTGCCAGCCCCCGCCTCGGCTCCCGACGACTGGTCGAAACCCGACTACGAAAAAATCGCTGCCGCCATCGCTGCTGCTCAATCCATGGCGCTCGATGCCCCAAGCTCCGAATTGGTCGAAGCCTTCGGGTTCGATTCCCATGCCGACGAGATCAACCCCAACTTCGGCGTCATCGATTCCCAATCCGATGCATCCCAGACCCCAGCAGACACACAAGACCCAGTAGACACACAAGACCCAGCAGTCGCACCAGACGCAGTAGCTACGCCAACGATCCAAGCATCGGAAACCACCGCAACTACCGAAACTCCTATCGCGCCAGAATCCTCTCCAACTCCGGAAAATCCTGAGGTGGCCGAGGTCCCAGCAGCCCTCGAGGAGTCGGTCCAAACTCCCGCTCCGAACGAGCCGACCCCCGGAGCTACCAGAACTCCTGTCAGCATGCCCGAGATTCCAGAAAAGCCAATGGAACGTCCTGCCTTGGCCATCGATGCGGATAAACTGGCTCGAAGCTGGCAAGTCGGACGCTCCAAACTGCTCTCGGTCTCCCGCGCTCTGCAGTTCCCTTTCGCCGATGGGCGCGACTTCCAGTATCCGGTTCCACTCCGAAGCTACGTCCCTACGATGGAACGCCTCGAACCGGGTTCCATGCTCTCAGCCCTGGTCATCGGCATCGCTAACTTTGGCGTGTTCGTCGAACTTGGACCAGACTGCACAGGGCTCGTCCACATCAGCCAACTCGGGCCCTCGTTCATCGAAGACGCCCACCAGTTCGTTCAAGTCGGCGATGTGATCCCTGTCTGGGTGCTTCACACCGACGACAAAAAGAAGCGTGTAGCATTGACCACCCGAGCCCCTGGCTCCGAAATCGAATCCAATCATCGCGATACGGACAACCCACGGCAACAGAACGATTCGAGAAACCGCCCGGATCGACAAGCATCGCCCCAAGACCGCAGAGGCCCCGGTCGGCCAAACGCCGCCGGAGGATCCGCACAGCCTCGTGGCGATCGACCCAACAACAACCGCCCCGATAATCGCGGATCCGATAATCGCGGTGCCCGGCCTTCTGGCGATTCACGCGGATCCTACCGTAAGCCCGATTCGAACCGTCGGTCCAATTCGGGCCAAGGCTACTCCGAAACCGGCGAGGGGCGTTCCAATCGGCAAGTGAAAATCTCCCGACCGGTTCCCGAAAAGCCAATCACCGAGGCCATGCAGCAGGGCAAAGAGCCCCTCCGCTCCTTTGGCGACCTGATGCAATACCTCAAAAAAGGTCCAACCACCCCAGAAACCCCTCCTCCATCCTCGTCGCCTGCGGACCCTATCCCCAGCAACGAGACTCCAAGCGGTACACCGGAAGGAGCTAACAACCCAAATCCCGGGACCGATGATGTCTGAGTTCGAGGAACGTTTGAAGAAAGCCGTCGCCCGCGGGGCGAGTAAGGCCGAGTCGCTCTTGTCCGAAGAGCAACGCAAGAAGCAAGAGGCCGAGGAACACAAGCGACTCCACGGCAAGTACCGCTTGGAACTCTCCGAGCGCATCGAATCGGTCGTGAAGAAACTCATCGACCTGTTCCCAGGCTTCCGCTACCAATCGGTCTTCAGCGAGAGCGGTTGGGGTAGTGCTTGCACCCGCGATGATCTAGTCATCGAAAAAGGGATGCGTTCGAACAAATACTCTAGGTTCGAGTTGGTTGTCCGACCGGTCAACGAGTTCTTTGTGCTTGATGTCCAAGCCAAAGGAACCATTGCAGACCGCGAGCTCCTGACACGTGCTCTGTATCAACCGCTAGGTCAAGTCGACATCGAGCGCTTCAACAAAGCCGTCGACGACTGGGCGATCGCCTACGCCGAACTCTACGCCACGAAGCGCGGCTAGTCGGCCTCAGTGTAGATCGATTGTCCCCAATCGATCAGCGCTATAAGCCACCGTGACCCGTGAGACCAACCGCCGAAAAACTTTAAGACACCGCCGCTTGTGCGTCGGGCGAAAATGGTAGATCGATTGTCCCCAATCGATCAGCGCCTGAAGCCACCGTGACCCGTGGGGTCAAACAGCCGAAAACCCTATGACACCGCCGCTAGCGCGTCGGGCGGAAATGGTAGATCGATTGTCCCCAATCGATCAGCGCTATAAGCCACCGTGACCCGTGGGGTCAAACAGCCGAAAACCTTAAGACACCGCCGCTAGCGCGTCGGGCGGAGCTATTGGGGACAATCGCTCTACACCGCAAGACACCGCCGCTAGCGCGTCGGGCGGAAATGGTAGATCGATTGTCCCCAATCGATCAG
>QWPJ01000055.1 GCA_003671195.1 Planctomycetota bacterium
CAGTTGCGAGTCCACTTCCAACGTCTGATCGATCTGGAGTTCCTGCGCGTCCATCGTGGCCGTCAGGGCTGTACCTACCTGTATGAGCTCGTGATCTAGCTCACTTCGTGCCCCCTTCGTGGGGTGTTCGTGCCCCCTTTGTGGGCCCGGCCTCCACGATCTGCTGATGCACAGAAACGCTTGTAAAAGCTGCGTTTTGAGGGTCTAGACTGCGGACTTCGTGGTCCGCACCGGGTCGCAAGAGCGGGCCTGGTTTTCTTGAGCCGTATGCCGTTATGACCGCATGACGGTCTTTCTGAATCTCTGTCTGTTTTTCTGGGAATGTTTTTTTAGCATAAGGAATCTCGTGCGATGACACACTCGATGGCTTCGTTGTTGGAAGCGTACTACCTGGACCTGCGAGTTAAGAACTGGTCGGAGGGGACGATCTCCCGTCGCCAGTATGGACTCAAGCGATTCGTCAACTGGTTGGCCGATCGTTCGATCGACACGTTTAATGAAGTAACCCCTGAGGTGATCGAGGCCTACCAACGCAGCCTGTACCACATCGGGAACCTGCGCAATCGCAAGCCCTTGCGAGCCGCAACGCAAGCGTCGTACCTATCGACGATCGTGCATCTGATGCGTTGGTTGCTCAAGCATCAATACATTGCCAGCAACCCGACCGTGGAGCTGGAGCTACCCAAGGAGGAGTTTCGATTGCCGGTCGGGTTCATGAACGTCGAGGAGGTCGAGCGGTTGCTCAATCAAGCGGACGCTCAGACCCCGATCGGGATCCGGGACCGGGCCATGATGGAAGTACTGTACTCATCGGCCATGCGTCGTGGGGAGCTGTGCAACTTGAGCCACTACGACATCGATTGGGAGCGGCGTTTGCTGACGATCCGTCAGGGGAAGAACAAGAAAGACCGGATCGTACCGATCGGCCAGCGAGCGGTGGATTGGCTGTTTAAATATCTTCAGGACGTGCGTCCGGAGTTAGCGGCGGGCAAGTTCGCGAAGCGGACTTGCAAGCGCTGGCGTCGGGACCCGACCGACAAGTTGTTTTTGAGCAATTTCGGAGCTGCGATGAATCCGGTGAGTGTTTCGTTATTGATGCGGGCGTACATCGAAGCCGCAGGGATCGACAAGCGGGGTGCGTGCCACATCTTCCGTCACACGGCAGCGACGCTGATGTTGGAGAACGGAGCGGACTTGCGGAGCATTCAGACGTTGCTGGGTCATGAGAATTTGAACACGACGCAGATCTACACCCACATCGCCATCGACCACCTCCGCAAGGTCCACGATGCGACCCACCCGGCCAAGCCCGACAAAAGCCCGGGCAGCGTAAATCATTAAAAACGGCCCTGCGTAAGCTCTCAGGTGAACCGTTCGCCCCCCCGTGTGTGCCCAGGCTTAGGCCTGGGCACGGCACGGTCTTGGCGTCTCAGACCCGGGAAAAACTGCGGTCTGCCGGTAAAAAAAGTTTGCACCGTGCATTGCGGATCCTTTACAATGCCCTGCATGGTCGCTTCATCGATTCCCTGCAAATTATCGCTCTGTGCAGATCGCGCGCATGCTTGCGCGGGAGATTCGCACGCATCGAGTGGCATCGATGTTGCGTGCCCCACGACCCAAAGCGTCCTTGCTATCGCTTCGCCCCACGAATTGCATGGGGATTCTTGGCCGTCATCTTCGACGGGCACTAGTTCTTTCTGTTGCAACCATCAATACTCCGTCACCGCGATCACCACCTCCACGGGCGCCATCGCCGAGCGTTACGCCTACACGGCGTATGGCCAACCGACGATATTAAATGCGTCTGGCTTACCCCTTACACCTCAAAGCTCAACGCTTTCCAACCGCTACTCTTACACCGGTCGCGAATGGGACGCGACGTTGGGCCTGCATCACTTCAGGGCGAGGTGGATGAGTCCGATTGCGGGAAGGTTTCTGGGCAGGGATCCGATTGGGTATGAAGCGGGAGTTTCCGTTTACCAATTCCTTCGGTCTCGAATACTGGTAAGGCTTGATCCAACGGGGACGGTAGATATTAATTGCCATTGCAGTTGTATTCAGCAGGGCCATGGAGGTAGAGTCGACGATTCATTTGAAACAGATGTGACAGTCAATTGTCTAACTCTTCCAACTATTTGTTGCTCCCGAGCCTGTGAGATCGAACGGAGGAATAGGTACGGAGACCCACCTATTCGCGGTTGTGATAAGTCATCGTGCACCTTTACGTGGCAATGGGGCCCGCCACTACCTCCGGTCAAGCCAGAACATTGCTCGATACCAGATTGCATTGGAGGATGTAGTTTAGCTGCAGCGAGTGCCATCTTTCTTTGCCAACGAGCTGGTTTACCAGGTTTCATATGTCAAAACGCTGGAAGATCGGCAGCCGTGGCGTGCGCCATGCGTTGTTTTTGGAGATGTGACGATCCGTGCTCATGGATTGCACCGAATTTGATTCCGTGTGTTCCCATTAATCCGAACACACCGAGATAAGCTGCAGTATTTTTGAAAAGAATGGAATACAGAGAGTTTGTCGATGTTAAAACGGCTGACGAAAAGCGAAAAAATTCAATTGCTGATTGACCTTGTTGTGCTAACGACCGTGCTTTGCTGGTGTCAATGGTTTTTTCTTAACTCAGGTCCAGACATATTGTACTGGATTGTGGCTTCAGCCCTCTACTGTGGTTTGCATTTTGCAGCAATTCAGCTCAATTATGTTTTAACCGTTCACAATCTAAAGAATGACACCCACTCCGACAACGACAGTCCGCCAGAGCGGTGAAGACAGGCGGGAGGCTTGAGACTTGAGGCTGGAGGAAGAGAAACCCGGCGAACAGCCAGTGAGTGCTTCAGGGGTCAGAGGGACGCGATGTGGTGAGTGTCAGAGTCGCCTTGCACCCGATTTTTCGGTTTCGCGCTTTTGTCAATCTTTTCCCTTGGTACAGCCGTCAAAATTCACTTTTCGTTTTCATGAGCCTGAGGCGCTAGCCGATTTTTTGCAAGTCGAACGAAATCGGCTAGCGCCTCAGGCTCATTTTTGTCGGTTATGTCTCTCTTAGATGATTTTGCTCGGCGGACGCCCGAGAATCGTGCGTTGAACAAGTAGCTGCGCCGAAGTCTCCCGCGTTCTGGCCTCCCCTGTGCCTTGTGCCAGGGGTGCCATCGACTGGCCGCTACAAGGCACGCCACCCTCATCCCTCCTCCCTCCTCCGTGTTCTCTGTACCTCTGTGTTTCAAAACCTCTTTACATTGCAAAACGTCTTTGCATTTTCGCCTGGGTAAACCGGTCAGTTCCGATAATCCCATCAGCGAATAATCGCCTCAAGGACTTGATCCCATGAATCGAGCCCCGTGATGGGCAACAATGGATCGGCAGCCTGGCGCCATTCGGAAGTTCCCGCCTTGCGAAAAACCTCGTAGATCGGTTTTTTGCTCTCGGGATCAGCGATGCTCCCTGCCACGTTGCGCCATAACCCGAGCCTCAATCCGCCCTCCTGGGAATGATCGACATGCCGGTGGTAAATGAACGCATCGATCATCTCAAGCCGTTGGCACTTCTCCCATGCGTACGCATAAGCCGCAGCCTGCTGCGTCTCGCTCTGGGCCGTCGGATGGCTATGGAATCCCTGCTCGCTTAAGACAATGCTTCTGGGGCGATCTTCCCAGAGCAACTCGGGCCTCTGCATGTGCTCACAGAGAATCTCCAAATTGCGAAATGTGATCTTCGGCGCATCGGTTCGCCGCGGCGCTTCGGGATCATCCCAAAGATCCACCCTGAAAAGATTCGAATGATAAGGATGATAGGCAAGATGCCATTCGAAATCACCTCGCTCGCGGGCTAACTTGCCAAACGCATCGATCAGGTCCTTGCCAGGTACCGATCGCATCGGCTCTTTAGGAGTATGTGATACCGTCCAATGATGATCCAAAGAGAGATAGACGCGAGCATGCGGTGAGGACTTTCGAAGTGAGTCATGACAGATGCGTACCATCTTCTCATAGTCATCGACCAATGCACTCAAGTCGCTCGGCCCTCGGTAGTGCCAAGCATGGTGCGAATTGACTTCGTTGCCGATGATCCAACCCCAGACTCGCCCGTTGGGCGCCTCGCTGCCCGAATACCGATCGGCAAGGAACTCCGTAGCGGCCTTGAGCCAATCCCTCCCCTCCTGGGTCTGTACGTTCGAGGCGGCTACTGTGTAACTCCGATCCTTCCTCGCTTCGGGATGGATCACCAACGCATCGAACGGATCATTCCCTGATGGCATCGCCAGAAGGATCAAGTATACGAGCATCCGAGCATCCGAGAGTTTTTTGACCTGACGATCGATGCTCGAGAGATATCCAGCGGAAAAAAAGTAAGTTCTACCCCCGCTTTGCCAACGCAGTGCATCGGCCTGAGATTCATCGGCAATCATCCCATTGAGTGCAAAGTTGATCGCAGCATGCCGAATCCCCAACGCGATCGCATCGTCGAGCATCTGGACCTGCAATCCCTTAATCGACCCGGGATCGGGGAACCCATCCGGAGCTTGTGCCCAGAGCCCCCTATTTGCCCCTGGCAAAAACAGGAACAAGACGATCGCAACGAGGACTCGAAAACCAGATCGATATTCAGTATGCATGGATTCTTACCAGGGCGCGAACATGACGTTCTTTTTCTAGGGTTTACAGCACGACCACGCCATCGACACTCGCGTCGGCTGACTCGATCGATCGGCCAATACTACTGGTCCTCGAAAAGCGATAGCTCCCGCGACATGACCATGCCATGATGCTTGGTCTTGAATCCCAATCGCTGCAAGATCTGCACATGCTGAGGAATCTTCGGGTCGATCACGACCTGAACCATCTGCTTGCGCTCGGTCTGCAAAAGCCGCAAACATTCCGATATCAAATAGATCCACTGCTCGATCCGCGGATCGTCGTTGGCCAAGTCCGATCCTACTGCAGAGAGGCTCAAGCGAGCGATCCATGACTCCACACCAGGAACGAAGACCTCCGGGGTCCAGATCGTAAGCCGCAGCTCGACC
This sequence comes from Planctomycetota bacterium, assembly GCA_003671195.1. Classification (GTDB taxonomy): domain Bacteria; phylum Planctomycetota; class Planctomycetia; order Pirellulales; family Pirellulaceae; genus JBKCUI01. The sequence continues at coordinate 5,031 of QWPJ01000055.1, forward strand.
ATCGGCTTGGTTTTGGACACAAGCTGGTACGTGGACAGATCGCAATGCCCAAAGACCACGCTCTGCCACCACCCTCCATGCCCATCTCCGAGAATACGGCTGACAATACTATTGCGATGGACACTGATTTGCGTCCGATCCATCGGCGGCTTGAAATTCGATAGAGCTAGCTCCCAACATTCGGTAGCTTGCTCGGGTCGGAAACCACCCGCTTGCATCCAGCGGAGCAATCTTGCATCGCTGGAGTGGACCCCTAAAAAACCATCTCCCTCGGCAACCCCAATGTAGTAGATGCTGTCGTCAAAGGCCCCGATTCCAACACAGCGCTCGTGTCCCTCGAGCTTCATCGCCTGCACGCTCGCTTCGATCAAGTCGCTTGCGATCGCGTCCTCATCCTCGCCAGGTCGCACGCACAGGCGATGCAAAATCCCTACATCCTTGCCAACTCGCTGAGCATCAGGGTTTTTACCCCAGTGTGCAAACCCGACAATTCCCTCGGAAGTGTCCTCGGCCATGAGCAACTGCTCGTTGCGAAAAAAGGGCTTCGCAAGCACTGCATGATCCCAAGCCACGACAGTGCAGTCGGATTTGGATCCGTACGCTCGATGGTGCAAGTGCCAGATCTTCGCAAGGTCCGGAGTATCGAGATTCAGAAAGGATCGAATACTCCGCACGATCGTTATCCCAAGACTGGAGGCACTCTGAAGAACGATTCGTCGTGGGACGGAGCGTTGCTCAAGACGTCTTGGACTCCCAGCGACTCGACCACATGATCTGGGCCCAACACATCGCTGATCTCGATCGCATGGACCAGCGGTTCGACATTCGACGTGTCGACCTGGGTCAGAAGTTCGAACAACTCGAGGATCCGACTCAGGTCTGCTTGGGTTGCCGGAATCCTATCAGGCGATACTTCCAACCTTGCCAATTTCGCAAGCCGTTGGATATCTGCGGGAGTAAGTGCCATCGGATCCTCTAGACCGGCCTTCGATACAGACCAGTAGATACCTGCCAGTGGATACGGGCGATTCGATGCCGACTGGCAAACGAGCGGTTCTAGTTGGTTGGGAGCGAAAACGGCTTGTTGCGAACCGCTTTACGAATCCGACCCGATCGGATGCACTGGGTGCACACACGCATCGTCTTGATCTCGCCGCTGGGCAAGGAAGCCTTGATGTTTTGCAAGTTGGGGAGAAACCGACGGCGGGTAATACCGGTGATCTTCGTACCAACACCACCCAAGTACTTTGCCTTACCACGGGTTTCGATCATATTGCCAACTTGGGGCGACTTTCCGCAAACTTCACAAGCTCTTGACATGACTGGACCCGATTTTCCGAAACCAACAAAAAGGATGTACCGTAATTCTGCATTACGCTGTGGATGGACATACTGCGAACAGCAAATCCCAGAAAAACTCTCCAGGAGAACTCTTCAGAAGTGCTTTCGAAACGGCGGTTGACCCGCCAAATTTCGCGTTCGCAAAGGACCAAGAGTATAGCCATCGGCCCCCCGGAATCAACAGCAAATCAAACCTAAAAGCCCATCAAATCCCCACCTAAATCCCCCCAAAAACCGCTCGGACCGGCCGTTTGGATTGCCGAATCTAAATCCCGGGCTACACTGAAGAATGTTCTTACCTAAAACCAACTAACGTAAAGACTTGCGTCACAAGCTGATGAACACGCAGAAATTCACCCGGGAATTTTCCAGCGTCGTCGAAGCCGCCGGAAATCTCGCGGTGTCCGTCGGCGCCGATTCGCTGCTATTTCTCCTCGAAGGAGCCACCGATTGGGAAAGGCTCCGCGAACTCGTCCCCCAAGAAATCCAACGTATTCTCGTCGCTGCCGACCGAGAAGAAGACCTCGAAGCGGCCACCGGATTTGGCCTGATCCCCCTGGCCCTGAACAAAGAAGACTCACCCCTGCTTGAACGTCTCCAACACGCCCTTCTCGAAGCCGTCGCCGACGAACATCTAGCCAGCCAAAGCGAAGTCGTCGCCGTCTACTGCGGCTTCGAAACCAACCGCATGGACTCGATCTCGATCATCAAACTCGACGAGAGAATGCGTCGCTTTACCAGCCGCGACCTTCAACGGCTCGAAACAGCCGTCCCGCTGAACAACCTCAAAATTGTCATCGATCTGGCCGTCCAAATCGGGCGAGAAGGCCGAGAAGGAAATAAAGTCGGAGCCCTCTTCGTCGTGGGCGATACCCGAAAAGTCCTCTCCCACTGCAAAGATAGCGGTTTCGATCCCCTCAAAGGTTACAGCCGTAAACATCGAAACCTCCACGACGCCCGAGTCCGCGAAGACATCAAAGAAATCGCCCAAATGGACGGGGCCTTCATCGTCGCTCCCGATGGCGTCGTCGAACGCTCCCGACAAATTATCGAAGTCCTCCACGAAAACCTCCAACTCTCCAAAGGACTCGGCTCTCGACACTGGGCCGCCGCGGCCATCTCCCAGCGAACCAAAGCCATCGCTATCGTCGTGAGCCAATCGAGCGGCACGGTTCGGGTCTTCCAAAACGGCTTGCTCGTGCTTCGTATCGAACCGATGGATCAAGCCATCAAATGGCAAGAATTTAACTACGAACCTCCTCCGAACGAAGCCTCAGACTGATCGATGCCCTCGGACGTTCCACCCCTGGTCGCTGTGGTCACCGGTTCCGCCAGTGGGATCGGCCAAGCCATCGCCATCGAGCTTGCATCGCGCGGTTGCCACCTGATCCTCCATACCCGCAGCAATATCGACGGACTCATGGAGACCGCCTCGCAATGCTCCAAGCCCCTGTGCATCGTCGCGGACCTAACCCAAAACCATAGCCTCTACTCACTTGCCGATGCCGCCTTTGCCTCCAGAGGATACGTCAACCTCTGGGTCCACGCCGCGGGCACAGATGTCCTTACCGGTGCAGCGAAATCCTGGTCCTTCGAAGAAAAACTCGCCAAACTCTGGGACCTCGATGTCCGCGCGATGATGCTCCTGAGCCGTACCGTCGCCCAACGACAACTTCGCCAAAACACCCCCCATCGAACCCTACCCTCGATGATCCATATCGGATGGGATCAAGCCCACCAAGGGATGGAAGGCGATAGCGGACAGTACTTCTGCGCTGTCAAAGCCGCCGTGAGCGCATTCTCCAAAAGCCTCGCCAAAAGCTTCGCTCCAAAACTCCGCGTCAATTGCATCAACCCAGGCTGGATCCAAACCCAATGGGGACAAGGGACCTCCCAAGCTTGGTCCGATCGCGCTCGGCGAGAATCCCTTCTGAACCGATGGGGCTCCCCCCAAGATGTCGCAAAACTCGTTGCGGCTATCAGTTTGGGTGATGGGGAGTTTCTCAACGCGCAAGACCTTGCCGTCAACGGCGGCTGGCAAGGCGCTCCGGGAATCGTCCAGAGCCAAACCACCCTAGATCGATCGAGCGACGAGTGCGAATGATCGGGTTTCTCGCTATACTATCGCCCGCCCGTCTGACGCTTTTCCCCTCTCCGGATCCTCCCGGCGCACTGACCCATTTTCAGCCCCTTGCCCTATGCTTCCCATCCGACGCATCCTTGCTGCCAACCGCAGCGAAATCGCTATCCGTATCTTCCGCAGCGCTCACGAACTCGGGATCCGTACCGTAGCGATCTACTCGCACGAAGACCGATTCGCCCTGCACCGCTTCAAAGCCGACGAAGCCTACCCCATCGGCAAACCAGGCGAGCCGATCCGCTCCTACCTCGATATCCCAGCGATCGTCGAACTGTGCCTCGAAAACAGAATCGATGCGGTGCACCCCGGCTACGGGTTCCTCTCGGAAAATGCCGAATTTGCCCGAGCCCTACGCAACGCTGGAATCATGTTCATCGGCCCGAGCAACGAAGCCCTCGAATTGCTCGGCGATAAAGTCGCCGCCCGCGAAATCGCAAAACAAGTCGGTGTGCCGATCCTCGAAGGCTCCGCAGCGGCCGTCCGAAGCCTCGACGAAGCGACCCAAACGGCCCGCAAAATGAAATACCCCATCATGCTCAAAGCATCCAAAGGGGGCGGAGGTCGCGGCATGCGCGTCGTGGAGTCCGAAGACCAACTCGCAAGCAATCTAGAACAAGCCCAACGCGAAGCGAAAAACGCCTTCGGAAGCGACGAAGTCTTCCTCGAAAAACTCGTCGGACGCGCCAGACACCTCGAAGTCCAAGTCCTCGGCGACCAACACGGAAATGTCATCCACCTGCACGAACGCGACTGCTCGGTCCAACGCCGACACCAAAAAGTTGTCGAAATCGCACCGGCTCCCAACCTGAGCAAATCCGTCGCAGCCGAATTGCACGAAGCCGCCTTGGCAATCGCCAGAAAAGTCAACTACCACTGCGCAGGGACCGTCGAATTCCTACTCGATACCGAATCGAACAAATTCTACTTCATCGAAGTCAACCCTCGCATCCAAGTAGAACATACCGTGACCGAAGAAGTCACCGGCATCGATTTGATTCGCTCGCAAATTCTCGTCTCATGCGGCTACCAACTAGGCGATGAATCCCAAGGCCTACCCAATCAGAAAGAAATCCAAGTCGTCGGCTCAGCCATCCAATGCCGCGTGACGACCGAAGACCCAACCAACCAGTTCCGACCCGACTACGGACGCATCACCCACTACCGCAGCGCCGGCGGCATGGGCGTGCGACTCGACGCCGGAAGCGCCTTCAGCGGCGCTGTCGTCAACCCATTCTACGACTCGCTCCTGGTCAAAGTCACCACGCGCGGCCGAAACCTCACCGAAGCGGCAAGACGCATGGAACGATCCTTGCAAGAATTCCGCATCCGAGGCGTGAAAACCAATATCCCCTTCCTGATCTCCCTGATCCGACACCCGACGTTCCAAGCCGGTGATGCGACGACTCGCATGATCGATAAGACACCCGAGCTTTTCGAACTGACCAAACGACGCGATCGCGCCACACGACTCCTGAGCTTCATCGCCGATACCATCGTCAACGGAAACAAACTCGTCGAAAAAACCAACGCCAAGATCCGACGCGAACCGGCCCTGGCACCTAAACCCTCGGCCCTCGTAAACATCCCCGAAGGCTACCGCCAAAAGTTCCTCAAGCTCCAAGCCGGTCCCTTCTGCCAATCGATCCGCAACAGCAAAGAACTCCTGCTGACCGATACGACCATGCGAGATGCCCACCAATCGCTCCTGGCCACTCGCGTTCGTACCTTCGATATGCTCAAAATCGCAGACGCCTACGCCAAACTCACCCCCGAACTTTTCTCCATGGAAATGTGGGGCGGCGCGACCTTCGATACCTCCATGCGATTCCTCAAAGAAAGCCCCTGGCAACGGCTCGCCGATCTCCGCGAACGCATCCCAAATATCCTCTTTCAAATGCTCCTAAGAGCCTCCAACGCCGTCGGATATACCAACTATCCAGACAACGTCGTTCGAACCTTTGTCCACGAAGCCGCCCAAGCCGGTATCGATATCTTCAGAGTTTTCGATGCCCTGAATTGGGCCGAAAACATGCGAGTGGCAATCGATGCAGTCGTCGAGTCAGGAATGATCTGCCAAGCTGCCATCTGCTATACAGGCGATATCCTCAACCCCAATCGACAAAAATATTCGCTAAAGTACTACGTCGATCTGGCCAAACAACTCGAAAAAATGGGAGCCCACATGCTGGCCATCAAAGACATGGCCGGATTGTGCAAACCCGCAGCCGCCAAAGTCCTCGTCGCCGAACTCAAACAACACGTCGGCATCCCCATCCACTTCCATACCCACGATACAGCCGGCATCCAAGCCTCCTCGATCCTCAACGCAGCCGAACAAGGCCTCGAAGTCGCCGACGGCGCTCTGGCCTCGATGTCCGGTGGGACATCCCAAGTCAACCTCAATACCCTCGTCGAAGCACTCCGATACTCACCCCGCGAAAGCAAACTCAATACCGACGCCCTGACGGCTCTCTCCGAATACTGGAAAGAGGTCCGCCAATTCTACACACCCTTCGAAGGCGAATCGCTCGTCGCCGGTGGTGACCTCTACCAACACGAAATGCCAGGCGGCCAATACACCAACCTCTTCCAACAAGCCAAAGCGCTCGGACTTGCCAACCGCTGGGACCACGTCTGCAAAATGTACGCCGAGGCAAACCAACTCCTAGGCGATATCGTCAAAGTGACCCCCACGAGCAAAGCTGTTGGCGACCTAGCCCTGTTCATGGTCGCAAACAACCTCAACGTCGCTGACATCACCAGCCAAACACGCGAACTGTCCTTCCCCGCCTCGGTCCTTGACCTCGTCGGCGGAATGATGGGACAACCCCCAGGCGGCTTCCCCGAGAACGTCAAACATGCCATCCTGAGAAACAACCCCGAAGTCAAAAAACGACCAGGCGAAATCCTCCCCGATCACGACCTCGATGCGACAGCCAGCGAACTGCAAAACAAACTCGCACGCACCGTCTCGATGCAAGAGACCATCACCAGCGCCCTGTACCCAAAGGTCTTCGACGAATACCTTACTCACCTCCAAACCTACGGCGATGTCTCCCTGCTGCCGACCCCAATCTTCTTTTATGGCCCCTGCATCGGTGAAGAATTCTCCGTCGATATCGAACCCGGAAAACGACTGATCATCAAGTTCCTAGCCGTCGGTGAACCTCGCCCAGACGGCGTCCGAACCGTCTTCTTCGAACTCAACGGACAACCCCGCGAAGTCGAAGTCGTCGACAAATCGATCGAAACCAAGGCCGCAAAACGCATCAAAGCCGATCCGGCCGACCCAACCCACGTCGCCGCTGCCATGCCTGGAATGGTCATCGGCGTCGTCATCACCCCAGGTGCCCATGTCACCAAAGGCCAAAAACTCCTGTCGCTCGAAGCGATGAAAATGGAAACCGTCATCAACGCGGAACGCGATGGACAAATCGCACAACTCCTGGTCGACTCCGGAAGCCAAGTCGAAGCCGGCGATCTGCTGCTGGTTCTAAAATAAATCCAACCGCAGTCCTCAAGGAGTTTATCTCCTCCGAACACCTGCCTTCGGTGCACCACATGGTTCGGGCTTCTTCTCGTACTCAGCATCGCGATAGAAACGCGGCTCCCCCTCGCTGGCGGGAGCAGGGGGTTGGGGGTGAGGGTGGTGACCGCGCGTCAGGCTGTTTGGAAGAAATAAACGCAAAGACGCAAAGGTGCAAAGACGCAAAGGAAGATCCCGGCTGTTTCGGTAGTGGATCTCCCGTAGAGATCCCGTCTGTTTCGGTAGTGGATCTCCCGTAGAGTTCCCGTCTGTTTCGGTAGTGGATCTCAGTGGCTGCTTCATCCAAGGCACCCTCGTCACAGTATCGCGTCTTCCAGGCCAATCAACCTCAACGGATTCTCTCTGTTCGAATCCAAGCTGGCTCGACGAGCCATCCCAGGAGACACCATCACCGGGACGACCATCCACCCTGTGTGGTCCGTCGATCGCCAAGAATGGGTGCCACTAGCTGAGCTAGGCCAAGGCGAGAGGCTTAGCTGCGGTACTGAGTCTTTGGGATTGGGTTTTCTCTCTAGCCTCACGCCTCAAGCCTGTTCTGAGCGTCTCCCTTTCGCGAGTCTCACAGCCGGTCTACAATATCGAAGTCCACGGCGAGCACATCTACCACGTCGGTGAGCTGGGCGTGGTGGTGCATAATGTTTCGCCCTCTGGGTGGGTCGCGTGCGGCTGGGGTAAGAAGCTTAAGGCCCCGGACACTGCGATCGCATCCCTTCCAGCGAAAGTGACTCTTCACAAGTTCGTAAGTCAAACTGTGGAGCAGATTCTGAAAGTGACGAAGGGAAGTATCAAGAACGCAGAGCTCCCCGTAGGTTCGCCAAGCTGGAGTAGCATTATGAAGATGTCGTGGGAGCAAATCGAAGCGGCAGCGAAAGCGAAGCAACCTGGATTTCAGACAATCAAGAAGCTTCTGACGGATGGAAGATTTGACCGATGACACCTCAGATCCATACGTTAGAACGACTACGAAACAGTTTTTCCAAAGCAAAAATCGCCTATGATGAACGCTGCGTGCGAGATGGATACTATATGTTAGAGGCAGCCGTACCTGGACAACGTTGGGAGATCGAAGTTGATTTGGAAGGCAACATTGAATTCGAGGTGTTTCGTAGCAGCGGTGAAATTTTTGACGAAAAGGCGCTTGCGGACGCCATGGCAAAATTCACTGATTCGTAGATTCCCCATTTAAAGTAGCGTACTTTCCTTTGATCGGATCGCACCGGGTGCCAGGCACCGATTTGGGCCCCTTTTTGCTAGCATCTGGCCTGGCGCCTTACCGGGTGCCTGGCACCGATTTGGGCAGCCTGTTTGCTAGCATCCGACCGGGCGTCGCACCGGGTGCCAGGCACCGATTTGGGCCCCTTTTTGCTAGCATCTGGCCTGGCGCCTTACCGGGTGCCTGGCACCGATTTGGGCAGCCTGTTTGCTAGCATCCGACC
>QWPJ01000189.1 GCA_003671195.1 Planctomycetota bacterium
AACCCCGATGCTAACTCGCCGAGTCCAACAGCCGAGCTTGGGAATAACCCCGCGGCACGTATGCCATCTTCTGCATCAGGTAAGTCTTTTTCCAACGCCAAGCGCATGGCGCTCGAACAAGCAAACGCCGGAAAGCTCAAAGAGGCACTCGCCACGCTGTCGGTGTTCTACAACGCTCAGGATCTGACCTACGAACAACAAACCGACTTGATCGACCTGCTCGATGCTCTGGCCCGCGAGGTGATCTTCTCCCAACGGCACTTGCTCGATGTACCCTATGTTGTCAATCCAGGTGAGACCCTCGAACAAGTCGCCAAAACGTGCAACGTGCCCCTATCGATCCTAGCGAAAATCAACGGACTCGACGAACAATCCGCGTTGGCACCCGATAGGAAGCTCAAGGTCCTCCAAGGCCCATTCCGCGCTGAAATCGTCCTGGACCGCAGTGAGATGACCCTGTTTCTCGGCGAACTCTACGCAGGTCGCTACCCTGTAAGCTTCGGCGACGAACCGACCGCACGCCCAGGAGTCTATGAGGTCCAAGACAAACAAAGGGATCGAAACTACTACTCGGCTAACGGAATGCAAATTCCCGCCAAGGATCCAAGAAACCCTCTGGGCGGATACTGGATCGATCTTGGAGAAGAACTATGCATCCACGGATCGCCGGCCGTCGAAACCGGAGCGACGAATATCGGTTGCATCAGCCTATCACCGCTAGATGCAGGAGACGTTTTTGGTATGCTCGGACGTGGATCCCAAGTATCCATCCGCAAGTAAATCAAAAACACTCCATCTACCCAGCACGATCTATGCCATACGACCAAGAGCAACTCAAGGCGCTGGTGCGCAAGCACGCCTTGCAGTTCGGGAACTTTACCCTCGCCAGCGGCAAACAAGCTTCCTTCTACCTCGATTGCCGCAAAGTGACCCTGCACCCTCAGGGGGCCAACTGCATCGCTGCCGGACTGTTGGACCTGATCGAGTCGAGCTTTCCAGGCCAATTACCCGCTTCGGTCGGAGGCCTTGCGATCGGCGCCGATCCAATCACCGCGTCGATCGTCGTGCATGCAGGACAACGAGGCTTGCCCCTGCTAGGCTTCATGGTCCGCAAAGAAGCCAAAACGCACGGCACAGGCAAGCTGGTCGAAGGACCCGTTGAGCCGGGCATGAGCTGCGTGATTGTCGAAGACGTTATCACCAGCGGAGGCAGTGCGCTCAAGGCTGCCGAGTCAGCCAAGGACTTCGGTTTGAACGTCCAAGGAATCTTTGGGGTCATCGATCGGCTCGAAGGGGGCCGCGAAGCGATCGAGCAAGCTGGCTATCGACTTGCCACGCTCCTGACGATCGACGATTTCCGCGAATCGACCTAGCACCTTTCGGTAGCCGTCAGTCTTGGCACCGCCGGCATGAAGCCGACGGAGGCCAAGAATCGTTAGCTTGTCAGTCGTGGCACCGCTGGCGTAAAGCGATGGGAGGCTCGCATCCACTGCGCGTCGAATGCTGCTATCGGATCTTAGCCCACGCGTTTCATGACCGTATCGAGCGTTGGCTTGATCGCCGCAGCACTGGCTCGCAATCCCTGCAACTCCTTGGGCCACAAATCGATCTCCACACGCTGGACCGCACCTGTCCGTCCGACCACCGTCGGAATGCTGATCGCAACGTCGCGAATGCCGTAACAAGCTCCATCTTGGACGGTGCTGACGGGCAAGATGCGGTTCTGATCCAGCGCGATCGCATGGATCACGTCACGAATCGCGATGCCGACGGCAAAGCCCGCTCCTCCCTTTTTCGAAAGGCACTCGGCTCCCGAACCCTTGGTCCGGGTAAAGATTTGCTCGGCCAAAACGCTGTTCCAGCCCGGATACTTGTCCAACGGCAACCCCCCGACCGTAGCGCTCGACCAAATGGGTACCATGCTGTCGCCATGCTCGCCCAAGATCAACGCTCGGGTCTGCGTCGGGGATGATTTCAATGCATCGGAAATCAAGGAGCAAAACCGGATGGTATCCAACTGCGTTCCGAGTCCGAGCACTTGGGAAACAGGCAACCCCAGCTTGCTAGCAGCCAGCGAGGTCAGGATATCGACCGGGTTGGAGACGACCACGACGACCGCCGTTTTCTTGACCCCGACCTTTTGGATCTCTACGAGAATCGAAGAGAACAAATCGGTGTTGCGATTGATCAAGTCCAAGCGCGATTCCTCTGGTTTGCGTCGGAGTCCAGCGGTGATGCAGATCACATCCGAATCCGGTACGTGTTCGTACCCGCCCGAGCTGAGGAGTTGATCTGCGATGCTTGGCGAACCGTGCATCAGGTCCAATGCATGCCCGGCGGCTAGGTTCGCATTGACGTCCAAGAGGGCGATCTCTCGCACGATACCGCCGCACTGAAGCGCGTATGCAGCGCACGATCCGACCAATCCACCCCCACCGATGATACTGACTTTCATGTTCTATTCCTAAACGTATTTGCTAGTTGTTTTGATTCGACAACCCCAGAGACTCGCATTTGGGGACCATCGCTATTTTTGAAGTTCTTTCATCACTTGCGCTGTGATGAGTTTCACCAGTTGCTCCATATCGATTCCGGAGTTAGCCCCGGCAGGAGAACCGGCTTGGATAGCTGCGGAGGCTGGAACCTCGATCGCAGGAGTGGCCCTCAAGACCGGGGGCGCTCCATGGCTCGGGGCCACGGATGGGACGCTTGCAAGAGTCGGGGCGGTGACTGCTGCTGGGTTATTGGCCATCGGTTTATTGGCCATTGGTGGCGGTGCTGGAAAGGCTCGGCGTTGCACGCCCGATTGCTTCCAGGACTCGCGGAATATATCGTTGGCACAGATGTCGCAATTCTTGTACTCGTCGGTATTGCGTGGGTCTGCCCAACCCCATTTTTGCTTCAGATCGAGCAACTCGCGTTCCTCGTTCTCGTTGAAGTAACTGACGTTTCCAAGTTGACGCGAGAGCATCAAGATACGGCAGTATGCATCGAGAATCTCAGTCCACCAGTAGGCTTGTTCGACATCGACACCGAAACTGACCGTCCCGTGGTTGGCCAAGATGATGATGTTGGTCTTATTGACAAACGGCAAGACTGTGTCGGCGAAGGCTTGTCCACCAGGGGTCTCGTAGCGGGTGATCGGAACATCCCCTAGGAAGACTTCGACCTCGGGCAAGACGCACTGAGGGATCGGTTCGCGAGCGACAGCAAAGGCCGTCGCATGGGGTGGATGGCAGTGCACAACGCTTTTGATCTCTGGGCGTTGCTTGTAGATTTCCAGGTGCAGAAGGGCTTCGCTCGATCGCTTTTTGATCCCAGCAATTTGCTTGCCGGTCATGTCGATCGTGCAGATATCCTCGACCTTGAGAAAGCCCTTGCTGTGCATCGTTGGGGTGCACAGGACCTCATTGTCGCTGATGCGAACGGTGATGTTCCCATCGTTGGCTGCAGCGAATCCCTTGTTGTACAGTCGTCGTCCGATTTCACAGATGTCTTGCTTGATCTTGTGCGCGTTGGTACTCATGGTCAGCGTCTCGTTGTTTAATCTTTCAGTAAGTGGGGTTTGATGTTGATTCCGTCGAGGATCGCCGAGTTGTAGGCATCCACGGGTTTGAGTTTGGGTCGAAACGGCTGGGCCGCTTCTCCACCATCGGCTACGGCGATGATGCTACCGACGTCGGCTCCGAGTTCGTCCCAAACGACGATCGAATCGGGCTCGTTGGCGACCCCTCCGACGAGCGATTCTCCGATAGGTTCGGCCAGCTTGAGCACCGCACCTTGGTAGGTTGGGTGGGCTCGGTTCAAGGTGACTGTTCCAGTGACTTTATAAATGTGCATCGATCGATCCTTTGGCGTCCTAGCGGTTCGCTCGAATGTGGTCGATAAACTTCCTGGCGATATTCGCTGTCCCTGCGGTGTTCCATCGGCTAGCAGGGAGGATCAGCAGGTTCGTTGGGACTTCCTGCAGGACCTCCGTCAGATCGCTCCATTGCGAAACGATCGATGGACGCAGAGCTTCGTCGCGGGCGGCTTGCCAGAGCGTCGCATGCGGAGCCTTGACGACCGCGATAGCCGCTGGAGCTCCGTTTCGAATCGCTTGGGCCACTGCGCGGAGGCTCGCTGCATCATCGAATTGGACCTGATCGATCCGGGAGCTTTTGGGGCAAAGTTGCTTTTCGAGGGTTCTCAACCATAGCACCGAACCGGTCACCAGAACCCGTTTGGACTCGGTTTCCATGGTGTTTTTTTGCAAATTTTCGCTGGAAGCTACCGATGTGCTCAGGCCCGAAGGATTGCTAGCGACTGGAGATTTCCCAGTGCCCGGCGAGCTAGCCGTCGGGACCATCCGGGTCCAGCCGATCCCTTTTTCCTTGAGCCAATCCTTGGCCGCTGGGGTGACCAAAGCCGTCGATGAGACGGTGATCTGCTTGGTTCCTGAGGGTACACTGCGAAGCGAATCGAGGCTCAATACTGGGGCGCTCAGGTGCATCGCGTCGATGCTCTGGGGCCTCGGTTCAGCCGCATTGGACTTTACGATTGCAGTTGGACTGGTCGGTGCACTCGAAGCGGCACTGGGATTGGCACTGGGATTGGCACTGGGATTGGCACTGGGATTGGCAGTGGCGGCTGGCATTGCCGGCAGGACCGAGGCGAGGACCTCGCGTACGATCCGTTCGATATCGATCGAGGAGAGATCAAGCTTGCTGTTGGCCGATGGGCTCATCGCTTTGCTTCCTTCTTCGATTTCGGTGGTGGTGGGTTATGGCTAGGATCGACCAGCCCCATGACGGTCCAGCGCAACGGACTGTTCTCTAGACCATAAAGTTCGCGCACGGCCGCTCCATCGCTGGTGATGATGACCTTCTCTCCGGCCCCTGCGCCCATGTAATCGGCGACGATCACCGGAGAGCCGTCTCGGGACCTGCCGTCGGCGGCCAACGGTTGACAGACCAACAGCTTGACGTTTTCCAAGCTGCGGTGTTTGACCGTCGAGATCGCGTTGCCGAGGACCAAGGCGACTTGCATGACTTGCCTGAGGGATTCGTTGGGATGTGGAGGGCTAAAAAGGACCGGATAGGACTAGCGACCGAGGATGAACAGATCGTCGATCAGTGAGCAGCGGCGTTCCCGAGTGAAGGTCAGCGGAGTGGTGACCCCTTCGCCGGTCGGACCGGCGATCGAGAAGGACAGGTAGCCTTCGCCACCGAGTCCTAGTGCGGCCATGCACGGACCGTTCTTGACGAACAGGGTCGTGTCCATGGCGCGGGCCATGATGGTCATGTTTCGCACGTTTCGGGAATGGATGATGCTTGTATGTCGGTATCCGTGTTCTGCCTTTTGAGCGCATTGGACTGCGGACTCAAAGCTTGAGCATCGAACGAACGGGACAAAGGGCATCATCTGTTCGGTTTGTACAAACGGATGATCCTCGGAGGTTTCACCGTAGAGGAGTTCGACCGAGGGATCGACGCGCAATCCAACGGCTTCGGCCAGCTTGGAGGCGTCTTGTCCGAGCAGTTCTTTGCGTGCTGCGTGATGCTTGTCGGCTCCCTCTCCGACGACTTGCAGGGCGGCAGCTGTCAAGCGATCGACTTGGGACTCATTGAGTCGGACCGCACCGGCACGGCTCATTGCATCCATCATCGCATCGAAGACGCTGTTGACGACGAAGACTTCTTTTTCGGCGATGCACAGCAGGTTGTTATCGTACGAGGCACCTTGGATGATGCATCGGGCAGCCAGATCCAAATCGGCGGTTTCATCGACGACCACAGGTGGATTGCCTGGTCCGGCGACGACGGCGCGTTTGCCGCTGTTGAGGGCAGCGCGGGCAACGGCAGGTCCACCCGTCACGCAGATCAGAGCGATCTTGCGATGCTTGAAGAGTTGTTGTGCCGTTTCGAGTGTTGGCTCGCAGATCAAGCTGATGCAATTGTCGATCCCGACTTCGGCTCGGATCGCTTGGTTGAATCGGCGCACACCCTCGGCAGCTACCTTGCGTCCGCTCGGGTGCGGATTGACCACCAGGGTATTCCCACCGGCGATCATGCTGACGGCATTGCCGGTGATCGTCGGGAGGGAGTGGGTCACCGGGGTAATCGCTCCGATGACGCCGAAGGGAGCGTGTTCGATGACGGCCAGGCCGCGATCTCCGCTGTAGCATTCGGTTCGGAGGAATTCGACCCCGGGGGTCTTTTCACCGAGGGTTTTGAGCTTTGCGATTTTGTGTTCAAGTCTTCCGATCTTGGTTTCCTCCATCTCCATCGTTCCGAGTTCCTCGCATTGGCTGATCGAGATACGTCGGATGATGTCGATGATCTTTTTGCGGTCTTCGATCGGTCGTTGTTGGAGTTGCTCGAAAGCGGTTCGAGCCGAGGCGACTGCATCGTCGACGTTGTCGAACAGACCCGAGTGACCGCGATTTGGGTTGGCCGAGTTGGTCCCAGAGAGGTTCAATCCTGGGCCTGCGGCTTGGCTGCGCACTTGGCTGATGACTTGTTCGACGACCGAACGGATGAGGGTTTCGTTGATTTGCATGATCCGTAGATGGATTCTCTTGAGTGGTTATTGGCGGCTGTAGATGTTGGCCTTTTCGATGCTTACGGTATCGACGATGCCGATGATGACACAGTCGATTGGGAGTTTGCCTGTCTCGGGGGTAAACCGAGCGCTGCTTCCTTGCGTGATCAATACCATGTCGCCGACCCCTGCTCCCAAGGCGTCGACGGCGATGAAGGTACGGCCGGTCGTGACCATGCTCTGACGATCCTTGGGCTCGAGTCGAAAGGGTTCGACCATGAGCAGTTTTTGCCCGATCATCGAATCCACTTTTTGGGTCGAGACGATCGAACCGGTTACTTTGGCAACAAACATGATGGCAGTCTCGCTAGGCCTCGTTGGGTTACTTGCCGATCGCAGCGACGGTTTGCCGGGCTACGATCAACTCCTCGTTGGTCGGTACAATCCACAGTTGGATATTGCGTTGGTTGGCCGAGCCACCCGAGATGCGGTCTTTGGACGGATCATCGATACGGCGTTCTTTGTCCCCGGAAGCGTTCCTGGTGTTGCACAGGGAGATTCCAAGTTCGCTGAGTCCATGGCAAACCGCGTGACGGATCGTCGTGGAGTTTTCTCCGATGCCACCGGTAAAGACCATCGCATCGGCGCCACCTAGGGCAACGAGCATCGAGCCGAGTTGTCGTCGGATTTCGGAGACAAAGACATCGATTGCAAGTTGTGCTTTGGCGTTTCCAGCCGCAGCAGCCGATTCGAGATCCCGCACATCCCCGGAGAGTCCCCCGGAGAGTCCAAGCAATCCAGCTTCGGTCGCTAAGAGCTTGAGCAGGTCCTCGAGCCCCAATCCAGTGTGCTTCATCATCAGCGGCAGCGCATAGGGATCGAAATCCCCGACGCGGTTGTTGTGAGGGAGTCCTGTTTGAGGGCTCATCCCCATACTTGTCGCGACGCTTTTTCCACCTCGAATCGCCGAGATCGATGAGCTTCCACCCAAGTGCAACGAGATGACGCGAGCGTCAGGATTCCCGAGCAATTCGGCGGTTCGCCATCCGATGTAGCGGTGCGAGGCACCATGAAATCCCCACTTGCGAATCGGCAGAGCCGAAGCGATTTCGTCGGGGATCGCATAGCGTTTCGAAGCTTCCGGAATGGACTGATGAAAGTCGGTCTCGAAGGCCGCGACAAGCGGGATCTTCGAAGAGGTCTTTGCCAACTGACGCATCGCAGCCATATAAGGCGGGTTGTGCGCCGGGGCCACCGAGTTCATTTCCTCCATCGCATCGAGAACCGAATCGTCGATGACCTGAACCCCGGACACGCGACCGCCGTGGACGGCTTTAAAGCCGATCGCGGAGATCTCCGAAGCACTCTTCAGGCAACCGGTCTGCGGATCGGTCAACTGTTGGATACAGGCGTCGACAGCCACACCGTGGTTCGCAACCGGTTGGTCCGATTCGGTGCGTAGGCCGTTGATTTCAACAAAGCAACGACTAACAGCCGCACCGATGCGTTCGACGCCTCCGCGTGCGAGCTGTCGTTCGTCGGCCATGTCAAAAAGCCGATACTTGAAACTGGTGGAACCTAAATTGGCAACGAGGACTTTCATTGTCTATCCTTGACTTGAAAACTACTTTAGAAAAGCGGCGGTCAGACCTTCCGAAGGGCGAGGGATAATGTGGCTGCTGACGAGTTCGCCGACCTGGGAAGCCGCAGCGGCTCCAGCTTCGACGGCTGCTCGGACCGAGCCGACATCGCCGCTGACGACGGTCGTGACGTAAGCACCACCGATATCGATTCGCTTGACGATCTCGACACTGGCCGCCTTGGCCATCGCGTCGGTCGCTTCGATCAAGGCCAAGAGGCCTTTGGTTTCAATCAATCCAATTGCATTTTGCATAATAAATAAACTCTTTCTGGGGAATCTGTGATCTGGAAAAGTTAGATTGGGGGTTACTCAGCCGAGGCCGAAGGGGACGAGACCTTCAGTACCTTGCCAATGTCCTCATGAGGACGTGCGATGACCTGAACGCTCAGGACTTGTCCGATCCTGCCAGCGGCCGCTGCACCCGCATCGGTGGCAGCTTTCACCGCAGCGACATCGCCGCTGACGAAAGCCGAGACCAAGCCGCTGCCGACTTTATCCCAACCGAGAAACTTCACGTTCGCTGCCTTCATCATCGCGTCGACAGCCTCGACCAATGCGATAAAGCCTTTGGTCTCGATCATGCCGAGAGCCTCGTTTGTTTTTGCCATAAGTTGCTACTCCAAGAGAAAAAAGGGATACAAACCAAAATTGTTTTTTCGCTGCCGTGCCAGCAGTGCTCAAGCTCCAAGATCAGTGATGATCGTGGCATTTGCACGGTTCCTGCCGTTTCAATTCAATGCTCGTCGCATGATCCAAATCGCAAGCGTTGCCCTCGTCGGTGTCGATGTGAACCTCCAGCTTGGCATTCGGGTCCAGACGGACCAACAGATCTTCAAAGGTCACCGCACATTGGGGACTCTTGACTTTGAGGGATACAAACTCGCCGTTTTTGACGCCGTAATATGCGGAATCGCGGGGATTGATGTGCACATGCCGAGCCGCCCGGATCACTCCTTCATGCAACTCGACGGCACCGGCTGGACCGACCAGAACGCAACCAGGGGTCCCCTGGATGTCTCCGCTGTGTCGGACCGGAGCATCGATCCCCAAAGAGATCGTATCGGTGAAAGCCAACTCGACTTGGCTGGCCTTGCGCGTCGGTCCCAATACCCGTACGTTAGGGATCATCCGCCGACGGGGACCAACAATCATGACCGTTTCGGCCGCGGCGAAAAATCCGTCTTGGTACAAGTCCTTCTCAGGGGTCAATTTCTTCCCCTTGCCAAAGAGCTTCTCGACATGCTCGTCCGTAAGGTGAATATGCCTTGCCGAAATGCTCACGACAAGCTTCGGGACGTAAAGATTCGACGACGAAGCGTCCGAAGGAGAGGCTCCAGTCGCAACCCCCATGGCATTGGCGATGGCCGAACGGACCAAGGCCTCGATACGGCTCTGATCGATGTTACCGGAGTGATTATTCGAAGCGGGTGCATTCATGATATGGAATTCGAATGGGTATCTTGACTGTTGTTCAAAGGAGCAAGGATAAGATTCGTATCGAGCTCATCGATGCGATCTCGCCACAAGGTGCTCAGGTCCTCGTCGACGACCAAGGTGTCGACCTGATTCCACTCGAGCATGCGAGCTAAACTCGATCGCCCGAATTTGGTGCTGTCGGCCACGATGATGGTTCGGTCGGCCGATCGCATCATGCAACGCTCGGTCTCTACCAGCAGCAGGTTGCTGTTGTAGAATCCCTTCTCGTTGACCCCTGCGACACTCAGGAAGGCCTTCTGGACGTTGATCGTCTCGAGCATCTGGTCGGTAAATGGCCCATGCGTCACACCTGTACGGTTGTGAATCGCACCTCCGAGAATTACCAAGTCGACCGAATCACTGGCCGAAAACAAATTCGCTACCGGGAGCGAGTTGGTCACGATCTGCAAGGGCCGTCCGACCAACTGCTTGGCCAACTCATACGTCGTGCTTCCGCCATCGAGCAGGACCGTATCGTGGTCGTTGACCAACTTGGCAGCCTCCAAGGCTATCGCACGTTTTTTATCCCAAGCGCCGTCGTTAGGGTTCCCGCGTTGGAACTGACGGACCGTGGTGACCGACCCGGTGTAAAAAACGCCGCCGTGGGTCCGACGCGCCTCTCCGGACTCCTCCAAGGACTCTAAATCCCTGCGAATGGTCGACTCGCTGACCTCAAGCGAATCGCGAAGCTCCGGGATCGAAACGAACCCCTGCTGTCGGATCACATCCAACATCCGGGCCCGACGGGCCATCGAAGTGTTCACAGAGGTTTGGGAATTCATCGAATGACGATCAAAAACGATCAAAGTAAGGCTTTTTTCAACCAAGCTAGTGACGCAAACTGTCAGCAAGCGAAAGAAAAGTACTCTTTCTTCAAGAAATATGTCACATCCCAGGGGTTTTACAACCGAATAAAGCCCCTATTTTTCCCAATTAGATCAATTTAAACCGATTTTTCGTGATGGAACACGCGCACCTATTGCGCGGATTGTTCCAACCTTGACGGTTTTGACGAGGAATCCCGAACGGAGACTCCAACACACCCGAAAGCTACCAAACGCAGGAGAATCGCGGGCCTAGGGCTTGAGATAGAACGGGCTAGAGAGGATCCAGCAGTGGGGCTGTCCGAGGAGTTCGAGCCATAGCTCGATGCGATAATTCCCTGCCGTGGGGATCGCCCAATCGAGCCGCTCGCCGGAGGTTTGGTGGACCAACTCGCCGGTCGACTCGCGGGTGGTGCGATAGACTTTCCAATTCGCAAGAAGGGGCGATTGGCCGACGAATCGCGGTCCTTGGTTCCCTTCGCCTGACTCGATGCCTTGGAGTTTTTTCCACTCCAATCTCGAACCGATTTCATGACGGGTGTTGCTTGGGTTTTCGGAGGACTCGATCAAGGCGACGTCAAACCCTTTGGAGTCGGCCAGCCAATCGAAAGCCACCCATGTGCGACCTTCCTCGAGCCCCTCCCAGACGCCTTCCTGGGACAACTCGTTGACCAGCACGTGGGTACCAGCGTGCCGCAGGCTGTTTTGGTAAGGGTCCAATTGGAGTTTCAAAAGCAAATCCCCGGGCTTGGCCCCTTGAGGGATCTTCAGCAAGGGTGCGACGAGCAACCGATCGAGCTTGAGCAACTCCTCGCCGAGCGCATCGCTGACGATCACTTTATCGTCCTGGCCCAGTTCCACTTGCACGCCGATGTTTTGATGCGCATCGTTTGCTGCAACGCCGGTATGGGGTGCGATCAAGCACAATTGATCCCAACGCTTGAGGTAATCGTCGGGGTAGGACTGCAGTGCCGAAAAGGCCTCCTGCGGGTACTTGTCGATCAACTCGGTCGTCTTGATCAACCACAACGGATTTTTCATCGAGTCGATCATCCGCTTTTGTTTCTTGAAGTCCGCATGGGTGTTGTAGATTTCAACGCCCGTAAGGCCTTGAATCTGCCAGTCCATGCGTTCCTCGAGGTGGGATAAAAAGACATGCCCTCGGCGGTTTCGAACCAGTTGGGTGGTTTCCTGTGCATCGGCCGATTCGAAGGGCCTGAGGCTCAGCGTCGGATAGACCAGCATTCCTTTCATTTCCGCTCCTGGAATGAGCAACACACCGTCGCGAAATCCGCGATGGCCGTCGGTAAAAAAGTCCTTTTCCTTCGAAGGATGTTCCGTAAAGAGGAGGACTTCGGTCCCGGCGAGTTTTGCAGCCGCGACGATATCGTCGATCTTGCCCCGCGAATCGTGAGACAGTTCCGAGTGGACATGCAAATTGGCGCGGACTTGCCGCAAGCTCCCTGGCTGCTCGAGAGTCTTTCTCTGTGCTGCATATTTCTCGACCGTCTCGCGGGTGGCTTGGAGGTTTTTGCGAGTAAGGCGTTCGACAGCGTCGGGGGTACTGGCCGCTGGAGCCTCTTGGCCCGCTGCCGGATCTCGGGTTCCGGCCCCTGCAAGGCATGCGACACCGAGGAGCCATTTGGATAGATTTTTTATGGCGATCGATTGAAACACTTTGGTATCCCTCAAGAAAATGCATCGCTTTGAAGCAGCACTATCGTAACCTATCGCGTGCTTGCGGGTTGTCAGAGTAGTGGTTTTCCAGTGTGAGTCGCCCGTGTGAGTCGCCGGTGTGTGTCGCCCGTGTGAGTCGCCCGTGTGAGTTGTTTGTGTAAGGGACTTCGATGAATCTGCAATTCTCAAAGCGTGCATTCCCGTTGGCGATGCTCGTCTGCTCGGTGTCGTTTTTTCCGGTCGGCTCAACGGTGAACTCAACGGGCAGCTCAACGGGCGCTCAGGAGATTTCTCGGAGCGCTCCGTCGGCCTCGATCGACCAGGATCAGGTCGATGCGATTGGAGGCTATTGGTACGTTTCGAAATCGGAGCCAAAGATCTACTATTATCGCGACGCGGGGCAATGGCTCGATTTGTTCTCTTACCATTGCAAGGACTCCAACAAGGACGGAATTCCAAATATGGAGATTTCGCACGACCAGGAGCATTTGATCATCAAGAGCCAGGGGTATCCGAACCACCCGACGGCGATCTTCCCAAACAGCGATAATCCCAACGAGATTCGAGTCCAGGATTTCACGTTTCGTTTCCCGTTGGTTCCCCGCAAGAGCGATACGATCACTCGGCTACCTCGAGGTCCCATTGGAATGTCGCTCAACGGAGTGGTTTTTTTCAACCCCTTTGAGATGGAGGGACGCAATGCGGTCGCAGGCTATGACGAGGTGTGGCTTGACTCGTGTTGTGGGCACCCTCAGCAGACAGGCGTATATCACTATCACAAGTATCCTACGTGTGTGAAATCTCCGTTCATCGACGAAGGCAAATCGCACTCACCGATCCTAGGAATAGCGTTTGATGGGTTCCCCCTTTATGGTCCTTATGAGTCCGACGGTTCCATGGCCATGGAGCTCAAGGGCCCAGAGGCCTTGGATGCTTGCAACGGTCATAGCGATCCGGAGCGAGGCTACCATTACCACGTGACGCCAAACCGGTTCCCTTACATTCTCGGAGGATACGCTGGAGTGGTCGAGCCGAGCAACAACAGGGAATTTCGTCGGCCTGCTGGACGCACTGCGACCGGGACGATCGAGGACAACACCGAGCCGGGGGACAAGTACGCCAAGATCATCACCGCAGTGCGTCCAGGAAACTTGGTCCGGGGCGAGTCGCACGAGATTCAAATCGATTTTGATCCGAGTGCTGCGAGGCGTCCTATCCGAGAAGGAGTCCCGAGCTGGGTTCAAATCGGACCTTATGAGGCGCAGTCGATCGAGCGTCGAGGCGATACGATCGTAGCCAAGGTTTCGATACCCAAGGATGCATCGATCGGAGTTTGGCTCGATTGCCACATCGAATTCGGGACCCAACTGCGGCCCGTTGTGATCAAAAAGAACGACGTGGTGCGTGTGACGGTCGATTGAGGCTCAGCGGATCGCTGGAGCAAAGTGCATGTAGTTCCAATGCCGGTAGAGCTCACTTCGCTCGAGGAGCTCGTTATGGGTACCGACATCGGCAACCTTGCGATGGTGCAGCACGACGACTTGGTCGGCAGCTCTCAAAGTCGACAATCGGGCCGGCAGGACCAGAACGACGCAGGATTGATTGCGGGCTTCGAGCAAGGCCCTGGTCGTTTCTGCTTCGATCCCCGGTTGGCCCGGCGCGGGTTCTTCGGCGACGACGATGCTCGGTTTTTTCAGAAACGCTCGAGCGATCCCCAGCCGGAACATCAGATCAGGAGACAACCGTTGTTCGTTGGAGCTAACGAGCGTTTGGAGTCCGTCGGGCAATTCAAAAATCGCGTCGCTGACCCGAGCCAATCGGGTGATTTCGCGCATGTCGATGGTCGCATCGCGTTGGAGACCGAGCCACAGGTTGTCTTCGATGGTACCGGTCACCAAGGGACCATTCGATGCGATCCAGAGCGAATGCTCGCGAATCGTCGCACTGGTCAGGTCGTTCGAGTCGACATCATCGAACATCAATCGTCCGCTGACTGGCTTTCCAAATCCGAGGGCCATTTCGACCAGCGCCTTGGCCAAAAGGGGATCGGGCGAGATGATCGCCGTAAGTTGCCCGGTTTTGAAGAACGCAGAGACATCCTCTAAGAGTTTCTGATTGCTGCCGGATTGGAGAGTCACATGCTCGGCCGAGACGCCTCGGGTCAGCTTGCTCGAAAGCTCTCTGTTGGCAGACGAATTCGGCTTCGATTCGATCGCCAGGAACCTGAAGATCTCTTCAAGCTTCGGATTGGCTTTCGCGACGGATTTCCAGGCCGCTGCGATGCGATACCCGGTGTAGATCGCCGCGCAGATGCTCGCGGTCCAGACAAAACCGGCTCCCAACGAGAGATGCTTGCTCGGGTCGAGCATCCCCAAGGCCAGCAGCAGGATCAGCCCTGTTCCGAGCAGACTGATCGCAAGGCTCACCCAGGGCGATTTGGCCTTGTCGCAACCCAAAACTATGCCGCCAGCAGAGCGGTATGCCGCTAGGTTGGAACGGTAATTGTCCAAAGTCTCTTGCGAATCATGGATCGTTGCCATCAAAGGTGCCGTTTGAGAAATCGAACTGAGTTCCTGTTGGGCTTCGGCCCATCGCTGCTGCTGAACCCATCGACCCGTCGTGCTGGAAACCTGTTGCCATCGGTAGATGTTGCGAACGATCCAAGCGGCCAACAATGCTGCGATTGTCAACCAAGGATGGATCAGCCCCGCAAGGACCAAAAGAAGCACGACCTGGAGGAAATGCTTGGGGTATACCTGTTGCCATTGAACTATTGCAGAACGCATCACCGGGAAGGTCTGATCGTGAAAGGATCGCAACAGTTCGCTTTGAGCCGACAAGCCCCTTTCGAGGGCAATGGCTCCAGAATGATGGAACAGACGTTCATGCAACTGCTGCTCGGTATCCAAAGCGGTTTGGACCCCGGCCCGGCGATGGAACCAATGCAGCAGACTCATCAAGATCAAGCCAGCACCGAGCAGTACAATCGCACCGAGAGCCTTTTGAGGGGCCGGCAGGGTCCCGACCCAAGGCGTTTCAGAGAGCTTCCAACGGAAAGGGCCGATCGATGTGTATTCCGAAGCCGATTGCCCCCTAAGGTCGGCACTTGCACTCCCGGCCTGTTGCATCGAGATCTGCTCGATCCGCTGGTGCTCCCAGCCCATCAAGTCGATGGCAAAGCCCCCCAAGAGCACAAGGCATGGAAGCAAAAGCGCCAGACCCACGGCCAAGAGGCCCGCGATCCAGGCAGCACCAGGAACTTTCAATCCGCTGGCCGTTGGCCAAAAGTTAGGCAACACGATTCACCCGTTGGTAATTGGTCATATGTCAGTTTTTTCATCTTTATCCCAAGATAATCCGAGAGCGAGCCTCAGGGCTAGAAGACTCTGCGGATTGGGACGGTTGGAGGGTTTTTAAGGGTGAAAATTTGGCATAAATCGCTCTGTTGCATTCAAGCAACACTCAAGGCACCGCCATGTGGTCTTTTTTCAACCTAGGGTTGGCTTACAAGTTTCGGTAGATCCCGAAAGGCAAGACCGAAAACTGTCCGTTTCTTCATGGGGTTGAACAATGTCGATCAAAAATCGAACCGGCTTACAGAGAAAAACCATGCTCCCTTTTGCCGGTCGCTCGATGCTGCTCGTCGACGACGATCTTCGACTCTTGGAGTCGACGCGTGACTTGCTCGAATTCCAAGGTTTCACGATCCAGACGGCTCGAAATTTCCAGGAGGCACAAAAAAGGCTGGCTGAATCGACCTTCGATCTGATCCTGACGGATTTACGCTTGGACGAAGGTTGCGGTTTGGAAATACTCAAGGCTGCCCAAGGCTTGCAGCCGGATTGCTGCCGATTGGCAATGTCCGGATACGCGACTGCACGCTTGGAGGTCCTGGCTTTGGAGGCAGGTGCACACCAAGTTTTGCACAAACCCCTTGATGACCAGTTCTTGACGTCGACTTTCGACGTTTTGTTGCGGGGACGACGCACAGTCCAAGGCGATCGGCAGGAGACAAGCCTTGCGCGTTGCGGCCCTTTGCATTCCGCTCGTTGGACCCCCAAACCCGAGAAGTCCTCTGGTCGAGACGGTGGCTGGTTTGGGTCGGGTAGCAAGATGCGAGAGGTGTTCGAGCTGATCGATCGCGTCGCGGATTCCAAAGCCAGTATTTTGATTACAGGAGAACCGGGGACGGGAAAGAGCAAGCTGGCCAGAACCGTCCATGGGTTGTCCGATCGCCGAGGTGGTCCGTTTGTCGAGGTGGCCTGCGGTGCGATCCCTGAGGCGTTGCTCGAGAGCGAGCTTTTCGGCCACACCGCAGGTGCATTCACCGGAGCGATCCACTCGAAGCTTGGCAAGTTTCAGTATGCACAAGGAGGAACCTTATTTCTCGATGAGATCGCTACGGCCTCTGCAGCGATGCAAGTACGGCTATTGCGAGTGCTCCAGGAGAGGTCCTTTGAAGCGCTCGGAAGCAATGAAACGGTTCGGACGGATGCGAGGATGATTTTCGCTACCAACGAGGATCTCGAGCAAGCTGTTTCAGCAGGTCGATTTCGTCAGGATCTTTTCTATCGGATTCATGTCGTTCCGATCGCATTACCCCCACTTCGCGAGAGGCTCGAGGACGTGGGGGAGCTCGCCGATGGTTTTTTAGCCCAAGCATGTCAGGAGTTTGATCGTCACGTCGAGGGTTTTAGCCCAGGGGCTTATCGCGCGATGAAGCAATACCCATGGCCAGGCAATGTTCGGGAACTTGAGAACACCATCCAGCGCGCCGTTTTGGTCTGCCTGGGGCAGATCATCCAAACCGAGGATATCGAGAGACTTCTAACCAAGCCGTTCTCGGGATTTCCTAGCTCGGGGTTTCCTAGCTCGGGGTTTCCTAGCGCTCATCGAGCGCTCGACATCGAGTCGGAGAGTTCTCATGGCCGAGCGGCTGCATGGTCGGAACAGTACAAGGACCTAGACGAGGCGTTAGGGATCCCTGAAAAAGCGATTTTGTTAGGAGCGCTTCGAGCCCACGGTTGGAATCGCAATGCGACGGCCCAGCGGCTAGGAATCAACCGAACGACGCTCTACAAAAAGATGAAGCGACTCGGTATCGAGTGCACAAACTAGCCATCGCAACCTAGCCATCCCAGCCTAACCTAGCCAACGCAGCGCGATGGGGTTGCTACTTTGCATTCTCCAGAAACGCGATCAGATCCGAGAGTTCCTCAATGGTCATTTGGTTTTCCAATCCTGCAGGCATGATCGAAACGTTGCTCGCTTCGCGTCGATCGATGTCGGCAGTCGGAATCGATCGGCGTTGGTCCGCAGTGACTTGGAGGACGAGTTCCTTGGGGGATTCCGACACGAGAAGCCCTTGGACGATTTCGCCGTCGCTCAGTAGGACTTTGGTGCTTCGGTAGGCTTGTTCGAGTCTAGCGCTCGGGAAGAGGATCGCTTCGAGCAGATCGCGTCTTGAACGCGATTGGCCGATCTTGCTCAGGACTGGACCGAGGTTCCCACCTACATAACCGACTTGATGGCAAGCGCTGCATGTGGCTTTGGTGGATCGAAACACATGGTAGCCCTGGCTGGGATTCCCGGGTTTCAATTGGCTCATCCACTGCTCGACTTTGCTGCGAATCTCGGGGTCTGGCCGGGTCCAGGTTTCGAGTGCCTCTTTCCAGGTGTTTTGGATTTCAGGCGAGCGGTTTTTAAGTCTCCTCAGGATGGATTCGGGGGAAAGGGTTTTGGCGGTTGCAAGACCGTGCAATGCTTCAAGCAGCGCGGCGTCTTGGGCAACTGTGCTTTCCTGCAAGTAGGATTCGATAGCAACTGGAAGTTCCAGAGGACCAGCGTTGGTCAGGTGGTCGAGAATCCGGTCGCGCGATCGATCGGATCGAAGTCGGAGGTTCGACAGGATTTTCCAAGCGACATTCCGTCGTTCTCGAAGTTCGGAATCCCCAATGGTGGGATCTGCAAGGGCAGTGGGATCTGCAAGGGCGGTGGGATCTGCAAGGGCAGTGGGATCTGCAAGGGCAACTTGGAGAACCTCTAGCTCCAGGACTTCGGGCAACTCGGACCCAGGGGGCATGAGTGCGATCCAGTTGAGCCAACGCAGTTGTTTTGTGTCGGAGTTTGGGTTCGATTGGACCCTTGGGAGCAGATCGGCCAGGGCTTGTTGAATCGCCGAGAGATCCCCTTTCCAGGTGCGACCGAGCAGCGCCGATTGCCATAGGGAAAGCTCGTCAGGTGAGCTCTCTTTGAGTTGCTTGGCAAGCGGTTGGATCCAGGACTGCGGGACGGGTCGGATTCCGAGCTTCGAGAGAATTGCGGTGGCACTTGAGGGTGCCTTGAGCAGGTGATCGCAAGCCCACTGGGCGACTTGTGGGTTGTCGGACCACCGTGCTACAAGAGACAGGGTCGCATCGCTCGGGAGGTCGCTAGGGCGGTCGCTAGGGTTACCCGAGGATTTATCGATCGCCAAGAGGATTGCATCGATCCACTGCGGATGGGCTTCGAGGACCTGGAGTCCGAATTCGGATGTGTCTTGGTCTTGAGCCAGAGCGATCTGGAGGACGAGGTTTGCGTGCTCAAGGGAAAGTCGTTTCCGATGCTCCAGAACACGAACCAAGGCGATTGTCGATGGGCCTGCTGGATCGGCTTGGGCTGATCCCTGGAGCGACTCCAAGAGGTCCTCGTCGCTAGCCCCCTCGATCAATGCGTAGATCAGCGAATGCGAGAGGGTCCTATCGCTCTTGGCGAGGCGGATTTGGTTGAGAATTTCTTGAAGTTCGCCTTGGATACCGATTCGGCCCAAGATCTCCGCACCGCTTCGGCGCAGTGAAGCGTTTGGCGACACCAAGAGTTCCGAAGCGCGATCGCGGCTCGCTTGCAAACGGTCAAGAGAGGCCAGATGGCATGCGAGAGTAACGACCGATGGAGATTGGTCATGCATCGAGTCGAGCACAAGGCGATGGTATTGCTCTTCGAGCGCCGGGCGTTGGGAGTCGTCGGAGCGGACGTAATCGATCGATCGGTTCGTGAGTTTTTCTAGCCGTTTTTGCTCGCTGAGCAGGTTTTCATTTTTGGTCAGGGATTGGCCGCTGGTGAGCCCACGGAGTCGGTAGATACCGCCGCTGGCCACTCGCTGGTCTGTACCCGAACTTGGGCAACACAGATCGTACCATCCACCGGTATCGACGATCAAAATCGAGCCGTCGGTATCGAGAAGCAGATCGACCGGATGGAAGTCGATTCGATCCGAGGAGACCAAGGGGAACGACTCGGCTCGATAATGGGCTTGGTCGCTGCGTTTTGTGAGGCGGTGAAGGCTGATTTGATGCAGGTTGAATTGAGCGCAAAGCAGGAAGCCTAATTCGTCGGTCTTGATACCGCTCGGAGGTAAGTTCAAGTTCGGCGCGAGGCCCCCGAGGAACATCAGTCCGGCGGGTGCCGCAGGTCCGAGTTCCGCCGTTGGGTCCATCAACTTGCCGGTCCGAGGGTGTCCGTCGAGGACCGCATGCGGCTTGCCGAAAATCGAACCATACGTCGCCGCACCGATTCCGTCGCGAAAACCGTTTCGGGGATGGTGCAAGAACGTGGCGCAAAAGAACCGATCGCCGTTGGGGAGCCAAGCCACATCGACTAGGTTATCCATGCCACCGGTCATGACAGGATCGATAGGGCCACCTTGCGGGTGGCGTCGGTACAGGTGGGAGGCCTTGCTGGTCCAGGTTTTCTCGACTTGGACTTTTCCGGTAAGGATTTCGTGGGTTTGTTCTGCGAAGGCGGATTTGGTCCAGTAGATCCAACCGTCGGGACCTAGCCATGGTCCATGAAGATCATTGGCACATCCCGTTAGGGTTGTGCCATCGAACCAAACTTGTCGGTTTTCGCAAATTCCGTCGCCATCGAGGTCTGAGAGTTTCCAGATTTGAGGTGGTGCAGTCAGAAGGATATCGTTGCCGATGCAGAGGATCCCTTCGGGGAAGCTCAGTTGATCGGCGATGACTTGTCGGCTATCGAATTTCCCATCGTTGTTGGAATCTCGAAGTCGAACGAGTCGGTGCGGACGAGAGATGAGTTGCTCTTGGACGGTCTGTTTGGTTTGCAGGTTCCAGACCGATTCGGCGACGACCAGCGAGCCATCGGGGGCGAAGGCCGCGACGATCGGCCAGGTGCACAGTGCATCGTCGGAGACTTTTTCAATCGAGCAGGATTCCGGAATCGAGAATTCGATTGCGTCGATCTTGACGGTCTTCGTGGCCCAAGAAGCCTTGCGGGAATCTTGGGCCATGCTCGATGGGGTTAGGGTGCCGAAGCACACAAGGAGGGTGGCAAGGAACGGTGTCCAGGAAGTCATGTACAAATTCCTTGCCAGACTCTTTAGTTTTTGACCTCAAACTCCGCGTCGATCGCGTCGTCGTTGGATCCCTTGGAATCTGGGGTTTCGGTTTGGGCTTGAGGAGAGGAAGCAAACGAGGAACGGAAGGCGTTGGCCGTTTGTTCGAGTTCGGCCGTGGCGAGCTTGATCGCTTCGGCTTCGTTTTGATTGAGGGCATCGCGCAGTTTGCTGATGGCCGCTTCGAGGGGCTCTCGGTCGGACACTGCGAGTTTATCGCCTTGGTCTTTGATTGCCTTTTCCAACGAGTGGATGGTATTTTCAGCGCGGTTTCGAGCTTCGGCCAGTTCGACTTGCTTTCGGTCTTCATCGGCATGCGATTCCGCATCGCGCCTCATGCGTTCGATTTCATCTTTGCTCAGACCGCTCGATTGCTCGATTTTGACACTCGCCTGTTTGCCGGACTTGAGATCCTTGGCCGAGACGTTCAGGATCCCGTTTTGGTCGATATCGAATTTGACTTCGATTTGCGGGACGCCTCGAGGGGCAGAATCGATTCCTTCCAAGTTGAATTGGCCAAGGACACGGTTGTGGATGGCCATCTTGCGTTCGCCTTGGTAGACGCTGACGGTAACGGCCGTTTGGTTATCGGCAGCCGTAGAGAAGGTTTGTTTTTTCTCGACAGGGATGGTGGTATTTCGTTCGATCAAGGCCGTCAGGATTCCGCCTTCGGTTTCGATCCCGAGGGTCAGCGGGGTGACGTCCAAGAGCAGAACGTCTTTGCGTTCGCCAGAGAGAACACTGCCTTGGATAGCCGCTCCGACTGCGACGACTTCGTCGGCATTGACCCCTTGGTGAGGTTCCTTGCCGAAGATTTCTTTGACCAGTTCGCGGACTTTGGGGACGCGGGTTGAACCACCGACCAGGACGACTTCGTCGATCTCGGAGGGATTCAATTTGGCATCTTTAAGCGCTTGCAGAACCGGTTGGCGGCATCGGTCGATCATCGGATCGATCAGGCCTTCGAAGGTGCTGCGGGTGATGGTCGTGAGCAAGTGCTTAGGACCGGAAGCATCTGCGGTGATAAACGGCAGGTTGATATCGGTCTGGGGAAGGGTACTGAGTTCCTTTTTGGCTTTTTCGCAAGCTTCTTGAAGCCGTTGGAGCGACATAGGATCTTTGCGTAGATCGATTCCATTGTCCCGTTGGAACATCGAGGCGACGTGGTTGAGCATGGCTTGGTCGAAGTCGTCGCCCCCGAGGTGGGTATCGCCGTTGGTGCTGATGACTTCGAAAATCTTGCCGGCTGATTCCCCATCGTTGTTATGGGCGACTTCAAGAACCGAGACGTCGAAGGTACCGCCTCCGAGGTCGAATACAACGATTTTCTGGTCTTTGCTTTTGTCGAGTCCGTAGGCCAGTGCCGCAGCGGTCGGTTCGTTGATAATCCGGGCCACTTCCAAGCCTGCGATTTGGCCCGCATCTTTGGTGGCTTGCCTCTGAGCGTCGTTGAAGTAGGCCGGAACCGTGATGACGGCTTTGCTGACGCGGTGTCCGAGATAGGATTCGGCGGCCTCTTTGAGCTTGCGCAGAACCTTTGCCGAAATCTCTTGCGGAGTGAATTGTTGGTCACCGATTTGGACCTTAACGTACTCGTTAGCCCCTCCGACGACTTGGTAAGGGACGATCTTTTCTTCGGATTCGACTTCCGAGTGTCGGCGGCCCATAAAGCGCTTGACCGAGTAGACCGTGCGACGCGGGTTGGTCACCGCTTGGCGGCGAGCGGGCTCACCGACGATGGTTTCGCTTTTGTCATTGAAGGCAACGACGCTAGGTGTCAGTCGATTCCCTTCGGCATTGGGAATGACCTTGACCTCAGAGCCTTCCATGACAGCGACCACCGAGTTGGTGGTTCCCAAATCGATACCGATGATCTTTTCGCCAGATGCCATGGTTTAGTTCTCCCTCAACGCGGTGTTCAATAGAATGATAATGTTTTTTGGAAACCGCCGGTTCCGGGTGGCCGATCCGGCGAATGAAAACTCTTTAGAGCAATCTTTGTGCCAAAGCTCCCAAGAAGCGCAAGCAGGGATCTTAAACCTATCCAAATCAAGGGTTTACGATAAAATCTCGGTCGTTTGCAGCCACCCGGGTTGCCTAAGTCTCGGCGATGACTGGCGGTCTTACCGTCAATTTGACAGGAAATCGAAACGAAAATGCCAAGCTCTCAGCCCACCGAACAGGAGATTTGCCAGCGACTCGGACAGATCCAAATCGAGATTGCACGCCTGATCGAAGAGCGTCTTGCCCTGAGAGCACAGCTTGATCCTAGCCGGCTTGAGGCACTGCACAGGGGGGGAGTGCCCCAGGGGGTGGCTTATTTAGGTCCTGAGCATTCGTATAGCCATTCGGCGGCTCGAAAGTACTTCAGGGACTCTCAGTTGCTATGCCCAGTCGGCACGATTTCTGCGGTTTTTGAAGAGGTCCATCGGGGACAGTCGCGATACGGCGTGGTTCCGATCGAGAACAGCACCGACGGACGGATCGTCGACACGATGTTCAATTTCATCAAGCGTCCGCTTCAGATCTGCGGCGAGGTGCTCTTGCCGATCCACCATAACTTGCTCTCGGTTTCGGACCGATTGTCGATACGCAAGGTCTACAGCAAGCCGCAGGCGCTCTCGCAGTGCCGTCGCTGGCTCTCGGAGCATCTACCCGAGGCCCAGAGAATTGAGGTCGCCAGCACGACCCATGCAGCAAGGATTGCCAAAGAGGAGCCGGGGGCAGCGGCGATCGCCTCGCTCGAGGCATCCTTGGAGTACGGATTGCCGATCGTCTGCGAATCGATCGAAGACGATCCGAACAATGCGACCCGTTTTGCGATCATCGGCAAGGATCAACCGGCGATAACAGGCCGGGACAAAACGGCGATCCTGTTTCAGGTCCCGCATCAACCGGGGGCGCTGGCCGATGCGATGTTGATCTTCAGGGATAACGGGATCAACTTGACATGGATCGAGTCGTTACCGGTTCCTGGTTCTCCGAACGAGTATTACTTTTTCGTGGAGATCGAGGGGCACCGCGATGAGGCTCCCATGGTCGATGCGATCGGTGCACTTGTGGAGCGATCGCTTAGGCTCGATGTGCTCGGTTCCTATCCGCGTGGCATAGGAGGCTAAAGACCGACGATGCATTTTACGATGGAAGCACAGAGGCGATGTCGCGAGTCGATCGATCCGGGTTCGATCGCGATCGACATGACGGCGGGGAATGGATTGGACACGCTATTTCTGGCTCAATGCGTTGGAATGCAAGGGACCGTCTACGCGTTGGATTTGCAAGCCGATGCGATTGCAAGAACAGCTTTACGGGTTTCTCAGGCGGGTTATGCGAGCGTGGTTCGGTGCATCCATGCGGATCATGCGGACATTGCAGATCATGTGCCATTGGAGCATCGAGGCAAAATCTCTTGCGCGATGTTCAACCTTGGGTATTTGCCTTTTTCCGACAAGTCGGTCGTAACGCAAGCGCCGACAACCTTGAGGGCACTGGATACTCTGGAGTCCCTTTTGGCTCCTTGTGGGTTGATCTCTATCCTTTCGTATGTCGGTCATCCAACGGGTTTGCAGGAGAGCCAGGCCGTCGAGGGATGGATTGCCCAAAGAGCAAGCCGCTATCGCATCGAGCGAATGGTCGACGAATCGAACGGGGCCAGTCCGATTTTGTGGATGGTGCGCGGGGTTGCGGGGTCCGGCTAAGCGATCCGCATGGGAGTGGGGAACTCCAGGACAAATTTCGTGCCTCGGCCGACTTCGCTCTGGACGCTGATGCGTCCGCCGTGGGCTTCAAGGATCTTGCGTGTAGTGGGCAGACCAAGCCCGGAGCCTTCGGTTTTTGTCGAATAGAACGGCTCGAACATTCGCATGGCGGTCGTTTCGTCCATGCCGCATCCGGAGTCGATCATGTCGATGGCCACGCCGCTTGGGATGACATAGGTTCGGATCAGGAGTTCTCCGCCATCGGGCATCGCCTCGAGCGAATTTTTCACTAGGTTGATCAGAGCCGCCTGGAGCGAGCCTCCGTTGAGTCGAATGTTGGGCAGATCGGAGTCAAGGAACCGTTCGAGTCGGACCCCTTGTCTGTCAGCTTGGGGCTGAAAGAGATTCAGGACCGAGATGATTTGTTCGTTCAGGGAGCCGAGGGTCAGTTCCATGTCCTGCATGCGCGCGAATTTCAGGAAATCCCTCAGGAGGTTTTCCATTCGATGGCACTGTTGTTTGATCATCTCGACTTTGGAGATAGCGCGGCGTTTTCCCGGCCACTGACTCTCGTCGAGTTCCTCACTCAGCAGGTCGGCATTCATGTGAATGACCGAGAGTGGATTTTTGATCTCGTGGGCTAGAGAGCCTGCCAGCTCGGCCAGTTCGTGATACTGCCTCCAAATCGGGCCCTGTCGGTCTAGGTCTTGCTCCTGGCCGTGGAGGTCGTCATCGGCAGGATCGATGCTCATGCCAAGAGCCATTCGGCAAAGGAGCGTACGAGGAAGCCGGTCCCACCGGCGTCGCACCAAGGCTTGGCCGAGTCCAAGAATGCCGGGCCTGCGATATCGAGGTGGACCCAAGGTTTGGTTTGGACGAATTCCTCAAGAAATTTCGCGGCGGTGATGGCTCCACCCCAGCGTCCTTCGCCGACGTTCTTGATGTCGGCAACTTTTCCAGCGATCTGCTCGCTGTAGAACGAGTGCATGGGTAGTGGCCAAGTGTACTCGCCACATTTTTCGGTGAACGATTGGACGTCGACTTGGAATTGCGTCTGATTGCTCATGAGTCCGGCCACATCGTTCCCAAGGGCCACGACGCAGGCGCCCGTGAGGGTGGCAAAGTCGATGATTTGTGCAGGTTTTTCTTCCAGAGCGACATCCAAGCAATCGGCAAGGACCAATCGGCCTTCGGCATCGGTGTTATGGATTTCGATGGTTTTACCACTTCGAGCCGTCAGGACATCGCCGAGTTTGAAGGCATCCCCGGAGACTAGGTTTTCGACCAATCCTAGCACACCGACAACATTCCTGCGGACATTGAGTTTGGCGATTGCATTGAAGATGGCAAGGACTGTCGCTGCGCCTGCCATGTCGCACTTCATCGTCAGCATTCCATCGGTGGGCTTGAGCGAATATCCACCGGAGTCGAACGTGACTCCTTTGCCGACCAGGGCCAGGGGTTCGGAGTCTGGCGGAGCGCCGCGGTGACGCAGGATCAGCAATCGTGGATCGCGAATCGAGCCTCTTGCGACGGCCAGGAGTGCTTGGCAACGTTCCTCAATGAGTCGTTGTTTATCCCAAACTTCGATCGAGAAGCCCGCATCGTTGGCGACCTCGATGGCTTGATCGGTGAAGGTTTCTGGGTACATGCGATTCGGGGGTTGGTTGACCATCAGTCGGGCTAGATTGACCGATTCACCGATGATTTCGCCAGCTCGGATTTGGGCATCATTGCTTCCGGTCCACTCGACGATTTCAGGGGCGAAGGTACTTTTCTCGCTCTTGTAGAGGTCTTGGCCTTGGGAGCCGACGAGGGCACCTGCGATGGCGGCACGGATTTCCAGGGGAGAGTTGCCGAATCCGACAAAGCGAACTGTGGATCGCTGCCTGGAGGCAAGGGCCTTCATCGCCGAACCCGCTGCGCGAAAGTAGGTATTGCAAGCCGATTGACTTGCATTGCCCGTACCGACGATACACAGAACCCCTGCGGGGATTCCTGTCGGCGCGATGAGCATGGAGACCTTGTTCGGTTTGGTAGATACTTCACCGCTTTGCATGACGCGTCGAAACCAACCCGAGCTCGCTTGGTCGAGCGATTGGAACTCGGATCGTTGGGCCCAGTCGTCGTCTAGGGCGACTACAAGAACATCGCAAGGCTTTTGGACCCAGTCTTCTCGGCAGAATTCAAACTTCATGGTTGCAGATACAGATGCGGTTAGGATTCCCGAGTCCCGGGCGAACTCAATTCACCGAGTTGCTCCTTGGCATGCACGGCTTTGAGCGAGTTATTGACGGTCTGGATGTAGTTTTGACCGGCTTGGGTCCACGGATGGATCAAGTTGTAATATAGGATATACCAGATCGCAGCGATTCCGTCACGCATACCGATTTTCTTTCCTTCTTCATACGTTCGGCCGTAGTAGGAGATTGGAACTTCGTAGGTCCGCGCACGGGTCTTGCAGACCATCGCGGTGATTTCGACTTCCATCCCAAAGCCTTTGCTCGTCAGTTCCAATGGCACGATGACCTCTCGTCGAAACGCCTTGTAGCAAGTCTCGATATCGGACATGTTTCGGTTGGTCAGGACGTTGCTGAGCAACGTGAGGAATTTGTTCGCGACATAGTGATAAAAATAGAGAACTCGAGACGCTTTCTTGACCAGGAAGCGACTTCCGTAGACCACATCGGCCCAATTCTCGAAGATGGGATACAAAACGCCTGGAATTTCACGCGGGTCGTATTCCAAATCGGCATCTTGGATGATCATCACATCCCCGGTCGCGTTGTGAATGGCCTTTGCGATCGCAGCGGTTTTTCCGGCGTTTTTCGGTTGGCGAATCAGGCGGATTTTGTCTTGGTCGGCTGGGTTGTTCGCGAGGAACTCTTCGACTCTCTGGCAGGTCTGATCGGTCGACCCGTCGTCGACGACGAGGATTTCCTTATCGACAGTAAATTGGTTGGAAAATGGGACATCCAAGAGTTTTCGCAGGACCGGGACGATGGTCGACTGTTCGTTGTAAGCCGGTACTAGGATGGAGACTTTCATTTCAGACCAGCATTCCTCTTGCGTCGACGGCGAGTTCTTCAAGACCGCCGTGTTCTGGATTGTCTTGTCGGTAAAGGAAAAAGGAGTTTTGCAAATTGACACACACGCAAATATGGTTGGGGATGATCCAAACGCGGTCCCCGACTTTGGGCCGAGGGCCTGCGTAGGTTTCCTGGAATATCACTTCTCCATGCTCCTCGCTCAGACGCGAAACCTTGGCATCCGGATAGTCGACGACTTTTCCAAAGCCCGATTCGGGCTCAACGCAATGGCGATCGCTCGAGAGGGTTTTGCTCCCTGCATCGAGGATAAACTTGTTTTTGGTCGGGACGCTTACGACCGTCGCCACGACACGAGCGGCGCAATCGTCGATACTGGCGACTCCCAAGGCGACTTCGTTCCAGTCGTTGTAGATATACGTTCCTGGTCGGATTTCGTTCAGAATGGGATTTCGATGGGATTCTTTGGCCGTCGGAGTTGAGCCCCCGGAGATGACCGGAACGTCGATCCCTAGGGAGCCCAAGCGATCGACAACACCGGCGATCGCATCGTGGTACTGACCCCAGGCCTCGGTGGAGGCTGCGGGTAGAATATGCCCGGGAAAGCACATCAAGCCTCGAAATTCCAGCCCAGACTGCTTGGAGACCCAAGCGCACAGCTCGACGGCTTGGGCACTGGATTCGACTCCGGTGCGGTGAAACCCGACATCCAGGTCGACCATGATTCCTATCGGGAGCCCGACGTTGCGGGCCGTCTGAGCGATCCGCTCGGCGGCTTCGAGAGAATCGATCCCAACGGCGATTCTCCCAGAGGTTCCCGAGCTATGGGATTCCTCGGCAAAGTCTCTGAGTAAACTTCCCAACCGCTGCAAACGCCCTGTTCCGATGGCCGGATAGGCCAGAAATAGGTCCCTGCTCGCTTCAGACATTCGCTCGGCTTCCCCGACTTTGGCGACCGTTAAACCTTTGGCCCCCAATGCGATTTGCCGCTTTGCCATACGTATCGATTTGTGGGTTTTCGTATGGGGCCTTAAGCTCAGCCGGTGCT
Source organism: Planctomycetota bacterium (assembly GCA_003671195.1). Lineage (GTDB taxonomy): Bacteria > Planctomycetota > Planctomycetia > Pirellulales > Pirellulaceae > JBKCUI01. The sequence goes on from QWPJ01000189.1 coordinate 28,327, forward strand.
CATCGCAGTACTGCTGCATGCGAGTGAGATTTCGCTCGACGGTAAGGGCATCGACAACCAACGAGGGTGTCGGATGATCTTCGGGCAACGGGATCCAATCCATCGAAATAGCCTCTCGGGAGCTTGCCATGAAAAACCCACTGAAAAAAGGACGAAAAAACCAGCTCTTTTGAGTAGTTTATCGGATCGATCTACCCTGCGGAGTATCTGCGAAAAAAAACGACTTTGTGTATACTGATCCAGCACGTAGAACCCAACCTATGCCACAGAACCCCTTGGACGCTGATTCTGAAGTTCACTTACCGGTCGTCAAGGACCATGTCTACCACTGCGTCTGCGGTTACGAGTACGTCGTCGAACCTCAGCGCGGAGGCCAATGCCCCTTCTGTTATCGGCGTGTCTTAGGCGAAGCACTCCAAGACGCATACGAAGCGACGGTAAGTTTATCGAGTCTGCAAGGTTCGCCTCGGGATTGCGAGGTCGATTTAGACCCCATCGACGCGATGACAGATCACGTCTTCGGTCACTTCAAACTCGAGAAACAGCTTGGTCAAGGTGGCATGGGGGCTGTTTATCGCGCGTTGGATACCTCGTTGCAGCGCTACGTCGCCGTCAAGGTCATGCGGAGCAAAAGCCAGAGCAGTTCCGAGCAGGTCGATCCCATGCTGCGCGAAGCGGTCGCACAAGCCCGACTCAATCACCCGCACGTGGTGACCATCTACTACGTCGGTCGCCAAAACGAAGAGCCGTTCCTAGCGATGGAACTGCTTCCGGGCCCGACCCTCGCTGAACGCATTCGACGTCAAGGCGCAATCCCTTATCCCGAGACGATCGGCTATGGGATTCAAGTGACCTCAGCCCTCAAGCATGCGACGATCTTCGACCTGATCCATGCCGATATCAAACCCGCAAACTTGATCCTCGCTGGCGAAGGCCGTGTGAAAATTTCCGACTTTGGATTGGCCCGGGTGCAAAACACCGATGGATCCAAGTTGGGTAGCTCGCTCGCCGGGACCCCCTCGTATGTTGCACCCGAGCTCCTTCGCGGTGGTCCCTACAGCATCCAAACCGACATGTATGCCTTGGGCGTGACGCTCTTCGAAATGGCTTTCGGAAGGCTTCCTGTGCAGATCCAAGGTGAATCGCTTCTGGCAAAGCTCGAATCCCTCATGGCCGCAGAGATCAGCTTCCCCAACCCCTGGCCCAAGACGTTGCCGAGAGAGTTCAAGAATGTCCTCCAACGTCTGCTAGCAAGGACCCCTCAAGAGCGTTACGCAAACTACGACGAATTGCTCGATGCGCTCCGAGCCATCGCGCCGGTGAGCACCACCGCAGCCGGTTTTGCACCTCGCCTGATGGCCTATTCGGTCGACCAAGCCTGCTTGTTAGGCGCCATGGCCCCGTTTGCAATCTCCATCTTTGGCCTCCAAGCGTTCCGAGCCGAAAGCAGTCAATTGCTCATCCCGATCATCGCATTTGCTTCGCTGATCGTGCCGGCGTTGTACCTATTGCTGATCTACCGCGGTTGGCCCTCGTTGGGTAGATATCTTTTCCAACTCCGAATCGTCGAAGAGCACGGCCTACCCCCACGGCGCGAGCAGCTAGTCCCCCGCGAGGTCCTCAGGAACGCTTTTGCGTGGCTCTTTCCACTTGCTCTGTACATTTCCTTGCAATCGGTCTCGGTCTCCAAGGGGATCGAATATTCCCTGATCGGAGTCCTCGGGCTAAACTCCATCGCCCTATTTCTGCTCGGACGACGCAAAGCCCTTCACGATTACCTTTGCCATTCGAACGTCGTGCTTGCGGTCAACAAATCGGAACCACGAATCTAAAAAGCCCCCTGCCCTATGCGATCTATCTCCGTTCCCTTGGAATCAAGGGCTTATTCGATCCAGATCGGAGTACCCGAAGCGGCCGAGCTGCGTTTGGCCGTTGACGAGGTTTTCTCCGGAGCCTCGAGTTTCATCCTGATCGCCGACCGAAACGTCTTACCTATCGCTCTAAAAATTCGCGAATCCATCGCGGGCAGTGGATTGACCGCGATGGTTGAAGTCCCCAGCGGTGAGGCGAGCAAGTCCGTTGAGCAACTCGGGCGACTTTGGCAACAAATGGCTTTGCTCCGCGCCGACCGTCAAGCGGTGATCGTCGCCGTCGGTGGGGGAGTCGTCGGCGATCTGGCTGGTTTTTTGGCCGCGTCGTGGAACCGTGGGGTTCGATTGCTCCAAGTCCCGACGACGCTCCTTTCGATGGTCGATAGCAGCGTCGGCGGAAAGACCGGAATCAACCTTCCACAGGCCAAGAACGTCATCGGCGCGTTCTGGCAACCTTCCATGGTTTGGATCGACTTGCGATCGCTCGACTCGCTGCCCGAACGCGAATTCAAAAGCGGCTTGGCCGAAGTCGTCAAATACGGCGTGATCATGGACCCGGACTTCTTCGGCTGGCTGGAGGCCAACGCCAAGTCGATTCTCGATCGCGACGTCCAAGCTTTGGAATACCTCGTCGGTCGATGTTGCGAGCTCAAAGCTCAGGTCGTCTCGGCCGACGAGCACGAGACGAGCGGTCTTCGCGCCATCCTCAACTACGGACATACCTTTGGCCATGCGATCGAAGCATTAGCCCAATACGGAACCTACCTTCATGGTGAAGCGATCTCGATAGGAATGACCATGGCGGGCCGCTTGGCCGTCGAACTCCATCGATGGACAGGGCACGAACTCAGTCGGCAAACCGAATTGCTCGAAGCGTTCGGACTCCCTACAAGCCTATCGAACCGGCATGATCCCATCGCACCTGAATCGATGGTACAAGCGATGATGCTCGACAAAAAAACATCCCACGGCCAACTACGACTCATTCTGCCGAGTCGATTGGGGCACGTCGAGACGGTCAAAGATGTGCCGATCGATGCGATACTTCGCCATGCTAAAGGCTAAAGCCCAATACCGTCAAATCGACATTTGGATCCTTTTAGGAAAGATTGGATTTGAATGTACTTCGGCGCATGCCGAGGGGTTTTTGAAAGCGGTTGGGCGCAAGCCCTCCGGTGAAGGTTCAAGTGAAGTGATCCACCCTCGAACATTCAGGAAACCACTGGATATTTAGACTCACCGGGCAGCTTGCGCTGCTCCGCTATCATTTGCCGATTACCAGAAAATGCAACTTCATCAATGTCCCGATTTGACGGTATTGGCCTAAAGCCTAAAGCCTGCTGCCTGATGGCTGGGGTGCTTAACGAAAGTCCCGTGAGGGGATCTCCAACGGACCGATCGAATTGCTGAGGTCTTCGATCAAGCTCACCAGGACGTGGATGACTCCCTGTCGGCTCTCAAGCGTGCCGTGGACTAGCCATGCATTGGACTGCTTGCAGACCAAGTAATGGGACTCCCAGGTCTTAGGCCGGACAACCAAGTTGATGCTGCCGGTCTCGTCCTCCATAGTCACAAACGTGATCCCCTTGGCGGTCCCTGGACGTTGCCTCAGCACGATCAAACCTGCGACGCGAACGAGTTGCCCGTGCTTGAGATCCGAGAGTTCTGCGGCGGATCGAACGCGATGGCCACGGAGTTTCTCTCGGTGGAATTGCATAGGGTGGCCTCGCAAGGAAAGCCCGGTCGTGGCGTAGTCTGCGGCGACCTCCTGGGCCGGGTCCATCGCCACGAGCGACTCGGGGATCGGCTCGTCGATATCCACACCGGCGGCTTCGAGCAAAGGCAAGGAGTTGTACGATTTGTCCTGGCCTAAGGCTTGCCAATAGGCGGCTCTGCGGTTACCTGAGAGCGAAGCCATCGCCCCGCTGTCGGCAAGGATCGCCAAGACGGCTTGACCCAAGCGACAGCGTTGGACGAGTTGACTTTGGTCCCTGAAGGCCCCTTGGGCACGGCGTTGGGCTGCGATCGCTAGCCCGTCGTTTTCGTGCAACCCCCGAATCATGCACAGCCCCAAGCGGACGCGAAAGCCGTTTGCATCGGGCTCCAAAGTGCATTCGAAGTCGCTGGCGTTGAGATCGACCGGAGCGACTTGAACGCCGTGGCGTTGGGCATCGGCGATGAGTTGGGCCGGGGTATAGAACCCCAGCGGCTGGCTGTTGAGCATCGCGCAGCAAAAAACCTCTGGGTGATGATGCTTGATCCAGCACGAAGCATACACAAGGAGCGCAAAGCTTGCCGCATGCGATTCGGGAAACCCATACTCTCCGAATCCGCGTATCTGGTTGAATACCGTTTCGGCAAACGATTCGTCGAGGCCATTGGCGCGCATGCCTTCGAGAAGCTTTCTTCGGAATTGATCGATCACTCCGGGGCGACGCCAAGCGGCCATGGCGCGGCGAAGTTGGTCGGCCTCGCCGGGGGTGAATCCTGCCGCAACGACCGCAAGCCGCATGGCCTGCTCCTGGAAGATCGGGACGCCCATGGTTTTACGCAGGACCTGCGCGATCTGCTCGTTCGGATAAGGGGGCTGTTTGCCGGTCTGCCGGGCCGTCAAATACGGGTGGACCATATTCCCTTGGATAGGGCCTGGCCGGACGATGGCAACCTCGATGACCAAGTCATAAAAACACCGAGGCCGGAGTCTCGGGAGCATGCTCATCTGAGCTCGGCTTTCGATTTGAAAGACCCCGAGCGTATCGGCTTTGCAGATCATGTCGTAGACGCTCGGGTCCTCGGCAGGGATCGTCGATAGGGTCAAGGCGCGTTGGTGGTGCTCTTCGAGTAGATCGAAGCTTCGGTGGATCGCCGAGAGCATTCCCAATGCTAAGCAATCGACTTTGAGGATGCCGAGTTCATCCAAATCGTCTTTGTCCCACTGGATGATGGTCCTGCCGCTCATCGAAGCGTTCTCGATCGGACACAGTTCGCATAAGTTCCCTTGGGTCATGACCATGCCACCGGTGTGTTGGGACAGATGACGCGGGAAGCCTAGGATCGATTCGACCAAATACAAAAAGCGTTTGCCTAGGTCTGAAGTCGGATCGATCCCAACCTGTTCGCATCGGATCGCTAGGTTTTCGATCCCCGAGCGACCATCGATGATCTTCGATAAGCTATCGATACGATCGTTGGTAAAGCCCAAGGCTTTGGCGCACTCGCGGGTCGCGGATCGGATCCGATAGGTCGTCACCGCAGCGGTCATCCCCGCTCGATGCCGACCGTACTTTTCGTAGACGTATTGGATGACCTCTTCGCGCCGTTGGTGTTCGAAATCGATATCGATATCGGGGGCCTCGTTCCGCTCGCGGGAGATGAACCGTTCGAAGAGCAGATCGTAACGGCTCGGATCGACGCTGGTGACTCCCAAACAAAAGCAGACAGCCGAATTGGCTGCCGACCCACGCCCCTGGCATAGAATGTCACGCGAGCGAGCAAATCGCACCAGATCCCAGACCGTCAAGAAATAGGCTTCATAGCCGAGGTCCTCGATGAGCTTGATTTCATGGCGAAGCATCTCCACGACCCGCATAGGAACACCCTTGGGGTAGCGGCCTTGCGCGCCGGCCCAAGTCAGCTTCTTGAGATACTCGATCGGACGCATCCCGTCGGGAGACCACTCCGTGGGGTATTCGTACCGCAGGCAATCGAGACTGAAATCGATCCGACCTGCGATTTCGACACTCCTTGCGATCGCATCGGGCGCGCCGCGATAGAGCTTTTCGATCAGGTCCAATGGCCTGAGGGCTCGCTGGGCGTTGAAGGGTCGGAACTGAGCGACCTGATCGATCGTCGTGCCGGTGGCGATCGCTTGAAGGCAATCGTGCAAAATCATCCGCTGAGGTTGGTGGTACAAAGAGCCCCCTGCGGCGACCCAAGGCACACCGCTGTGTCGGCTGAGCTCGCTGAGCCATGGAAGTTTGGCGGCATCGTTGGCCTCCATGTGCAGATGGCCGATCACGTACGCGCGATCCTCAAAGAGCTCCCCGAATTGAGCTGTCCAAGCAAGCCAATTGCTAAAATCCTTGGGGTCGAAATCATGACCGACTCGGCACCAAGGGAAAGCCGGGATCGGAGGGACCTCTAGGGGACTCTCGAGCTTGTCCGGCAAGGCGGGATCGTCGGTCGATTCGAGCAGGCTCGATTCGGGGGGGCTAGATTCGGGGGGGCTAGATTCGAGCGGGCTCGATTCGAGAATGCGAGCCGAACGGGCGCCAGGTCCTGAGGGGATCAAGCCTCCGAGCCAGTGCTTGGAATACCTAGCCACATCGTGCCAGGAGATCTCGCAAGATCCTTTGGGAGCTCGCAGTCGACCGATGCTCAGGAGTTTGCACAAATCGCCGTAGCCTTGACGATTGGCCGGCCAGACGACCAGGGCAGGACCGTCGATGGGATGGAGTTCGCAGCCGACTACAAACGGGAGCGAATGGTCTTTAGCGGCCGTATGGGCGCGGACGATTCCCGAAAGAGTGTTCCGGTCGGTGATCGCAAGTCCCTTGTAGCCATAGACTTGGGCTTGCTTGACAAGCTCATGGGAATGCGAGGCTCCTTCGAGGAACGAGAAGTTCGATTTGCAGTGGAGTTCGACGTAGGACGTCATACCTGAGCCATTTACCTAAGCGGGACAGGGGCCTGGACACCGGGCCGCATAGGATTGGGGGTTAGTAGGATTGGGCGTTAATTGTTCAATTCGAGTTGTTTTTCACAGGATGCGACGGTTAGAATACCACTAGGTGCTACGAAACGCATCGTAGCTATGCGCATCCGTGCAGAAGACTCCCGATTCTAGGCAACCAGGGGGTCTTTTGCCTGGCTCGTTTCGAAAGGAGGTGATTTAGTGAATTCTTGTTCTACTAGCCAAAGGGGTGGGGCGTCCTAAGTATGCCGGCGGGCTGCCTAAGACAAGCAGCTCCTACCCCAGCTTGTGGCTCCGATGAATCCATGGGAGCCAAGACAAGCTAAATTGACGGTAACGAGCCCGGACCCATGCAAGTTGCATGGGTTCGGGTTTTTTCGTTGCATCAAGCAAACTTCATCACAAGATCGGGCCTCGCATCGGATTTCGTCGTACTCGTACTCAGTCCGCCGCGGCGGACGGTACTCAGTGAAACGGTACTCGTACTCGATGGCTGTTCGAACTGCAGCGATGCCGATCGTCGATCGAAGCGGTTCGCGGGAACTTGCGAACTAATGGGTCGGATTGCTATACTCGCCCTCTTCGAGTACGAGTACGAGTACGAGAAAACGCACGAACAAAGCATTGGACCGAAGTGCTCGATCGGGCGTTTTTGATTTGTGTAACGTCCCCTCATCGCACTCGGTCAATGTGTGACGATCGATTGAGCGAAGCACAGAACAGCACAGAGCAGCAAAAAAACGCTAAAGAAAAGGCAACGAGGGACCATGTCGGATTATTGGGTGGCTGTTTTGGTCGGGATCGTCGAGGGCCTGACGGAGTTTTTGCCCGTCAGTTCGACGGCTCACATCGTCTTGTCGCAAGCGGCCTTGGGGATGCGCTTGGACGATCCATTTTGGAAGATGTTCTCGGTTGTCATCCAGCTCGGAGCGATCCTGTCCGTGGTGGTCTATTTTTGGCCCAGACTTGTTTCCTTCGTCCAATCGTTTCTGACAAATGTCCAGCAGAAGGGCTCGGATTCGAACCCCTCGAGCGTTCCTTGGTGGAAACATCCCCTGGCGTTGGTCATCATCAGTTTCGTGGTCACTGCGATTCCCTGTTTTTTGATGGACGAGCTCATTGGTGAGAACCTCGAACGACCATGGGTCATCGGAGCGTCTCTGCTTTTAGGGGGCATCGCGATGTTGTGGATCGACCAGCGGTACTCTCAGACGGCAAGTACCCACTCGGTCGAGCAGATGACCCTTCGGCAGGCGATTTTCATCGGAGCGGCGCAGATCCTCGCGGCGATGTTTCCAGGAACGAGCCGATCGATGGCGACGATTGCCGGTGGTCAGATCATGGGTCTGTCTCGACCTGCAGCGTTGGAGTTTAGCTTTTTCCTTTCGATCCCAGTGATGTTCGCAGCGAGCGGATTCAAGTTTCTGCAGTTCCTCGTCAAAAGCCCGATCCAGATCGACTCGCGTCAGTGGTTGACGTTGGGGATCGGATTTGTCACGAGTTTCCTAGTTGCCTTGGCGGTGATCGCTTGGTTTATGCAATGGGTCCGTTCACGGGGTTTTGCGCCCTTTGCGATCTACCGCATGGTCCTCGGAGTGGCGGTCATACTCTGGCTAGGCAGGTAAGGTCGAATGGACCGGACCGCCAGGTAAGTACAAGTCTCATGGCGTAAGCTCGATCTGCAAGTTCTGCGGTCCCTTGGCGACCTTGATCTTGATTTTCGAGGTTTCCGGTAGGTAGTACCGTTCGGGGAGTTGGACCCAGCGATCCGATACTCTCGAAGCGGCTTTGGTACCCTCCGATAGGCTCTTGCGGACTTCGGGCGGAAGGTTGTCTCCTGGTAGCATTGCCGGCCGAGTCGCTGGCATCGGCTCAAACTCCCGGTTATCGACGCCTACCATGACCTCGGCGACGGGCAGTTCGATCTTGAACTTGCCATCGCGACCCAGTTCGCAGAAGCCCTCGACGGTCAGTTTGTCCTTAGGCCCGATGGATACAAAGCTGAGCATTCCCCCGGGTACGGGCTTTCCATCAAAGATAACCTCCCCTTCGATGGTACCTTTGGGGCGCTGACATCCAACGAACAAAGCAAGGATGGTGAAAATCGCTATCCAGGAAGAAACCTTCATGGGACACTCCGACCGTTTTGAAATAAAGACTTGCAAAAAAGTAAAATTCGCTACTCAGGTAGGTTCGCTACTTCGCCACCGTCTGGTGTTAAGCTCCAGAACCAAATGCGGGAATCCATACCACCTGACAAGCTGCTGATCGAACCGTCGACATAAGCCACCGTCATGAGAGAATGCTGGCTGGAGGCCAAGCGTCGGTCGCATCGTCCGCCATTGGCTGCATTGGCAAGAGGCAAGTTTGGGTTGACCTGAAATCGCGAAGCGATGCCGTAGGTAAAAATCACACCATCGCGACCCCGACCACCGCCGAAGACGGATGAAAGACGATCTCCTGGGTAGCTATCGACCGGCACCCCGGAGTTTGGCTGCGAACCTCCGACTCCGCCGATTCGAAATACACCGCGCATCCACCAGTTTCCTCCTAGACCCGAACCATCGCATCGCGAGAGCTTCTCAGCCAGCATGATGGTGTTCGACGAGCCGTCTTTGACTGTCGAAAACTTCGCTTTACCATCCCAACAGGTTTCCCAGGGCGCAGCGGCCGTTCCACAAACTGCCGTGGCATTTCGATCGCCGCCGAAAATCAAGAAATTACCGGCGTAGGAGGCATCACCAGGGGTCCAGTCCAACCCGTTTCCGAGCGTCGAGTCGCTCGGACATCGGAACGAGGGAATGCTGGTCTGACGAAGCCAAGTTTGGTTGGTCGTGTTGACCGATCCCCAAGTGGGCCATGTATAGCCTAAATTGACGGTATTGTTGGGTCTGGCTTGGCCAACTGCTGCCCCAAGGTCGCACGTCGAGGCCATTTCCCAAACCGTATTGAGCTCCATGTAGGGAAGCATATGGAAATACAATGGAGCATACCAAGCACCCCCAAAGTTACCTGCCTGGGGCGGGAATCGTTTCAGGGCAGAGTGGCAGTTATGAAGCGCTAAGACTTGTTGTTTCAAGTTGTTTTGGCACTGCATGCGACGTGCAGCTTCCCGCGCGGCTTGCACTGCGGGAAGTAATAAACCAACCAGAATGCCAATGATCGCGATAACCACCAAGAGCTCTACTAGGGTGAAACCACCGCTGGGCTTGTGCTTGATCTGACCGCGAACCGAAAATGTGCAAATCGACATGATCAAAACCTCGGGGATAGAAAAGAAACGAGAATCCGAGTAATCAGGGCTAACGATTCGTTCACTATAACAGGATCGATACCCTAGCCGAAACTATCCCCA
>QWPJ01000236.1 GCA_003671195.1 Planctomycetota bacterium
CCTTGCTTCCAACGAAACACCACATTCACCCGGTGCGAGGAGAAGACTTTACGCACGTCAGAAAAGCTCGTCAGAAAAGCTCGATCGAGCATTTCGATCCAATGCTTTGTTCGTGCTTCTTCTCGTACTCGTACTCAGCATCGCGGTACTCGTACTCGTACTCGGAGAAATCAAGCGTAGCAATCAGTCCCATGGGTCTGCAAGTTACCCCGAACCGCCTCGATCAGCGCTCGGCATCGCCGCAGTTCAAACAGCCATCGAGTACGAGTACCGTTTCACTGAGTACCGCTTCGCTGAGTACGAGTACGACGAAATCCGATGCGAAGCGCGATCGACGAGTTGACGGCTCGATTTTCATGAAAAGCCGGTAAGTTGGCCAACGGTTAGGAACCAACGCAATGCTACTGGGTTGTAAGGCACGTCGCTCGGAGAGCCGCATTGAGTTTTAGGGCGATTTTTAAGCGTGAATTGAGTTTAGCAGAAACAAGTTTAGAGGGTTTCCAGGTCGGCTTGCAAGCACAGGCGATGGCAGGACCTCGACGAAGCAATTTGCAAGAAAGCGATCGGTTGAAGAGTCCCATGGAGTATTTTGTCTCGGAGAGAAACGGTGAGGAAAAACCTCGCGTGTTGCCCTTTGCTATCCTATTGGCCGTAGCGTGCATGAGCAGTCTTGGGGTATCGGCTCGGTTTTGGTTTGCCGATGGAAGATCGCTTCAGCGGTTGGTTGACTACCAGACCTTCAAGCTTTTGTCGCCGCCGAGCATCCAGCAGAGTCTCCGCTGCGCGACGGCTTATGTGCATCGGCTGACCGAGCATAGTTCAGGTCGGGATTTAGCGATTTGGGAGAATTGGACGCAGTGGCTTGTCGGTCAGTTCTATTCACCGATCTTGCGGACACAAAACCCGCGATGGATTGTCGCCGGGGGTAGGGGAGATTGTTCGGAGAGGGCTGCGGTTCTCCAAGACCTCCTGGGATGCCACGGGATTGAGACCCGTTTCGTGGGATTAGGAGGGCATGTGGTTCTTGAGGCCCGGACCGAAGCGGGGACTAGTGTCTTGGACCCCGATTATGGGATTTCGATGGATTTGGGAATAGAGCAACTGCAGCAACAGCCAGCCGGGCAGGTGGCCGCGGAGCTTATCCGTCGCGGGATGACCGTCCCTAGTTCGGTCCAGTACGAGCAATTGATTTTGACCGATTTCGACAACATCCCATCGGATTGGAACGCGCCGTTGAGTCCAAGGCTCAAGAGGCTTGAGGAATTCTGCGAGATCGCATTTTGGCTAGTGCCTGCAGTCTCTTGGTTGTTTGTGGTTTGGATGGTTATTCCGGTCCGGGACTAGGCCTTTGGTCGACTTTGGAGGCCGTTTGCAGGGGGCCTTTATGAGGGGGCATCCTGTCGGTACCATTCCAAGTACCTTGGGGAAGTACCTTGGGGGATTTGCCCAGGGGTAGTTGCCTTTGGGGGGTATTTGCCTGGGACATTTCCTTGAGGATGGCCATGAGAAGAACAATCGGATCGAATCGCATCGGAAAAAAGATCGGGGACAGGATAGGAAGCAGGATCGCGAAGGTCCTGGCAAGTACGACGGCGTTGCTTGCTCTCGGCGGGCTTGATGTGGCATCCCGTGGGTTGGCCCAGGACAGCGTGGCGCTTGGGGCTGGCAAAGCAGGGTTGGTATCGGGGGTTGAAAAGGAGAATTTCAGCAAGACGCTCAAGGCCTCGGAGGATTTCTTTCGGTTCGTCAACGAAAACTGGTTGGAAACGACCGATATCCCGGCCGATCAGTCCAATTACGGGGCTTTTACTGCGTTGGATATCGAGACGAAGGCTGCGATCCGCGCCATCATCGAAGAGGCCAGTCTATCCGCTGACGCTTCGGCCGAAGCCAAGCAAGTCGGGAACTTCTTCAAGTCGTACATCGACATCGAGGCGCGAAACAAGGCCGGGATTGTTCCGATCAAGCCTTGGCTCGAGAAGATCGCTGGGGTGGAAACCCGTGAGGATCTGATGCGTGTGGCCGGAGAGTTGTCCGTCATGGGCATTCCTAGTTTCTTTGCAGCGGGTATCGATGTTGACGATCGCCGATCCGACCAGTATGCCGTCTATGTATACCAAGACGGAACAACGTTGCCCGATCGAGATTACTACCTTGAGTCGGACCCGGAGTGGGTAGCGCGCCGAGAAAAATACGAGAGCTTCATCAAGGACATGCTTGGAAAAATCGGTTGGGAGAATGCCCAAACCCAAGCTGCGAAGATCCTGCAATTGGAGACCGCTTTTGCGAAAGTTCAGTGGGACAAGGTTTCGCTTAGGGATCCGATCAAACGTTACAACAAGACCAGCGTCGCGGATTTCGCTTCGAAAACAAAGGGGCTCCAGTGGAGCACTTACGCTCAAGCCGTCGGACTAGGGCAGATCCAAGAGCTCATCGTCGGGCAGCCGAGTTTCTTCGAGGAGGCTCAAGAAATCATCGCCCAAACGGATCTTGATGTCCTCAAAGCCTATTTGGCCTTCCAGACCATCGACACGTGTGCGCCGGTGATGACCCAAGAGATCGAGAAGTTGCACTTCGATTTCCACAAGACCGTCCTGAGCGGTGTCGAGCAGCAAGAGCCACTATGGCGTCGAGGAGTCGATGCCTGCAATGCTTTGCTGGGGATGCCCGTGGGCAAGCTCTACGTCGAGAAGCATTTCTCGCCGAAGGCCAAGGAGAAGATGAATCAGCTCGTCGGGAACTTGCTCATCGCCTTCGAAAATCGCATCGACTCCTTGGAGTGGATGGGCAATGGCACCAAGGCGCAGGCCAAAGAGAAGCTCAAGCTCTTTACACCCAAGATCGGTTATCCCGACAAGTGGAAGGACTATTCTTCGGTACGGATCGACGCGACGGATGTCGTTAGCAACATCGCACGTTTGGCGGAATTTGAGCATTTTTATGCACTCAACAAGCTCGACAAGCCCATCGACAAGACCGAGTGGTTTATGCCTCCGCAGACCGTCAATGCTTACTACAATCCCTCGATTAACGAGATCGTCTTCCCGGCGGCGATCCTCCAGCCCCCGTTCTTTAACCTTCAGGCCGACGATGCGATCAACTATGGAGGAATCGGCGCGGTCATCGGCCATGAGATCAGCCACGGCTTTGACGATTCGGGGAGCAAATACGATGGCAAAGGAAACCTTAGAAACTGGTGGACCGAGAACGATCAGAACGAGTTCGTCAAACGTTCCGATCAACTCGTCAAGCAATACGATCAGTACCAGCCATTGCCCGGAATCAATCTCAATGGGAAATTCACCCTAGGTGAAAACATCGGAGACCTCGGCGGTCTGAGCGTTGCTTATACGGCTTACAAGCTCTCTCTTGCAGGGCAGAAATCGCCTTCGATGGATGGATTCACCGGGGAGCAGCGGTTCTTCATCGGATGGGGGCAGGTCTGGCGTCGCAAGTACCGCGAGGCGGAGATGCGAAAACGGATCAAGACCGACCCACACTCGCCGAGCCAGTACCGATGCAACGGGATCGTCTCGAACCTCGATGCGTACTACGAAGCCTTCGGCGTCGAGCCAGGCAGCCCGATGTACATCGAGCCGACCAAGCGAGTTCGGATCTGGTAGAAGCCTTCAGCTTGTCGGACATGAGCTAGTTTGGATCGAGCTCACGCCGCATCGCTATTCGGTGACGGGCGGCTCTGAAAAGTGTCGCTCGAGTGCTTGCTAGCTGAAAGATAGGCACCTGAGGTGGCACCGTGTAAAGACGGGCTGTAGGGATCGATTCGTCCGGCGACTTTCAAACGGCTAGCGACTTGGGAACTGCGTTGCCACAGTTGGGCGATCTCTCCGAGGAGGCTTAGTTTGGCCGTTTCTCGGAAGATGCTATCTGGGGGGAGTTCGGCCATGAGCCGACGGTGAGCGATTCCCAGATTGTGGTAGGGCAGGGAGGGGAACAGGTGGTGTGTCGCGTGGTATCGAGTTCCGGTAGGACCCCAAAGCTCGGTGATCCAGGGGCGGTGTGGGTAGTCGCACGAGTCGAGCAATTGCTCTTCGAAGCTCAGTTCCGAGCCCGGCCCGGTCCATCGATGCGCACCGAGGGTACGGATGTTGTTCATGAATATCATTCCGACGCTTACGCAATAAGCATGAATCCACAGGGGGTCGAACCAAGTTTTCGCGATGAATGGAGCGTGGAGGATAAGGCCCAGGCAGATGACAAAACAGGCGATTTCCTGGAGGATCATGATTTTATAGACCCGTCGACTCGCCTCGGGCCTTTCGTAGAAGACGTCCATGACCATCGTCGAGGCGTGCGTGAAGGTCCATTTTCTTACCGACGGAAAGAGCCAGCAAATTGGCGAGAGGATACCGAAGCGAAGGACCCCTGCTAACGGGGTGACCAGCACTCCGAGCATGTACAGGACGATGGCGCTCGGGGGTTGGTGGCTAAGGCTCAGGTATTCGCCATCGTGCTCGGTGCCGTAGGATTTTCGGCGATGGTGATCGATATGTGGATAATAGGTAAAGGAGGGGATCATAAATGGGATCCCGCACAGGAGGTTCCAAGCCACGCGGAAAGCGCTCCAACCCTCGCGGGGCAGGTGGACCAATTCGTGGGTGAACATCACCGACCTTAAAAAAAGCAAGATGGTGGCTGTAAAAAACAGGGCTTTGAGCCCCCACCAGAGCAAGGGCGAGTCGCCGGCAAAGCGGCTCGGTGCGAACATCATGGCCGAGAAGCTCAGGTGTCCGGCCAGGACCGAGAGCAGAAAGTCCGTCCAATAGATCCTTGGGTTCGGAGCGTGCAATTGATCGCCGACGATCTGCCGGGCCTGCTTCATCGAAAAACGTCTGGATTCAATCGATAGTTCATCCATAGTAAGCGCTCGCACGATGCGTCTAGGGGGGGCTTGCTAAACCTTTGGAATCGAGTTTCGGCCCATCGAATGCGTTTCTTGATTACAGTCGTTCAACGCGGTAGAACCCGAATCGAAGCCGAAGGTAAAAACGTTACTTCTTACCTAAACTAACAAGGAAATCGGTCGTTTTCTATGTTTTTCTCTGCGGACTTCTCGGGGCATTTCCCTGAGCAAGTCTGGGGGGTGCCGTTGGGCGCGGCGCGATGAGTTCCCTTGAGAAGGGGATGCGGTGAGACCCAAACGGAGGCCCAAACGGAAGGCAAACGGGGGCCAAACGGACAGCCAGGGTCGAAAACAGATCGATTTCGGGGACTTCTACTAAGAAAAAACCGTGCCAAAGAGCCGATTAACCCTTGCAGGAACCCCGAGGTCTTCGCTAAACTTCTGGGCTCGAACGATCCATAGGTGTGGATCGCACCGGCTGTTTTTCCGCAACGCTAGCATTTTTGCTGCGTGCTGGAACCGGCACGGGGATAGTTTTCGTTGAAAACCTTTCCAGGCAATGGTTTAGGAGTAGGCAAGTATGCCGCGTCTTCTTGGTGTTGACATTCCGAACGACAAGCAAATCGTTTACTCGCTTCAATATCTCTATGGAGTTGGTCCATCGATAGCAAGAGAAGCGTGCGTTAAGACCAAGATCAATCCGGTCAAAAGGGCGCGCGAACTGGACGAAGATGAGCTGAGCCGTTTGGCGAGCTTGCTCGAACGCGACTACACCGTTGAAGGACCTCTTCGAAGGCAAGTGGGTCAGTCGATCCATCGATTGCGAGAAATCAAGTGCTACCGTGGGATGAGGCACAAGGTTGGCTTGCCGGTAAGAGGCCAGCGTACACGGACCAACGCACGGACTCGAAAGGGTCCTCGCAAGACGGTTGCAGGGAAGAAGGGGGTCAAGGACCTTCGCTAGTTTGGATGCTTTGGGCGGTCGTTGGTGCCGCTTAGGGGTCCCATTCCGTGCATGGATTGTCAAGCGGCTCGCTGTTGGCTGAGTCCGTTTGCTTCTGAGAGTTCAAGATCGAGATTCTGGTTTAATTTTTTGAGATTATGGCAAAGCAACAAGCAAACAAAGACACAGCGAACAAGCGTCGCAAGGTTCGCCGCAACGTCACCTCGGCGATCGCTTTTATCAAGGCTACGTTCAACAACACCCACGTAACGATCACCGACGCGCGTGGCGACACGTTGTGCTGGGCAAGCGCCGGGACTTGCAATTTCAAGGGGTCCCGCAAGAGCACCCCATTTGCCGGCCAGATGGCTGCTCAGCAGGCTGCCGAGAAGGCTGCGAAGTTTGGGGTCAAGGAGATTGAGGTTCGGGTCAAGGGTCCTGGATCGGGTCGGGAGTCGGCTATTACCGCCTTGCAGGCTGCCGGGATCACCGTCAAGCAGATCGAAGATACCACACCAATCCCTCACAACGGATGCCGACCTCGCAAGCGTAGGCGAGTGTAGTTCATTGCGTTGGATCGGGTTTCGAGCATTTCATTTTCGGAGAATAAACCATGCACGTTAGATGGCGAGGACTGGAACTACCCAGCCAAGTCAATGTTGAGCGCTCGACGCTCAGCGCGACCTACGGCAAGTTCACCGCAGAACCCTTCGAAAGGGGTTTCGGCGCAACAATCGGTAACAGCTTGCGACGTGTTCTTTTGTCGAGTCTCGAAGGCAGTGCGATCACGCAGATCAAGATCCGCGGCGCTCAGCACGAATTCAGTTCGATTCCCAACATCCTCGAGGATGTCACCGAGATCGTTCTGAACGTCAAGTCACTTGTGGTCAAGAATCACAGCGACAATACCCGCGTCTTGACGGTCGTGCGATCCAAAGCCGGTCCGATCACCGGTGCGGACGTTCAAACCGACTCAGACGTCGAGATCATCAATCAAGATCACGTGATCGCAACCCTCACGGGCGACACGGAATTCATGATGGAAATGGTCGTCGAGAACGGACGTGGATACTTGCCCGCCTCGGAACAGAACACCGGTGAGCACGAGATCGGTATCATCCCGGTCGATGCGGCCTTCAGCCCCGTGGTGCGGGTTCGCTACACGGTCGAAGAGACCCGAGTCGGTCAAAAAACCAACTACGATCGCCTCGTCATCGAGATTTGGACGGATGGTTCGCTCCAGCCTGAACTCGCGATGGTCGAAGGAGCGAAAATTCTCCGCAAGCACCTCAACCCGTTCGTCCAATCGGGCGAACTCGGACGTCAAGTCCATGCGGTCGCTCGCGGCGGACCCGGAAGTGCAGAAGCTCAACTGGAGTCCAAGCTCAATACCTTGGTCTCGGATCTGAAGCTCTCGGTTCGAGCCAACAACTGTCTGGAAAGCGAAGGGATTCGATATGTTCGAGACCTTGTGCAGCGGACAGAAGACCAACTCCTCGAAGTTCGAAACTTCGGCGAAACGACCCTTACCGAAGTCCGCGAAAAGCTTTCGATCCTTGGTTTGCACCTAGGAATGAGAGTTCCCTCGTCGATGCGATAGTTCCGCTACGACAGCTTGCCCCTCGGGGACCAAGCTCCCGCTCAGTGGTACATGAAGTTCGCTGAGCAAGAATCGCCTGGTTAACCGCCTGGCACTTAACACCAACCGCAACCACCGAGCAAGTTGAGATCCGATCATGAGGCACTTAAGGAAAGGCCGAGTTTTAGGCCGTAGTCCTTCGCACCGAAAAGCGCTCTTTAGCAATCTAGCATCTGCTATTTTCTTGACCGAACGTGAGTACGGCGAACTCGAAGCCAACAAGCCCAAGGTTCCTGGCCGCATCATCACGACGATCGAAAAGGCCAAGGAAATCCGACCGATCGTCGAGAAGTGCATCACGATCGCCAAGAAGGGTTTAGCCGCCGAGGCCGCTGCCGAGCAATTCGCAACGACCGCCGAACGCGGTACGGATGCTTGGAAGGCTTGGCGCAAAAGCGACGCTTGGCAAAAATGGTGCGACGCAAGGTCCCCAGGAGTCACTGCCCGACGTCGAGTCTTGTCGATGATCAAGGACAAAACCGCCGTTCGTGTACTCTTCGAGAAGGTCGCCCCGAAGTTCACCGACCGAAATGGCGGTTATACCCGAATTCTTCGCCTCGCTAAGCCACGCGTCGGCGATGCCGGAACCCGAGCCATCCTCGAATTCGTGGGCAAGAACGATCGCGTGAAGGAAAAGGCACAAAAGCCTTCCTTTGGAGAATAATCCAGAGTCTTTACGGTTTTCAATAGAACTACGAACAAGTCAAATGGCTGGCGGGAAGTATCCGTCAGCCTTTTTTCATAGGATCACCTGGCAATTGTCTATATGAGCAACGACCTTTTTCACCTTGTAAGAGAACGCATCCATATCCTCGATGGGGCGATGGGCACAATGATCCAGCGGCTCAAACTTGACGAAGCCGCGGTACGAGGTGAGAGATTTGCAAACCACCACAAGGATTTGGTTCGCTTCAGTGACCTCCTGTGCATCACCCGCCCCGATGCGATCTCCGATATTCACTATGCCTATCTCGAGTCCGGGGCCGATATCGTCGAGACCAACTCCTTTGGCGCCTCCCCGATCGGGATGGCCGAAATGGAACTGCCCGAGGAACTCACCCGGGATCTGAACTATGCGGCCGTCGATTGCGCTCGCAAGGCCGTCGACCGAATGAGAAAAAAGGACCCGAGCCGACGCTGCTACGTGGCCGGTTCGATCGGTCCGACCACCAAGCAACTTGCGATCAGCACGAAGGTCGAGGATGCGGCCAATCGGGATGTCGATTTCCTCGAGATGGTTGCCAGCTACAAAGTACAAGTTGCCCAGTTGGTCGAAGCAGGAGCGGATCTGCTCTTGCCGGAAACGGCGATCGATACCCTCAACCTTAAGTCCTGCTTGGTCGCCATTGCCGAATACTTCAACGAGTCCAAGCGACGCATTCCGGTGATGGTCAGCGCCACGTTTGGAACCGGTGGACGCACGTTTGTCAGCGCCCAGACCGTCGAAGCATTCTGGAATTCCGTAAGTCATTTTCCGATGCTCAGTGTCGGCATGAACTGTGCGATGGGACCAGACATCATGCGGCCCCATATCGAGGAGTTAGCCAAGGTCACCGATGTTCCGATTTCATGCCACCCCAACGCAGGGCTTCCCAATTCGTTTGGCGAGTACGACCTTACACCTTCGCGAATGGCCGACTACATCGAGGATTTCGCTCGAAACGGTTGGTTGAACATCGTCGGAGGTTGCTGCGGCTCGACACCGGACCATATCCGAGCGATCTCGGAGCGAATTCGAGATATCCCACCGCGAGTCCCCCCAGAGCCTATTGTCTGGACGCGGCTGAGCGGACAGGAAGCCACCACGTTGAGGCCTGAAACCCGGTTTACGATGGTTGGGGAACGGACCAACGTGACAGGTTCGAAGGCCTTTGCGAATTTGATTCGCAACGACAAATTTGAAGAGGCCGTGGAAGTCGCCCGGCAACAGGTCCAGAACGGCGCGACGATCATCGACATCAACATGGACGATGCGCTGCTCGATGGCGTCGAGGCGATGACCAGGTACTTGCGGCTCATCGCAGGCGATTCGATCGTCGCGGCCGTACCGGTGATGATCGATTCGTCGAAGTGGGATGTTTTGCTCGCAGGCTTGCAAAACGTGCAGGGCAAAGCGATCGTCAACAGCATTAGCCTCAAGGACGGCCAAGAGGAGTTCTTGCGAAAAGCTTCCATCATCCGGCGTTATGGCGCCGCGGTCGTCGTCATGGCCTTCGATGAGAAGGGGCAAGCGACCGAGACGCTCGAAAAAGCCAGGATTTGCAAACGAGCCTACGACCTGTTGGTCAACGAAGTTGCGTTTCCTCCCCAAGACATCATCTTCGATCCGAACATCTTGACGGTGGCAACCGGCATCGAAGAGCATGACAACTACGCAGTCAACTTCATCGAAGCCTGTCGACTGATCAAGCAGCAATGCCCTGGGGTGAAGATCTCCGGTGGGGTCAGCAACATCAGCTTTTCGTTCCGTGGCAACGACGTGGTCCGAGAAGCGATGCATTCGGCGTTTCTTTACCATGCGATCCAAGCGGGGATGGATATGGGGATCGTCAATGCTGGCCAATTGGCCGTCTACGAAGACATCCCCAAGGAGCTTCTCGAACATGTCGAGGATGTGCTGCTCAATCGCCGTTCGGACTCGACAGAGCGCATGTTGACCCTAGCCGAGACCTTCAAAGGCGCTGGAACCAAAAAGGCCTCTGGAGAGAATCTCGAATGGCGTGAAAAGCCGGTCTATGATCGGCTCAAGCACGCGTTGATCCATGGGATCGACAAGTTCATTGAGTCGGATACCGAAGAGGCCCGCGTCGGTTGCACCCGATGCTTGGAGGTCATCGAAGGTCCATTGATGTCGGCCATGGGCGTGGTGGGCGATTTGTTCGGAGCAGGAAAAATGTTCCTGCCCCAGGTCGTCAAGAGCGCTCGAGTCATGAAGAAAGCGGTCAATTACCTGCAGCCATTCATGGAAAAAGAAAAGCAGGACGCAGGGCTCGAGGGCCAATCGTTCCGAGGCAAGGTTCTCATGGCGACGGTCAAAGGGGACGTCCACGACATCGGCAAGAACATCGTCGGTGTGGTTCTGGGTTGCAATAACTACGAAGTGATCGATTTAGGGGTCATGTGCCCGTGCGAGAAGATCCTCGAGGCAGCCGTCAAGCACAGTGTCGATGTGATCGGACTCTCGGGGTTGATCACCCCGAGCTTGGACGAGATGACCTACGTAGCCAAAGAGATGCAGCGACTCGGGATGAAGACACCACTTTTGATCGGTGGTGCAACCACATCGGCCAAACACACGGCCGTCCGAATTGCGCCTCACTATCAAGAGCCGACGGTCCATGTGACGGATGCGTCTCGTTGCGTCGGGGTCGTCGAATCGCTTTGTAGCAAAGAGCTCAAACCCAAATACGTTCAAGACAACGTCAAGCTTCAGGATGAACTCAGATCGAGCTACGAAGCTCGACAGGTCAAACTCGTTCCCTACCAAGAGGCGTGTGCCAAGTCCTTCGCGACCGACTGGTCAAGCGTCCGAATCGACAAACCGAGCTTCCTGGGGACCAAAACCCTCAAGAACTACTCGATTGAAAAAATCGCAAAATACATCGATTGGTCTCCCTTCTTCATGGCTTGGGAGCTCAAGGGCAAGTACCCGAAGATTTTCCAAGATCCTTATGTGGGGGTCGAGGCCAAGAAGCTCTTTGACGACGCGAGCGCAATGCTCTTTGATTGCATCGCTTCGTCGACCCTGACGGCGCAAGCCGTCTACGGATTCTGGCCAGCGGCTTCTCTAGGAGACGATGTTGTGCTCTTTACCGATGAGAGCCGATCGAAGGAGCTCGTACGTTTCCACTTCCTTAGGCAACAGTGGGAGCGCAAGGGACAAAATGACTTCCGAAGCCTCGCCGATTACATCGCTCCGATCGATTCCGGACGCCAAGACTACCTCGGTGCGTTTGTCGTGACGGCTGGACACGGCGCCGATGAGATAGCCAAGGAGTTTGAAAGCAAACACGACGACTATTCGGCGATCATGGTCAAAGCGATTGCAGACCGGCTTGCGGAAGCGTTTGCGGAATTGCTTCACGAGCAAGCTCGACTCGATTGGGGCTATGGGATCGAGGAGCAGTTGGGGAGCGAGCAGTTGATCAACGAGGAGTACCGAGGAATCCGCCCTGCACCGGGCTATCCGGCCTGTCCGGACCATACCGAGAAGCGAATTCTATTCGAATTGCTTGATGCTCCTGGGCAAATTGGTGTATCCTTGACCGAGTCGTTTGCCATGTGGCCGGCGGCGAGTGTCAGCGGATTTTATTTTGCGCACCCGCAATCCCGCTATTTTGCTGTCGATCGCCTTACGTCCGACCAAGTCGAATCGTATGCGAAGCGCAAAGGGATGCCGATTCGGGACATCGAACGATGGCTATCCCCGAATTTGGGTTACGAGCCGAGCTGAGCATCAACTACTTAGTACGCGGAGCGATCCATGACATTCCTTGCAATCGCCTTGCTGCTGTTCCTTGTGGCTTTGGTGGTTTTGGCGATCGACCTGATGATCCCGACCGGAGGAATCCTCATTGCGGTGACGGTCATGCTTGCGGCCGCATCGATCTACTTCGCGTTTCGGCATTCGCCCACCAGCGGCTGGTGGGTGCTTACTGCTGCATTGGGGATGATCCCGTTGATGCTCTTTGGCCTGCTGTACGTTTGGCCTAGGACCCCTTTTGGAAAGATACTCATTTCCGCTCCGGATCGAGCCAGAGATTTCGCTTGGTCCGATGCCTCGGACATCGACGACCCAAAAAGCTTGATTGGGAAGATAGGAAAGGCGCAGACGGAGTTCATCCCGCATGGAACGGTATTGATCGAGGATCGGGAATTCGAGGCCGTCAGCGAAGCAGGGCCGATCGATCCGGGCACCGATGTGCGGGTGACGAAACTCGATGTCGGGAGACTTGTGGTGATCCCCTACAAGTCCAGATCGGGGGCGAGCAATCCAATGTCCAACGATTCCTCGTTGGATCGTCCCAGCGAAGAGCTTGGACTCGACTCGCTGTCCTGAGTTTTTCGTTCGCGGAATAGGACTACTTTTCGCTGGCAAATCCGGCTTTGACCAGTTCGTCGTATCCAGGTTTCAGAGCGCGGACCTCGTAGCCATACTTTTTGAGGATTTTCGCCGCTCTCAGCGATCGATACCCTACGGCGCAGTGGGTGTAGACGATTTTGTCTTTAGGAAGTTTTTCCTTGACCTGAGCCTCAGTGAGTTTGTCCTGCAGATCTCGCCATGGGAGAAGTACGGCACCTTGGACATGCCCTGCGTTCCATTCGACCAAGTCTCGCACATCGACGAGGACAGCTTTTTTATCCGCAATCTTTTCTTTGACCGAGGCCAGTGAGTCTTTTGTATGCTCTTTGGGTTCCAGATCCCGATCGTCGGCCAGGGCGTAGCGTGCGGATTGGGAGTTGAGAATTCCTAGGCTAACGACACCGAGGAAGGAACCAAAAATGACGACGGAGAAAAAAACGCGTCTGGAAGTGGAGTTAGCAACGATCATTGAATCCTCTTTGGAATGTTTTGGGTTTAAGAGCCAGCGCACGGGAGATGTGGGTGGTTTGCATCGGTTGGATTGCCGTTTGGATCCCTGCGATGACCGGCAACCATCACCGAGTGGCCGCCAAAGTGGTTTCTAAAATTGAGCGCGGCCGACCGGCCACTTCGGTGCATGGTTTTGTTTTGACTGTTTTCCGTGCTCGTGCTCGTGCTCGATCGATCGATCGATCG
>QWPJ01000090.1 GCA_003671195.1 Planctomycetota bacterium
AGCTTGGAAAGCTCTTCGAGTCCGGAGATCGACTCTTTTCGCATGGCGATGGCCGTCTGGATATCGCCTCGACGATCGGCAAGATCCCCCAGGGCGCACAGAGACGCGACCAGATGATTGAGCAGAAGTTCATCTTTCGGGGCGAGGCGTTGGAATTTGCGGACTACCTCTAAAGACCGCTTCCAACTCAATTCGGACCGCTCCCATTGCCCAAGACTCGCTTCATTGGCTCCCATGCTCATGCTCACCACGGCCCAATGCAGTTGATACTCGACCACATCGGGGTTTGAATCCGCGAGCTTTCGAGCCAACGCTTCGGATTCCTCGAATGCCCCGACTGCAGCTTGCCTCTGTTCCATCAGCGCGTAGCTCTCTCCGACCCAATGGAACGCAAGACTACAGTCGAATCGATTGCTCAACGATCTCGGGTTGATTGCCATTGCCTTGTGGAACGCATCGACGGATCGCCGGAAATATCCGTTGGCTTCTTCTGTGGAGTTTCTTTCTAGCGAATATTTACCTAAGCTGTACCAGCCGCGAGCTAGGTCCTTATGGAGCTTCTCCGAGTCAGGAAACGCATCGAGCAACGTAAGCCTTTGCTCCTGCGAGCGGTGCAGGTCGGTGAGTCCTTCCTGAGCGCGATCCAGACTGATCTTAGTCAGCCCGATATTCATCAATGTGTTGGCTGCCAACCGTTGGTACTTGAGCTCTAAGGGCTTTTGCGCAGCTAGCTCGACCCGATGTTCGTGAGACTTCTCGAAGGCATCGAGCGCGGCGGGGAAATCCTCCTGTTGGCTTGCAAGTGTCCCGATGGCATTGAGCGTATCGGTGAGCGCTTCGAGCCGATCGAAGCGTTGGGGGGATCGTTTGACAAGTTGCTCTTGGATGCTGCGTGCCTCAAAAAGCGCATCTTGAGCGGTATCGAATTTGCCGAGAAGTTTTTGAATCATCCCGTAACGGAAGTTTGACTTGGCGACCTCGTCGAGGATCCTAGTGTCGCTCGGAGCGGATCTTTGGTTTTTTTGTCTCAAAAAAGACTCGTAGTGTTCAAGGGCTTTTTCGAGCAGTTCTTTCCGAAGGCCTTGCATCCCGGGTTCGTCGAGAAGTTCATCTTCGCTGACTCGTGTAAACAGATCGTCGACAACGGCCAGGGCTTGGTTCAAGCGGGATTCGGAGACGGCCAGCGCAGCGGCTGTGTTTCGATAACCGACAAGAGTCGCACCGAGGGTGCTCAGGGACAGAAGCGTCACGGCGGCGATCAATCCTGCGAGAGCTCGGTTTCGGCGGCACCATCTCCAAATTCTCTCGGCGGGGCGAATCGGTCGAGCGACGATTGGGATGCCATCGAGGTAACGCTGCAGATCGGCACCGAAATCCTGGCAGCTCGCGTACCGCTTGGAAGGCTCTTTTTCGATCGCCTTCATGCAGATGGTTTCCAGGTCGCGATCGACCGCCGGGTTGCTTTCTCGCAATCGGACCGGTGGTTTCTCTAAAATCTGACGAAACGTCTCCTGGACGCTGGGAGCTGCAAACGGGGGATGTCCTGTGAGCAAGTGATAAAGCGTCGCTCCGAGCGAGTATTGGTCGGCCGCTGCGGTCACCAACGATGCGTCTTGGGCTTGCTCGGGCGACATGTACGAGGGGGTGCCCATGATTTGCCCCGCGTAGGTGATTGAGTTGTCGCTATGGATGAATTTGGCCAATCCGAAATCGGCGACCAAAGGGCGATCGGTCGCTTGTTCGACCATCACGTTATGTGGCTTCATATCCCGATGCAAGATGCCTTGATCGTGCGCCGATTGGAGAGCTCGGGCAATCTGAACCATGTAGACTGCAGCACGTCGGTTTTCCAGCGGTCCATCGCGGAGCAACTCCATGAGACTCATGCCTCGAACAAACCGCATCGCATAGTACCGAAGGGGCGCACGCATTTGGTTCTTCGCAGGTACTTCGCCGACCTCATAGACGGCGATGATGTTGTCGTGCTGGAGCGATGCGGCTGCGTTGGTCTCCGTTCGAAATCGTTCCAATGCATTGGCGCGCGTCGTGGAGTCGACTTTTTCTAGAACCTCGCTCCGTACGACCTTTAGCGCCACGAGCCGATTGGCCGATACTTGCCTTGCGCGGTAGACCACTCCCATGCCACCTCGACCGAGTTCCGAGAGGATCTCGAAACCGGGGATTTCGGGCAAGCCCGATCGGGTTGAGGTGGCCGATGCGTCGAGGGCTTTGGTTTGCTCAAGCTGCGTTGCGAACGCATCGGCCACAGGGGCGTCGAGGGTTTCGAATACAGGATCGAAGCTCAGGATCGTCTCGCGGCACTCGGGGTAGTCTTTGATCAGTTGCTCGGTGTCCAGTGCCAATCCCGATCGATGCATCTGTCGCAACTCCTCGGCGACCAAGCGTTTGTAAATCGCCAAGTTCTTTCGAAGATCCGGCTGACGCTCAAGGTAATCCAGCGCGCGGGCCTTCTGACCTCGCTTCCAACGTTCGACCAAGTCCTCTGGCAGTTCATCGAGCATCGCTTGTCCTTCCTATCGTCGATGCGTCATCTCAAAAGTTGACTGGAAAGACCGCGTTGTTGTCGGTCTGCTCTCGCAAAATTCTCTGCCCTTGCTCGACGAGCTCAGGATATTCGTTTGCCAGGTTCATCGCTTCGCCTGGATCCTTGGACAAATCGTAAAGCTCCCATTCCGAGGGCTTCTTGGTCGCTAGTCCCCGCCGGAGTAACTTGTAGTCCCCAAAGCGCACTGCGACTTGTCCTGAGTACTCTGGAAAGACCCATACCATCGGGGGCCGCGATTCCAAGTTACCAGTGCCGCAGAGGACTCGCCAGAGACTAACACCATCGAAATCCGGCAGGTTCGGCGAGTCTTTTTTCGATATCTTCGCAACATCGCACAGGGTCGGGAACCAGTCGGCAAAGTAGCAAGGCGTCGCGTTTACTTTTCCAGCCGGGATCAGGCCTGGGTATCGAGCGATCATCGGGACGCGAATCCCACCCTCGTAGACGCTTCCTTTGTAGCCTCGAAGGCCAGCGGTGCTTGAGAAGAACTTCGGGTCCGCTCCCCCGACGTGAAAGCTCGGTTCGTTGTTGCCTCCGTGGGTCGTCCCATTGTCACTGGAAAAGACCACCAAAGTTTGATTCGTCAGTCCATGTTTGTCCAAAGCATCGAGGATCCGGCCGACATGCCGATCCAAATCGTAGATCATCGCTGCGTACGCGGCACGGGGGCGAGGATGGGGTAGGTACCCATTGCCGCCACGGTATTCCTGCGCATCCCACTCCTTGGGGAACCGATCGAGGGTATCGACCGGCGGATGCATCGCCACGTGGGGTTCGATGCACGGAAGGTATAAAAAGAAGGGACGCTTGGCGTTGGTCTCGATGAAGGCCTCGGCTTGTTCGATCATCCGATAGGGAGCATAGGTTTGGCCCACCCAATCGGAGGCATCGATCGGTCCATCGTTGGGCTTGCGATGCCCCGAGGTCGGCTTGTCATTGATGCGGACAGGTTGGGAGTTATCCCAAAGGAACTCAGGGTAGTAGCTATGTGCGATGGCTTGGCAGTTGTACCCAAAGAATCGGTCAAAGCCCTTGCGGTTCGGGTCCCCGGTACTCCCTACAGGACCTAGTCCCCATTTGCCAAACGCTCCGGTGGCATATCCGGAATTGCGCAGCGTTTGAGCTAGGGTGATCGCACGTTCGCTCAGTGGATGTTGCCCCTCGGTGAATTCTGGAAAACTCAACTTGGCTTGCTTGTTACCTCGGATCTCGGCGTGCCCGAGATGTTTGCCGGTCATCAGCACGCATCGCGACGGTGCGCAAACCGGTGCTCCGCTGTAATGCTGCGTGAAGCGCATTCCTTCGGAGGCGAGCCGATCGAGGTTTGGCGTCTGGAGTTTCTCCTGGCCATAGCAACCCAACTCACCCCACCCTAAATCGTCGGCGAGAATGAAAACGATGTTCGGGGGAGAGCTCTGGGCTTGGGCATTGCTCGCTAAGCACAAGCTCGCCAAGCAGAAGGTCGCAAAAAGCAGGGACCGCAGTGCGAGCGAACGCAGGTCATGAGATCCTAGCAGTCGAATCGGTCGACGTGTTAACTTCGATAGACAGTGCATCTTAGGGTTTTTCCTGTTCTGGTTTTGTTTCCAAGGTGTTTTTTCGTTCCTTCAATCGTTCCAGGATTGCTCGGAGTGCAGGTTGGCGAGCTGTTCCAGACTCGATCAGTTTCTCCGCAAGTGCGATCGCTTCGGCAAGGGTTTGCTTGGCTCTCTCTGGCCGTCGGAATTGATTGTAGTAATCGACGATCTGCATTTTGGTTTGCAGCAGATGGATCGCATAAACCTGGATTTCCGGGAATCGATCGACGAGCCCTTGATGGATCGCGATCGATTGCTGAAGTTTGTTGATTCCGTTTTCCACTCGTTCGAATTGGCGCTCGGCCGCAGGATCGATTCCCGCTGGCATAGTCCAAGCGGACCTTGCCAAAAGCGATGCATAGAGCGTCTGGTATTCCGGGACGCCAGGGTGCTCTTGGAGCGATTCCTGAACAAGCCTTATCGCTTCCTCGAGTCGATTTCCGTCGACCGATGGATGCATAAGGCTTGAAGCGTAAAGATTCGCTAGTTCATACTTTAGCACTGCTGAGGTCGGGTTCTTGGAAAGGAGATCTTGGAAGATCTCTGAGGCTTTCCCGAGCGATTTTTCGAATTCCGATTGAAGTCCTAGCAAACGGTACATCCGCATCCGATCGCGGTGGTTGCGAGCCAGTCCGAGTCGATACTTGCTCTGCAGAGGATACTGCTGACTGAGACCATCGAGAAGCTCGACGGCTTGCGCGTTGTAGGCAAGATCCCTTTCGAGCCTTTGGGCCATTGGGATCGGGATCTCAGGGACCCATGGACCAGGCCGGCCGTAAATCGGCGGGAATAGTCTTCGGCGTCTATCGTTGAGATTCCGATCGTTGAGACTTCGATCTAGGGCAAGGCGAGCCGACCCGCTGCACAAGCTCTCCAGGGCCGAGGCTAGGCCAAAGCGGCCTTCCTCGGACGTTGCAAATTCCGGGTTCTTCTTGAGAAGCTCTCGGAGATTTTCCATCTCCTCGATCGCCCGAGGGAATTGATCTCGCCGTGAGTGCAAGCCGATTAGCTCCTTACGAGCTTGAACCTCCTCATTGAGAACGCGTTGCTTATCCTGCTCAGCCTGGTCCTTGTTTCGTACCGCTTCGAATTCCGCGATCGCACGGCGCAAGGACTCGGCGGCTTGATCGTATCTACCGATTTTGTTTTCGATTTCGCCGACGCGTCGTCGGGAAATGGCCGCATCGAATCTAAGGTCGGTAGCATTCTCTTCTGCGAACCGATCGAAAAAGTTTTGGAGCGATTTCAGTAGTTCGACATCGGCTTGGGTGAGCACCGCGTCGGCGAACCCATCGGTTTCGAGTCCCGCTTCGTCGAGTCCCTGTATCTCCAGAGAACGGCCTCGCGAAGCGATATTTTCGGTGATGGTACTGAAGGCTTCCAGTGCTAGGTCCATGTTCTGTCGAGCCCGATGGCTTTCGGTATTGGCTTGCTCGAGAGCTTTGGTTCGGTCTACAAGACTATTCGCAGATGCGATATAGGCCAGCTTGAGCTCATCGAGGGTCTGGCGCTGCTGGCGATTCCAGAGCCCCAGGATCGTCGCGATCGCCACGAGCAAACCGAACAAACTCGCCGCCAGCGAGGCGATTGCTGGATTGCGTCGTATCCAACGCATGGCCGACTCGATAGGTGATTCACGGCGTGCCAAGATGGGCAAGTCGTCGAGAAATCGTTCGAGGTCTTCTTGGAAATCCTTAGCCCGTTCGTAGCGATTCTCTGGCTCCAACGCCGAGGCTTTCAGAACGATCGTCTGGAGGTCCCGAGGAATCACTTGCCGCTCTGACACTGTGAATTCGAGTTGGCTGTACTTGGTCGGATCCAACACGCGGCGTTTGGGGGCTTCGAGCGCAGGCCTGAGCGTGAGCAACTCGAAAAGAGTCAGGCCAAGGCTATAGATATCGCTGCGCGAATCTGCCTTGGCGACGAACTGCTCAGGAGCCATATACCGGAGCGTACCGAGCAGCTCGCCCGTCTGTGTCTGGCCCTCGAGATCCTCCCGAAATGCCAGGCCGAAGTCTGCAACCCAAATCGTTCCGGTTTGGTCCAGGAGCAAATTGCTCGGCTTGATATCTCGGTGCAAGACCCCCGATTGGTGCGCATAATCCAAAGCATCGGCCACCTTGGACGTCAAGCGAGCGATGTTGCGATAGTAATGCATAGGGATCGCTCGGACCGAGCGATCGTCCTGGGAAACCTTGGAAGTCCCCGGTAAAATCGAGGCCGTTGGAATCGAGGCCGTTGGAATCGAGGCCGGTAAAGTCGAGGCCGGAATCGAAGTTGATAATTGATCAGTGGCTAACGGGCTACCTTGCATCGGTTCCTGGATCGCCGCGAGTGTCAGATCCAGAGTTTGGACTGGCTGAGTCGGTTCGTTCGGTGCAGATGAACCCCTGGCACCATGATTCTGCGAGGGCGTCGATGGCGTGGTGTAGCTGTTTGAACTCTTGTGGGCTCCTTTCTGCGAGCTTTGCGGTTGTCTGGCGTTCGGAGAGACGGCTCGTTGCGTCAGAAGTTGATCGACCGCATGAAGTGTAAGAGCAGGTCCCAAGGGCTCTTGGGTGACCGATTCGCCCAGTCGAGCTCGAAGCGATACGATCACATCGGCCAGCGTCGATCCATGGATCAATTGCATTGCGTAATACTGTAGACCGTGATCTTCTCCTGAGCCGTAAACCGGAACGATGTTGGTGTGGTGCAATCCGGCTGCCGACTCGGCTTCGCGTCGAAAGCGTTCTCGGCTTCGCGGACTTGCTGAAGCTTGTGCATGGATGACTTTCAACGCGACCCTGCGTTGTAAGGAACCTTGGATCGCCTCGTACACCACCCCCATTCCTCCCTGGCCGATGCATTGAAGGATTTCGAAATCGTCAAAAGCTTTCGGAACGAATTGAGTAGGGTCCGAGCCTGTCGCACACAACGTCGGTGAGATCGATTCGTTTGTCACCTTAGCGCTGACCTTCTCGACGATCATCAGCGATGGAAATACAGAACGAATCATCGCTGCATGCTCGGGATAAGCTTGAGCGTAGTGTTCGATGCTCGGGGACTGACCGCCGCGTAATTTCAGCACGAACTCGTCGGCAAGTTCTTCGAAAGGATGGCGTTCGATGGACTCGGTAGGATTCATCGCTGTAGGATTCATCGCTGTTGCTCCGGCTCGCCAGCAGGAGGATGGCCTGTAGGAGGTTGGTTTGTGGGTTGAAGAATCTCGGCCAAGCGGCTCGCGGCCCGGACGTATCGGTTGCTCGCTGCCGTCGGTGAAATGCCAAGGGCTTGGGCTGTCTGCAGGTTCGTCAGGTATTCGAAATGACGCATTGCAAGGATCTCGCGATCGATTTCGTTCATCGACTCCAAGGCCTTTTGAAGTCGATGCTGTTCCTCGTCTTGGATCATCGCTTGGCTCGGTGAGGTCATGTCATCGGCAAGCCATCGGGCCATGATGATGCTAGTGGAGTTCGAGCCAGCAAGGGGCATGGCCAGCTCGCGATACACGCTTCGTTTGTCCCTGCCGTGGGCTCGCTGCATGTCCCAGAGTGTTTGAAGGACCCGCTGACGGATCCAAACCAAGGGATGGACCTGCTGGGTTTGCACCAACTCCTGATGGCGTTTGGCAATCTGCAAAAAAGCTTCCTGCAACACATCCGCAGGATCGATTCGAGCTTGGAAAGCTGGGTCGATCCGGAAACGAACGATTTTCTCAAGCCGAGGTCGAATCGACTCGAAGAATTCCGTGAGTTCCTCCAAACTCCCGATATTCAAGCCATCCTGACTGGCCGCCAATGGCGGGCCTTCCAGGCTAGGCTGGGTCGGGGATACATCGGGTACGGTCGGTGCTTTGGAATCCGTCATGCTCAGATTATCCAAAGGTTTGACTGGGCAGGGAATAGAATTCCTAAAAATCTCCAATCTCCGAAGTGGATCCTATGACCACCGCGTCGGTAGAGTGATTAGGGTTCAACTCTGCGAAATCTCATGCCGTCTCTACCACGAAGGTCCTTCAAGATGAAACGATTACTATTTGCCAGCCTCATGGGCTCTTTGCTTTGGACAATGCCTTGCCAAGCCCAAGATCCAAAAACTCCAGAACCCGAATCTTCGAAACCACCCAGAGCCGAGTCCGAACGTCGCGATGATGCGCCATCCGAAGGTCGTAGGCCAATTCAGGGCCGATTGCAAGAAAACCGACCCAATGGGGGCAACCCCGAGATGGCTGCACGGGGATTGGCGATGATGATGAGAAACTCACCGGTGTTTCGAGCTCTAGATGCCGACGAGGACGGCCAGCTTTCGGTATCGGAAATTGAAAATGCCTCGAAGTCCCTGCTGAAACTCGATAAGAACGGTGACGGGATCCTTAGCGCCGAGGAGATGCGTCCGGATCCGGCCCAAATGCCGCAGTTCGCTGGCCCGAATGGCCCGAATGGCCCGGGGCGACCCGGTGGGCCCGGTGCCCCAGTCAATCCAGGTGGACCTAACCCAGAGATGATGGCCCGCATGTTCGAAAACCGCGATCAGGACAAGGACGGGAAGCTTTCGGGCGATGAGATTCCTCCCCAAATGCGCGAACGGCTAACCAATATCGACACCAACGGCGACGGAGCGATCGATAAGTCGGAACTGGAGCAATCGATGCGCAGGATCGAAGCCATGCGGCCAGGTAACCGCCGACCCGAAGGTCGCCCCGAGGGTCGGACCGAGGGTGGCCAAGGGGTCCGGCCACGCCGCCCCTCTTCGGATACCTAAGCGATTCCAGACCCCTCAAGCCCAATCATTCCCCTTTAGGAACGCATCCTGTGCACAAGCATTCATTGGTCTGCCATTCCGTGGCTAGCTGGGTTACGATCCTGTGGATCTGCGGTGCGGCGGCATTTGCGGCCGCTCCGCAGGATGATGGGAAACTCACACCCGATCAACTCGATTTCTTCGAGACCAAAATTCGCCCGGTCCTGATCGAGCATTGCTACCGTTGCCATGCGACCAGCGAGCAATCGGTCCGAGGCGGACTCTCGGTGGAGAATCGCGAAGCTCTGCTAGCCGGTGGGGAATCCGGCCCGGCGATCGTCCCAGGGGATTTGGACAACAGTTCGCTGTGGCATGCGATCAACTACCGCGATAATCGGATGCCACCCAAAGGCAAACTCGCCCCGAACATCATTGCCGATTTTAAAACCTGGATCGAAATGGGAGCACCCGATCCTCGTGTGAATCAAGGAGTGGTCGTTCATGCCAAAGTAACACCCGAAGACATTCAGGCGGGCAAGTCGTTCTGGGCCTTTACTCCACCGCAACGCGTCGAGCCGAAGCTCGAGCAGTTCCAGAATTGGGGCGAGACTTCGATCGATCGCTTGGTCGCAGCGAAATGGGAAGTTCAAGGGATCGAGCCGACGGACGATTGCGATGCGAACACGCTTGTCCGCCGGCTGACGATGGACCTTGTCGGTTTACCTCCTACCCCGGAGCAACGCGAGGGTTTCCTTGAGGACTGGCAGTCGAGTCCTCAAGGAGCCATCGCGAGGTTGGCCGACGAGTTGCTCGAATCGCGGCAGTATGCCGAACGCTGGGCTCGCCACTGGCTCGATGCGGCTCGGTATGCCGAATCCAGCGGCAAGGAATCGGATATGTCGTTCCCCAACGCTTGGCGTTATCGCGACTACGTGATTCAATCGTTTGAAAACGATAAGCCTTACGATCGTTTTCTTCTTGAACAGATCGCCGGCGACCTGCTTCCCGTTGGAGACGATTCGCAGTGGAATGAAAACCTCATCGCCACCGGATTCCTAGCCATCGGGCCAAAGTCCCTGACCGAGCAGAACCCTCGGCAATTCCAAGCCGACTTGGTCGACGAGCAAATCGACACCACGACGCGCGTCGTGCTGGGGCTGTCGGTAGGCTGCGCACGATGCCACGATCATAAGTTTGATCCTATCCCGCAAAGCGATTACTACGCCTTAGCTGGGATATTTCAAAGCACCGAAACGTTCTACGGCGGTACTCGCACCATTCGGAACCGACAACCCTCCGACTCGATCCGCTTGCCGGTCCAAGACCCCGAGGCGAGCAAGCCGGTGATGACTCTCCAGGACATCGAGGACCTGAAAAAGGAACTTCAAGAGCGACAACAGGAACTGGCCGAGGCACGTCGGGCGCAGCGTACCGGGGGTACGACCCCGGGTCTGAACGCCAATATCTTGGACCAGATCGTCGGCCAGCTCCGGGCCAAGATCAACAGTGTCGATGCGACAGGACGTCCTGTCTCGGTCTGTATGGGGGTCCAAGACCGCCAATCGATCCGCAATGCACGCGTGTTGGTCCGTGGGGAGATCGACCAACCCGCCCAAGAAATCCCACGGGGATTCGTTCAGGTCCTCGGGAACCTTCCGGATAAACTCCCTGCTTCTGGGTCAGGACGGTTGGAATTTGCCAAGTGGCTTGTCGCCAAAGAGAATCCTCTGACGGCTCGAGTGATGGTCAATCGCATCTGGCAGCAACTGATCGGCCAAGGAATCGTGCGAGAACCCGATAACTTTGGCCTCTCGGGTCCGATGCCTACCCACCGCGAGCTTTTGGATTATTTGGCCCTTGAAATGATGGACCAAAACTGGTCGGTAAAGTCAATCATTCGCAGCATCGTTACATCGCGGGTTTACCGGCTCAAGACCGATCAGGATCCGAGTCGCTTCGAGGCCGATCCGGAGAACCTCTGGATCGCCCGTGGCAATGTCAAGCGATTAAGCGCCGAGGCGATCCGCGACGCAATGCTTTCTGTCAGCGGATCGATCGAGCTCAAGCCACCACGGGCGTCGATCCTCGCTGCGATGGGATCTGCCTTGATGGGTCCAAATGGTCCACAAAACGCCCCGCTGTTGATCGCACCAGGAGGATCGGGCAATGACGATCGCTCAGAGAATTTAAGGCGACTCCTGGGTGGTAACCTGCGGAACCCAGCAGTCAACCTGCTTGAATTACCCAACTACCATCGCTCTGTGTACCTGCCGATCACCCGGAATAATCTGCCCCGCGCACTTGATGCTTTCGACTTTGCCGACCCCAATATGGTCACCGGAACTCGCGAGGTATCCAACACCGCCGAGCAAGCGTTGTACATGCTCAACAATCCTTTTGTTTTGGAACTCAGCGATGCGTTCGCACGTCGGCTGATCCAATCAAGCACAGACCCTCAAGCCCGAGTCGACCGAGCGTTTCAGATCGCTTACGGCCGACCGGCTAGCCGAGAGGAGATCCAAGCGTCCGTGAAGTTCGTGCGCAAGGCCAAGGATAGCCAATCGCAAGTCCCCTCCGACGAAGCCATGTTCAAGGCTTGGAGTCAGTTCTGCCAAGCGATCCTCGGCTCAGCCGAATTCCGTATCGTGCGTTGAGCCCACACCCGATGGCTCGGTTTAATTATTCCCTGCAAAGTCAATCATCCCAAGAAGGCCCCACAACGATGTTCTCAAGACGCGAATTGCTAAGGACGGTTTCGGCAGGTTTCGGCTACTTGGCGTTTGCCGGAATGAGCACCCTTGAGGCCAAGCGTTTGCTCGGCGACGATCAAGAGTCTGCAGCATCGACCAATCCGTTGGCCCCCAAACAAGCGCATTTTGCATCGAAGGCCAAGCAGGTGATTTTTCTTTGCATGCAAGGGGGACCTTCGCACCTGGATACATTCGACTACAAGCCTCGTTTGGGGCGTGACGAAGGCAAAACCGGTCGTGCCAACGGGGCTAAGCTCATGGCATCGCCGTGGAAGTTTCATCAGCGGGGCAAAAGCGGCTTGTGGATGTCCGAGTTGCTCCCCGAACTCGGCCAGCACGCTGACGAAATGTGTTTGATCCGATCGATGCACTGCGATCAGCCCATCCATCCACGGGCCATGACGCAGATGCACACGGGCAATGCGCAATTTGTTCGACCATCGCTCGGGGCTTGGACCCTCTATGGATTGGGTACGGAAAACGAGAACTTGCCAGGCTTTGTCGCTCTGAATCCCCAAGCGACGGCCTCTCAAAATTATGGCAATGCGTTTCTTCCAGCGATCTACCAAGGGACCAAGGTCGGAAGGCCACAGGGTCCTCGCCCCGGTATGGCTAGAAACATGCCCTCTGGAAACGGGTCGGCGATACCAGACATCAATAATCCAAGGCTGACTCGACGCTCGCAGCGCTCGCAAATCGACTTTATCCAGCAACTGAACCAAAACTCGCTGGATCGAGCCGGGGTCGATCCGAACGTCGAGGGGGTCATCGAATCCTATGAGTTAGCCTTTCGGATGCAAGATGCCTTGCCCAAACTAATGGATCTCGGGGATGAGACTCAAAAGACTTTCGATATGTATGGGATCAATGAGAATCCCACCGATGGCTTCGGACGCCAGTGCCTTATGGCCCGAAAATTCATCGAAGCTGGCGTCCGATTTGTGGAACTCAATCATGGCAATTGGGATCATCATCAGCGACTCCGTGAGCAATTACCCGATAAGTGCAGCGAGATCGATAAGCCGATTGCTGGGTTGCTCGCGGATCTCAAGCAACGGGGGCTTTTGGATCAAACATTGGTCATCTGGGGAGGTGAGTTTGGCCGCACACCCGATGCCCAAAATGGGGACGGTCGGGATCACAACAACAAAGGGTACACGACCTGGATGGCAGGTGGGGGAGTGCGAGGCGGATTGAGCTATGGTGCCACCGACGAACATGGCTGTGAGGCGGTCGAGGATAAATGCCACATCCACGATTGGCATGCGACGATCCTCCATTTGCTGGGCATGGACCATGAGCGATTGACTTATCGATACGCGGGGCGGAATTTCCGATTGACCGACGTGTACGGCAATGTGATCGACCGTATCTGTAGCTAGTGGATGCCCGGTCCGGTGGCTTACGCACTAATGGCACAGAGGTGCCGCCCTCGGGCTAAAACCAAACAGCCGGATCTCTGCGGGAGATCCACTACGAACAGCCGGATCTCTACGGGAGATCCACTACGAACAGCCGGATCTCTACGGGAGATCTGTTACGTGCGGTTCTAAGCCCGGAGGGCTGGTATATCCTCTGCCGGGGTCGAAGGCCCCGGTTGCTAG
>QWPJ01000224.1 GCA_003671195.1 Planctomycetota bacterium
GTCGGATTTCTACTACCCAAACAGCCTTACGCGCGGTCATCCCCCTCACCCCCCCCGCCCCCTCTCCCCCAGCCAAAGCCCTGGGGGCGAGGGGGGGCCAAGCGGTTGGTCGGGTGAGCCTGCTCCCCCAGCCAAAGCCCTGGGGGCGAGGGGGGACCAAGCGGTGGGAGAGGTTAGCGCATTTGGATTGTTTTTCGTTGGGTTCTAACGCCGACGTCCGGAGGTCAGGATGTCCCATGCGTACCATTCGAGAAACAGCAAGAGGATCGGTAGGGTGTAGATGATCAATTGAGGTAGTGCCGAGGGACTCAACTCGTCGGTCGCATCGAGCCTTGGGAACATCCATCCTAGGGCTTGGACCAACCCAAAAACCATCCCAGCGTTGACCGCGATAAGCAGCACGCTGATTGCTACCTCGCCAAAAATATACAAGAGCAACTGCCTTAGGGCTTTGCGTTCGGCCAATTGGTCCGGATCGAGTGTCGGTTTCATTCGCGCTCCGAAAAATCCCCTTCGTATCCCAATTCGGTCACGTCGCTAACACGTCCAGCAAGCACCCCGTATTGGTTGGCAAGGAAGCAGATGAACCATGGAAAGAAAAATCCCGCGACAGCGAAAAACGCAGTCCCTTGTAGGATCCCAATCTGAGTGCACACAAAGTAAAGCACAAAGCCAATCCCCGTCTGCATGTACATCGCTCCCCAAGCATCCGGCTTGGCCGCAATCGATCGGTAAATGCTTTGTGAAAAGGGCTGCTGGTGGCTTTGCGATTCAAGCATGCTCAGATAGACCACCGGCAAAATAAGCCACGGCACGAACTCCGCGAAGGCTTCTTGAATCGACACGGGCATCTTCAGAATCGCAAGCGGCATAGACAGGGTATGTCCAATCAGGTGGGCTAAGTACCAAACGGCTGCGGCGACGCCAGCCGGCGCAGCGTATTGGCGAAGATGACTCATCAACGGCCAAGGATCGATCCGCTTGAGCCGATTGGCAGCTTTCGGGATGATCGCTACGGCCAAGATGAACGTCGCGATGATAGGCAGTGTGATGAGCAGATTGACCAGGCCGGTCACCAAGCGATAGAGCATGGTGCTGGTCTGCTCTGGGGTGGTCGCAATGGTACGCGTTACGCGGCGGGCCGCTCGGTTTACATTGTGCGTGACCAACAGATCGCCATGAGTCGATCCGATGTAGAAGCACAGGGACGTCGCAAGCCCGAGGAGAACCAGGGACAAGACCACTCGCGAATCGCTCAGGAATCCGAACGTCCGAGAAAGCCATTCCTTGGAATCAAACGGGCTGGTTACCGCCTCGATCTCGTCGCGTTCGCGCTCGATCTCTTTGGAGGCTTTGTTGAGCATCGCTTTGGTGTTGACCGAAGCTCCCGAAGCGGTGCGCGGGTTGGTCGCTTCGACGGGTGCGAGATCCACCGAGGCGAGTTGGTCGATCGGGGTCGATTGGACAGGCTTCTTGATCGGTGGTGGGGGAACCTTCACCATCGAGTGGCAGTCCGGGCACCGGACCTGCTTGCCAACTTGCAATGCTTGGACCGACAGAATCGACTTGCAGACTTGGCAAGTGATCGAATACTCCCGATCGGCAGGCTTGCTTGCAGCGGGCTTGCTTGCAGGTGGCTTGGTTGCTGGCGGTTCCTGTGCCTTCGGAGCACTTGAAGCTGGCGCACTTGAAGATGGCGCACTTGGAGATGGTGGAGGGGGCTTCGGCGTGGTCTTTGGTGCAGGTTGCGGGGCTGGCAACGGAGCAAGGTCCGGCAGGTCGTCGTCGAAGACGCTTCGGGGGGTATCCTTCGGATCGACCGGTTTGGGTTTGGGGGGATCTTTCTTAGGAGATTCCTTTTTCGGTTCGATCGGTTCGAGGGAGAACCACTCGTCGTCGTCGTTGGGGGTAGTGCTCATAGGGGATCTTTGGTTACCGCCCGATGATGGGTTTGAGTTGGGAACTCCCATGGTAGTTTGGGGGTTGGCTCGAGAGTTGGACCAACGCTTCGCGGGTCCTTTCGGCCATGGCGGGCTTGAGGATCAGGTACCTGTGTTTGCCTTGGGGGTTTTCCGCAAAGCGGCTGATCGCATCGTCGGTGATGGTGACGGTGCCGGGTTTGCTGATTTCAAAATAGCCTCGGTCGGGACGCACGGCGGCCAGGACGCTGGTCAGGTCCCAGGTGGGTCGATCATGAGGAGGTGGGATGTAGGCGATGTAAGCTTCGGCCACCGGGTGGTGGGGCACGTAGCGGTAGTCTTGGAGGATGCTTTGGTGGGGATAGGTCAGGTTCAGTCCGATCTCGAAGCCGCTCCAAAGGATCGGGACATCGCACAGCTCGACGAGTTTTTTGATCGACGGGATGTCTTCGGCGACGTTGTATTCGCGATGTTCCCCGAGGACCCCTTGGTCGTTGGGGATTGGGGCGAAGGCTCCGGCCATGATCGAGACGAGTTTGACTTTTTTGCCGAACAGTTCGCGGCCCGAGAGGGGATGGATCGCATCGGCTGGGGAGGCCAGAAGGTTGGCAAGGTTCGTTGAGAAGCCGACTTGGACGACCACGACCGAGGCATCCTGAGCCTGGGCGAGGGTTCTGCGGAGGACTTCGACTGCCGTCGGGGCGTTGTTGCCTGAGAGCAAGTCGTGTTCGAAGCGGAGTTTGCCCTCGTCGGTGATTTTGGCGACTTGGTTGTACTTGCCCGCATCGGGTGTTTTGCCGGAGTTGCGGCACACGCCGATGGGGATATTGCCACGTCCGTAGAAGGTGTTCAGGCAATCGACAAACGGCGCGGCCAGTTCGTGGTCTTTGGTGATGGTCACGGCCAGCAGTTCGCATTCCTTGCGGGATTGCAGCGCGTGGATCATGGCCAGAGCCAGTGCATCATCGCAGTCGTTTCCCATGTCGGTATCGAAGATCAATGGCACTGGAGCTTCTTCGGCTCGTGCGGAATGGAGCAAGGTGCTGGCCAGGATTTGCACGGCAAGAATCGCGGGAAAAATCGCGGCTAAGATCACCGGTAGAACCGGGAGTTTGAATCCAGAAACGCTCAGGCGATGGATCGAAAGGAGCTTCATAGGTTCGGTGGCAGGATCAGGAGGAGAGGAGGACAGGAGAAAAGGATCGATCCGGGGTTTGGACCGTCGGGGGATTCGAAAAAACGCTAGCGAAATTGTAGCAAACCCGATTCGCTTACCGCGTTATTTTTCCGAACGCTTCGGAAAGTTGTTGTAAAATGCGTTGAGATCGAGGTTGGTCCGATTTATCCTGTTCGTTTATCCTATCGGTCAGAATTGCCATCCCAGAATCGCATTCTCAGAATCGCGATGTATGACGGTATGGTAGGCGTTTCCTTTTTTCATTGTCTTTGGGCGTCAGCCAACGAATTCCCGGAGTTCTTGTCCATGATGACACACCGATCCGTTTTGGTTTCTAGGGCTTGGTCCTTTTCAAGAGGGCGGTTTGCCTGGGCGCTCGCTTTGGGGGGGCTTTTGACGGGCGCTCAAGGTGCTTGTGCACAGGAGAAATATCTTGAGTGGTCCGACAACACCGGACGCTTCAAGGTCGATGCGCAGTACTTGCGGGTCGAGGGAGAGCAGTTGGTTCTCAAGCGGGTCGACGGACGAGAGATCAAGATTCCATTTGAGAGATTGAGCCCCGAGAGTTTGGAGCTTGCAAGGACTAAGAGTGGGATTGCGATCCCTAAGGGTTCGAGTCCCAAGCCTGCTCCGAGCGAACCGAAGGGAGCATCGCCGGGGGCGACTTCGAAAGCGACACCTTCCAAAGCCGTTCCGGAAAAAACATCGCCGGAGTCCTCGACCCCGGTCACGAAGTTCCAGGACAACATGGACCCCAAGGAGTTCATCGATCTGGTCTTCAAGCAAACCTCGCAGGACAACTACATCGTGATGTGGGATGCGCTGCCTGCATCGAAGCAAAAGCAGCTCGAAGAGCTCATGGTCGAGTTTGCTCGCAAGGTCGATCCACGCAGCTTCGACATGATTCGCAGGACCCGCAACTCTTTGGTCGAGATCTTGCGCAAGCAGCAGAAGTTCATCCTCAACAGTTCGGTATTGGCGATGCCATCGGACTTGCGCCAGGAGTTCGAACCGGTGTATCCAGCCATGGTCGATGTCGCCGACCACTTGGTGGCCAAAGAGTTGCTCGACGGCAAGCGGATGCAGCAGGGGAACATGAGAAGCTTGCTCGACACCTATCTGACCAGGTTGTTAAAGTCTGTTGAAAAAGCGATCGTCATATTGCCGGCGGACAATCCGATCCGAAGTCAGTACGAGGACGCCAAGATTCTCAACAAGCCGAATTGGACCGTGGAAAAGACATCCTCGACCAGCGCGACGCTGTCGATCCCGCCGGCTCCGGGTGGGCCACCGCCGCCACCGCCGATCGCTTTGGTCTTAAGCGAAGGGCGATGGCTGCCGGAGGACTTGGTAAAGAATTGGGATATGGGGATCAGCCAGGCCAAAGGGTTCATCGCGACGATGAATCCCGAGCAGATTCAGCAGGGAATCACGACCGGAATGTTCGTGGCCAATGCGCCGTTGAACAGTCTGAAGAACGCCAAGAGTCAAGAAGAGTTCGACAAAGTACTCGGGGAGTTAGCGGGATTGGCATCGGGCTTTGGGCAGATGGCAGGACCGGGTGCTGGTGGACCCGGTGCTGGTGGACTTCCCGGGTTTGGTCCCCCTGGATTGCCCGCTGGTCCGCCCGGCTCGGGCTTTGCTCCTCGCTAGGGTTGGCTCTTGCAAAGCGTTGCCCAAGGGAGCCTGCTCCCTCTTTCTAGTCGATGGGATTGTTCTACACTGAGGGACTTGCTTGGGGGGAACTTTCTTGGGGGGATCTTGCTTGATGTCTTGATTTCCTCGTACTCGTACTCAGTGAAACGGTACTCGTACTCGTACTCGAAAGGGCACAGATGACAGAGCCAATCTTTGACCACGAACGACTCGATGTCTATCGACTTGCGATTCAGTACGTCACT
Organism: Planctomycetota bacterium; assembly: GCA_003671195.1. GTDB lineage: Bacteria > Planctomycetota > Planctomycetia > Pirellulales > Pirellulaceae > JBKCUI01. The sequence continues at coordinate 4,998 of QWPJ01000224.1, forward strand.
TCGTCTTATCGAATCGCGAAACTGCTAAATGGTCCTGAACGTCATGCTCGGGATCAATGGCTGCGAGCGGCCCAATCGATTCCGCTCAACATTGCCGAGGGTAACGGGAAACAAAGCCTTAAGGACAAGAACAGATTTTTCGAGATCGCGCGCGGTTCGGCTTTGGAATGCGCTGCGATTCACGATATACTCTCAGCCTTCGAGGCGATCGATTCTGAACTGAACCGGGATGGCAAGACCAACCTGAAACGGATCGTGTCGATGTTGACTCGATTGATTCAGCGAACCGATTCGGTATCGGAGGATTGGATCGAGTACGAGTACGAGTACCGCGATGCTGAGTACGAGTACGAGAAAACGCACGAACAAAGCATTGGACCGAAGTGCTCGATCGAGCTTTTGTCGACTTGTGTTGAGTTATCTCCTGGCATTCGGTCAATGCAACCGATCTGCATGGAAGTTCTACACTGAGGATTTTTCCTTACGTGCGATCAACTAGTTCTATATTTTTTTGGAGCGTATTGCGATGAGCTTGTCTTTGGATGAAGTCCGATTGTTGTGCACGAAGGCCGAGTATTCGTTGGTGGCCGAGAGCCGTACACCGGCGATCGAGCAGTTGACGGCCATGAAGCTCAAGACCAATACGGCGAATGCTCGCAAGTTGGTCGACAAGTGGCAGAAGCTCTCTCGGGGCCAATCGCGAGACGAGAGCCGCAAGACCGGAGAGCCGGATTTGGCATCGAAGACCTACGCCAAGCATCAAGTGATGCACGAAGCGCTCGAGGCTTATCAAGCCCGATTGGCCGTCGCAGCGACGACCGCGACTGTCGAGGCATCGGCCAAGAAGCTTACGCCAAGGGAGCGAACGGCTTCGGCACGCGTATCGCGGCAATCGGCCAGAACCGAGCTTCAGGGAGTCAAAAAGACGGTCAACAAGGTCGCCAAGGCAAGGTCGATCCAAGCTGCGAAGAAAGCAGCCCCCGTAAAAGCAGCCCCCGTAAAGTCGGCCCCCGTCAAATCAACTCCGGTAAAGGCCGCACCTGTAAAAGCTGCGGTCAAAGCTGCCCCAGTGAAAGCAACTGCTGTGAAAGCATCGACCAAGAAGGCTCCTGCTTCGAAGAGCGAAGCGGCCAAAAAGACCCTCGTCAAGACGGCTGCCAAGCGGACGGCTAAGCGTGCTGAAGTGGCTTCTTCGTCACCTGCGATCGCAGTGCCCAAGAAGGTCGTCAAGACGACGGCCAAGCCTGGGATTGTCGCAGCGACCCCGGCGGCCAAGGCCCAACTGGCTGCCAGTGCCAAGTCCAACCGCGTGAAGCTTTCGAATCGTTCGAGCAACATCGCCGGACACGTATCGGCCAAGGGCAAGCGGGCGCAGGCCAAGCGGGATTCCAAGGGCCGCTAGTCGAAGCGAGTCGAGGCTCAAAGAGTCGAGGCTCAGCGCAGGTAGAACGGGACGGGGGGTAGGAAAGCGTGCTGAAAAAGCAGAATCGCGCCCCCTTCCCATAGAGCGAACTTTCCTAGGTACAGAAATCCGACGTAGATCGCGATGGCCGCAAGCAAAGGGACCCAAGCGATCCAGCGGAGGGTCCAATGGGCGTCGTCGGATTTCGCAAGGCTACAGCGCAGAGCCCAGCCGATAAGGAGTTTGGCTGGGAACATCAGGACGACGAAAAAGATCGACAGCAAGAACCACAGTTGGGGTGGGATCTCTTCGATTCTCAGCAGGTACAGCGGCAGGGCAAGAGCCAGAAAGAGGATATTGGCAAGTGCGTAGCGCAGCGGGGTGCGACGGAAGGCTTTGCGAGCGGCCGAGCGGTCCAGGACCCCGCCAAGACGTTGTTTGGTCGATTGCGGGTTGTCCGATCCTTGACGAGCCAACAGATCATTCCGAGCCATGTGGGTTTGGAGGGTAGGCAGATACTGGATGACCCATGCCATGAGGATTGCACCGAGGAGTCCTAGGAGTGCCAGTCCACCTTGTTGGTCGGTTCGGACCTCGGGGGCGGCGTTGAGTGCCACGAGGATCAGCAATGCTGGGATGACCAGCCATATCCCTGCGCCGAGGCTGGCTTTGAACCCGAGTCGGATCAACCGCCAGAGGTGAAGTTGTTCTAGGAAGTTCCACCATCGATTCTCGGCATTGAGCCAGAACGCGCGCGAGAAAAGGGCTTTGGCGAATCGGATCGGTTGAGGCCACAGGAAGTGGAACCAGCGGCCGCCGCGGAGGATGGCCCAAACGACCCATAGGACCCAGAGGATCGCCAGGATTCGAGCGGCGATCCGGAGGTTGAGGGCTCTGCTGGACCCTGGTTGGATCAATTCCGAGGAGTAACCCAGGTCGGTAATGAACCAGATCGGTAGCCAGGTCAGCAGGATCCACAGACCGCATCGAACGATATGTCCGGCCAGAGCGATTCCGGGGAAGCACGTGCGGATCGGCTGTCGGTTTGCGATCCTGGCTGAGCATTCGAGCATGTAGCCGAGGCTAGCGAATTGGACGACAGGAATCGTTGCCGCGAGGCTCAGGACCAACACGAGGCTTAGGGTATTCCAAGCGAACTTGGCCAGAGCGCCGATTGCATTGAGGATCAGCAGCGGGATAGAGCGCAGGAAATTCACTGGATGGGAATGGAGTCAACGCGGTGGGGGGTAGACGTCAGAATCGGTACAACTGGGTATTCGTTACGACCGGCATTTTTTCGGCCCTCGGTGGGTTCAATTCTAGTGGAAAACCGTAAATAGTTTGCACGGTTTGGATAAGGAATTAGGATTAGGTCGTCGTTTCTAGGTAACAGTTATAGGTCGTAATCACCTTAGGTAGCTTTGATATGCATCTGAGATTCTCCTCCCTGTGCGCGTTGGTGCTCGCAGCATTTGTTTCGATTCCTGCTAGGGCTCAAGACCCTTTGGACGATGTTTATGGGCATGCCGTGCATGCTTATTTCCGCGGCGATGCGGCGACTGCACAGCAGTGGCTCAACGATGCGATCGCATCGGGGAGTCAGGATCCGCGGGCGTTTTACTTCCGAGGACTTTGCGATGCGGCCGTATCGGGAGATCCCGAGGCGGGCGTATCGGATTTTGAGCAAGCCGCTCAGATGGAGATCGATGGCAAGCGTGTAGTCAACGTAGGAAAGGCACTTGAGCGGATCCAGGGGCCGGTCCGATGCCAGATCGAGGCGATTCGTCGCAAGGCGAGGTTGAATTCTCGGGGCAAGTACCTTGAAATGCAACGATTGCGTTATGAGCAAGGGATTCGAAACGGGGCGATCAATCCAGTGTCGCCTTCGGATGCCCCACCGCGACCCGTGCCATCGATCAACGATCCATTTAGTGAGGGGGCTGATTTCAACAAGGGGCAGCCCAAGCCGATGGCAGAGCGAGTTGAACCTGCGCCTGCATCGAACGATCCGTTCGGCGATAACCCGGCTAATCCAGCACCGGCTAACCCTGCACCGGCCAACCCAGCACCGGCGGCCGACGACCCATTTGGATCGAGCGGAGCCAAGCCCAACGCGGCACCGGCCTCGGACGATCCGTTTGGCAACTAGGGTTCCCTTTGGGGGGCCTTCGAAGCGGACTTACAGAAACATGGAAAATCCACAAGCGGATTCCGACTCGGGATCCGCTTTTTTGTTGGTTTGCTTCGAGGAAATCTTGGTCCATTATCTCTGGCGGGATCGAAAAAACCACTTCCGTGAATTTCCCCTCGGACTTACATTGCTTGGCATTGGACCAACGCTCCAGAACGATGGAGTGAGAACGGAAAATCCAGGACGCAGGGCCCGGGGGGACCGGTGAGTAGTCAGACGCCAGATGGGAAAGAACCAGACGAACGCGCAGCGGGGGCAGATCGACCCGAGGCGGTGCTTATGGAATCTGAGCGTATTGAGGATTTGAATCAGGTTCTGGGGTATTTGAACTTCTCGTCGGGCAAGAGCGATTTGAAGTTCCTCTCTGCCTTGAACCGACTCTATTTGTCGGCGCTCGATGGCCGGGACCGTTCGGTTTACGCGGGAATGCCTGCATGGTTGAAGATCCAGCAGTGGCTACTTGAGCGTTTGGAGAGTTTGAGGCGAAGCAATCCGGCCTTTGCAGAGAGCGAGCAAGCCTCGCGAGTGATCGAATTGGTATGGCGATCGTTGTTGCCCGATTACTTGGACTTCCACAGCGACCTTCTTTTTCATCAGGAGCCGCAGGGGATCTTCAACAGTTTGTTTTTGGGTAGGGCCATTGAGGCGACGCTCAAGCAGGGTGGACCTTGGGAGCAGTTCGACCGGATCGTTGCGGGTGCGATTGGTGAGTTGAACGACTATGTGGGGTATCGTCCGGTCGCGACACTCGAGGGGCATGATCTGGAGCCTTATGAGCACGAGTGGCTCAGGCCTATTCCTCTTTTCATTCGGGGAGTGGGGGTTGCTTATGGGCCTTACCACGAGCTGATTGAGCGCACGTTGGTGGTATTGCAAGAGACCTCGGGATGGATTTTGAGCGCTGCGCAATTCGATTTGAGTCGACTCGACGAGTTGGCATTGGATCCGAGGGCTTATGATTTTGATCATCCGGTCAATACGCGACCGAATTATTATTTTGGGCAATGGGATCCTCACAGGATCGATGGTTCGGGTTATTACCGACGTTTTGTGTTGCAGCAGGTCACCGTCGATGCGTTGATGGCTCGGGTGCGTCATGGGGGTGGATTATCGCGCGACGAGTTGCTCACTGAGGCGGCGGCGGTATTGGCAGGGACGATTTTGATGGCTTCTGGGATTTGCGGAGCGAGTCCCAACAGCATTGCATCGACGACGACGATCATGGAGTTGCTCAGTCATGTCGCGGCGTATCGGGATGCCTTTTACGTCGAGTACTTACCCAAGTTGAAAGGGGTGCATGGCCAGCGTTTGGAGGCTGAGGCGAAGATTCGCAGGCAGCCTTTGGGTGGAGCAAGGCAGGAGCTCAACACGACGCTCGGTCGCTTGCGAGCCGCGCAGGTCGAGAGGATTCAGGTCGCGCGGATATTTGCAAGGATGGGCAGTGCCAATGCGGCCAAGGAGGAGGCTGACGATGTCCAGGTACCTTCGGCGCGGATCCTATGTCGGATCGATTGTTTGTTGACGATTGGCAATCAGCTTTTGATGCGAGGGCAGCTCGAGCGAGCGGCAGAGATTCCCGGTCAGATCGAGGATTTGGTTTTGCGAGGGATCGCCTGTGGGGCGTTGGTCGATCCTTGGAATATTCTCGGATTCGGTGGAAATTTTAACCGCTTTAGCACCAACGATGCGTCGGTTCCTGATGATCGGGTCCATGAGCTCGTCGAGATCATGGAGATGAGTTTTGGTTTGTTATCGCGGATTTGGCGTGAAGCCGCTGCGCGGGACCTAGAGGAGTTGTGCGATCGGACCGAGGGTCAGTTTAGCAAGTTATCCCAGTGGTGGCGTCAGTATGCGGCCCACGAGGTTTCCGAGGTGCATGCGACGGATCCGAAGGTGGCATTGGAGTCCTCTCAGCATGTGGCTCGAGCCTTGCGACTTTGGCATCGTGGGGGGGCTGCGGCCGGGGATCTTCGGTTTTGGACTCCCCATGCGGAGATCTTCGATTCGCCTAAGGCTTATGCGTTGGTGATCGAGGCGCTTTTAGATCGAGAGGATTTTGTCGGTTCGAGGGCTTTGTTGATCCATTGGCTCAGCCAGGTGCCCAGGGTGGGTATCTCCAGCGGCACGATCGCTTATTCGGACTTTGCAAGACGATGGATGGAGAGGTTGCTTGATCCTGCGCGTCGCACGAGCACCAATGCGATGGAGACTTGGGAGTCGATCGAGAAGTTCTTTGGGTATTTGGAGTCCAACGGTGAGGACTATTGGCAGGCGCCTCGTTTTCAATTGCTCAAGGGTCCACTCAAGGGTTCCTCGGGAAGAACGGACTTGGAATCGAACCTCGAGGACGATCCCCAGGAGAATCGCTACGGTGCGGCTTACGACGGCTTCAGTTACACCGATACGACCGACGACGGGGTCGAGGGTCCGGTTTACCAGAACGACACAGGATCCGACGAGGAGTTCATCGCCGAGTCGAAGCGGATCGGGGAGCATTTGCTGTTTCTAAGTGGGCTTGCGCACATGTGGAAGCAGGTTGCCGAATCGGGAGCTTGGCTCAGCAAGGTTCGTGGACCTAGCAAGGCTTTGCCGCACCGGGCACGGATGAAGGACGCCTTTGGCAGTTGGATCAGTTCGAGCGTATCGCAGCGAGAGGGGCTCATGCGATTGCTCGATCAGGTTCGCGGTCATTCGATAGCGACCGGGGGGACCGATGCAGACTCGATGATGCGTTACGATCGTCAGAGAGTTGCCAAGGAATCGCTTATTGAGAAGATCATCGCAACGGCTGTGGAGACCACGGATGCAAGCCTCATGCTTTTAGGGGTTCAATTCGCGTTCTTTCAGAGCCCTCAGGAGATCAAGGACAACACGACTCAAGCTTGGTGGCAGAGTCAGGATTCGATTTCGCTCGACGATCGATGTGCGATCGAGCTTTATGGGCATTTGATGTCCGAGCGACGCGGTCAGGTCCCAGAGAGCTTCGAGAGATACATCGCAGCGATCGGTGACCAGCCATTGCTTTATGTTTCCTTGGCCCGGGGCGGGGACCCCAAGGAGATTGTCTATGCGAGATCAAGACGACGGACATTGACCCATCTTCTGACTTGGTTGCCTCGGCAGGGGTTCTACTTGCTATCCGCAGATTTGATTGCGATGGCACGGAAGATGGAGATCCAAAATCACGTGGGTGACGGCGCGGTCACAGAGTTTGACGACCTTTTTCAGATCGCGTTTAAAGCGATGGTCCGGTGTGTGGTCCGGAACTCATTCGGATGGTCATGGGAATCGATTGGACTCTCCAAGGAGAAAGGGAACTCGGGCACTTCTGGCAAGGTCAAGAAGGATTTGCTTGGCGAGATCAAGTCCGTGGAACTCGACGAGCTGGTCGACCGCAATTTGCCCGAGCCCAAGACCGATTTGCTCGTACCGCTCTTGGAGCGGCTTACCGAGGGTCTTTTAGGGCATTGGCTTTCCCATTCCAGAACGCTCCGATTGAGCGTATTGGAGTCGGTCGACAATCCGAAGCGTTGGGGCCCGCTCTCGGAGTTCATCCAGAAGTATGGGCATGGTCTCTTTACGCAGGTCTTTTTGAGTTTGCCCCATGTGCGAGCGATCTTGCATCAGGGGGTTGGCAATTGGCTCAAGCACGCGATGGTCAACCGAGACAGTCCAGAGATGCAGCCGGTCCTCGATGCGATCGAGGCCGGGGAGATCGGATTTGAAGAAGCTCGCGAGCATTTGGCGGTGGTCTTTGAGGCGATCATCGATCATTATGCCGAGTACAAGGACTACAACACCACGACGACGCAATCGGACCGTGGCGAGATGCTCTACATGTTCTTGGATTTCTTGAGGCTTAGGGTTCGCTACGATCGGATCAGTTGGAATCTCAAGCCGGTTTTTTGGGCTCACGAGGTTCTCGTGCATGCCGGCTGCCGCGATTCGGCGATGCAATGGCGTCGAGCGTTGCACGAGCGGGTCGCTAAGGAGTCCGAGAGTTTCTTAGAGAAGCTTGCGACATTGCAGAAAAAGTATGCCATGATGATGCCCTCGGTAGCCGATCGGCTCAACGAGCGGTTCCTCAAGCCCATGACGATCGATCGGATGCGAGCGTTGATTCGGCCTTCGATGCGTCAGTTGCGAAGCAGCGAATCGCAGAAGAGTCGAGCTTTTGATCTGCTAGTTCAGGAA
>QWPJ01000185.1 GCA_003671195.1 Planctomycetota bacterium
CAAGATTTTCCTTTCGGAGCCCTGGCAACGCGAAACCCGATATAGATGATCGAATCCGAAGGATCACTGAGAAGGCGAAACGACGCCGAAGCGTTCCGACCATAGAAATTGAACGAGCCGCCCCGCAACACCCGGGGAACCTCTCCTACCTTGTAGACGCTTTCGGTCCACTCCCAGACGTTCCCTAGCATGTCCACGAGACCAAAGGAATTCGTATGCGACGGATCTGTTTTCGCATCGACCGGCCATGTATGTTTTTGGCTGTTTTTATTGATCCACGCAACCTTTTCTCGTGCTTCATCATCGATCGGATCTACCCGCCAATGGTTTAATTTCTGATGATCCGCGTCCTTTTGATTCGCTCGGCAGGCGTATTCCCACTCCCATTCATTAAGCAAGCGACTCTCACTCCATATTGAAAACATCTGTGCGTCGTACCAGTTCACTCGGATAACAGGGCATCGCTGTTCCGAGCAGTATTTCTCAAAATCGTCTCGGTAATGGACCTCGTGATTGCCATCAAACAATTTATAAAACCGTCGGGTGATCGGAAACATGGATGCGGAGTATGGCCCGTGGAGTTCTATCCTTCTCGGTTGATTGTCGATTTCGTCCGGATGGCCGACCGCGACATTCCATGATCCATTATCAAGCGGTTCGATCGGAATGAAGATCAAGTCTTCGTCAATGATCAGTGCCGACTCTTGCGTTTTACCTAGTGCCTTAAACTCCGCTAAAAACCGCTCTCGAATCGATTGGGCACTTTTTGGTACTTCGGCAGAAACATTGATTTCGGGATCCTTCGCCGTGAGTTCTGCCAGCCTTGGCCACGCGTACCACATCAATTGAGTGGGACGAGGATGCTTCTCTGGTTGCTTGAAGACCGCTTTGGCAAGGTGCAGCCATCGCATGCAGCGTTCACTCTTGGGGCCGGCCACCATGGCTCCAACCGGCATACTTGCGATGAACTCCCAAACTTCATTATCATCAGGCGTCCTTGGCCGCTCTGGAATGGTTTCGATCAATTGCTTGAGTTCGGCCTCGTTACTGTAGCGAACCATCCAAAGGGCAGCAAAGAAGTCTCGAAGGGTGTTGTCACGCCATGAAACCATGGTGTCAATTCGGTTGAATAAGCGGAACTCGATCGCACCGGCGTTCAGCGCCTCGATCGATTCGCGACGTTTGTCGAGCGACTCCGCCGAATCCCCCTGCCATTTTGGGATCGTTCTCAGACGCGTCAAAAGATCGTCGGCGATGTCACTGTATTGCACGTCACGTTTCTTCTCAAGAAACATCGTGATGGCCAAGGCGCAGGCGTATTCGATGAAAGTATCGATTTGGATACCCCCTACGTTCGGAGTGACGCCCCCTTTGTTTTTCTTAAGCACATCCTTCTCGAAGGTTCTTGGTAGGGACTCCCAATACACATCGCAAAGATTGTTGATGCGTGCAAAGCTCTCATCGGGAAGGCTTCTGAGAACTTCGATCGTGCGCGGTGTGAGATTGAGCTCACCGGCCAACGACGAGATTCGTTCGGCGCGTTGAGGGCCAAGCGAACGTCGGATCTGGTCTTGGGTGAACATACCGACGCAACCGAAAAGCCATAGGGACTTGTCATCGCGACGATCTTCGCTCGCCGCGAACAATGCTTCCCAATAGGTTTCGGCGATGGCATAGGGACGACCTGCGACAACGCAGTGCAATCGAGGGTTCTGGGTCAGAAATTTTCTCAGGGCACGCGCGCGGGATACTCCCGTTGCAGGGTCATGCTCATCGAGCCCATCGACGATGATTGTTACTTGACCGGCATCCATTTTGGATTTGACAAGCAAATTTGCGGCCGCTTTCCAGACGGGTGAATCGCTCGGTTTGCGGGTTTGATCCAAATGCTTTGCTACGCGCTCGTAAATAGAATCGCTAGTTCCATCCATGGGGACTAAACCCCAGAAACCGTCCGGATCGATGGGTAACTTGTCAAATTGGTAGTGGATCACCCAATGATCGGGAAGGCGTGAGTGAAGATGTATTGTCTGTTCGACGGCCATCGTTTTGCCGATGCCTGCAGACGAGGTGATGCAAAGCAATTTTCGATGAAAATGGCTTCCATTAATCTGTCGGGGGATGGAATCCTGCCCACCAGTTCGGACGTCCGATGTTTGGCCTGAAATCTCCAAGGAGGTTAGGAACCGCGTCCTTTCGCTGGCAGACTCGATCCGTTGCCAGAGTTCGGTGGCACCCGTCGTGCGATCGCTCTTGGACGGCGAGTTCTCGATCGCATCAAACTCGGGGAGGTTGGCAAGTCGCAAGCACTCCCTCGGAGATAACCTCTGTCCGTTGGATGGGCTCAGCACATAGAGACATTGGTCGGCGATAAAGGGACTGCGGTTTGTCGAGGTCACGAATTATTCCTCCAACGGCTCGGTCCCCCTATCTCGGAGTTTCCTATTTAGGTTGTAGAGGTGGTCTCGATAAAGGAAGTCCACCGAGGTGAACACAGGCAATGGAGTTACAGCACTGGTCTCCGTCGGTTTATGTCCGACCCCGGCGAGCGCCTGACGGATCGATATAAATATCAGCGGATTCGCCTCGGTCTTGGCTTCATCGCAGAGCTTTCGGTTGACATGATCGACCGGGAGTTCCTTAGGGCCGATTTTGATTGCACCTCGTTCCGTTAGGTCGAGGAGTTCGCGAACTGGATCCGATTCATAGAGGACTTTCCAGCATTGATCAAAGTCCTTGCAGCAACTCAGGTACCAGTCTCCGCGAGAGTAATTGCGGACATCGTCATCGTATAACTTCGGAGGAACACTGAGCCCCGCTGTGAGATACTGACCGGTTTCCCAGGGGTCACAGGACCAGTTTTCGATCTCCGCTAAGACCTGTTCGAAATCACTCATCGGATCCAGATCGCTCGGGTCCTTCCCATGCTTGTTCGGATTCTTTAATGGCTTGTATGCAACCCACTTCGATGCTGCCTCGCGAGCAAAAACCACTTTGTCACCAGCTTCAAAAGGGTTACCTGATTCCTTCGCGACCTGAGCCTCGACTCTGAACCGACCCTCGGTACGGGGGGTCGAAACCCCAGTTTGACGATAGGTGATATGGTAGTCTATGGCTCCAAATGTTCCGGGTACCTCCCTGCCGTACGCTACGCCACCTTTTACTGCAGGATCAAGATAAACTTCCGTGATGGTCGTGCCATGACGTCCAGGAACCCGGCCGATTTCGTTCGATTGGTTGAAATCGTAATCGCGAATTGCCTCAGCGTAGATGATACCCATTAGACTTGCCTCTTTCGGGAGAAGGGTTGTGGAGTGGTTCGAGTAGTCAGAATGGAAAGATCCTCACAGGACTACCGTTTGCTAAATGGTTATACTGGATCCTGGTCAGAGATTCAACCGTGCGATGATGAAAGGTAAAAAATGCAATCCGATACGAAATTCAAGGCTTTAGAGAATCGTGTATTCAAGCTCTTTCGTAGAGAGACGCAAAATCGCGAGGAAAACCACAGCTTTGAAGGTACGGGTTTTTTGTTATCCGAAAGGTACATGCTGACATGTAAACACGTTTCTCAACGAGGCGGAAATTGGATTGCTGATCAAAACGGGTATAGAGAACTAACAGAGGTCGAAAGCTGCGGTGACCTAGATGTTGCATTGCTTCAGTTACCAAAAGATTTTGTTTCGACCGAGGTCCGCCCGATACCACTAGCGAGTGGAGTACTTTGGAAGGTATCGCAGTTTCCATCCGACGAATGCTGTCTTTTCGGCGGTAGCGAAATGGCGCCAACAGATGGAATCTCTCTGAGAAGTATTGCACCGTCGAGCGGCAAGGGATTGCAGTTCCTAGGGTCGGGAATGGAAGGAAACAGTGGAGGACCGCTCGTGCTTAGTGAGTTTCCAGAAATTGCTATTTTCGGGATCGGGGTCCTTGGTGGCGAAAAATCTCTTCCTACGCGAGCTACCTCAAGCGATCTACTGATCGATTGGTTGAACGCACAGAAAAAAATTCTCAATGTGAAAGATTTGGATTTTCAAACGATCTCTTTTGAAGATGTGTTGAAGGAGATTGTGTTTGGGGATTCGGATTGGACTCGTCCTCTCCAGGACCAATGGTTCGGCACTTGGGCCTACGCGCGGAATCCTGCCGGAGAGTACGTCTCTGCCGAAAGCAATGGATTGGAACCTGTGAGGATTGCCAAAAGTGCCGTGAAGGTATTTGATTCGAATACCGCAGAAACGATTTACTCCCAAGGGATTAACACCGGATCGACTCTGTATGCAGAGCTTTTCGATCAATATCCGGAGCGGTTTTGGCAGGATGGCGATGATGCTTAGCCTGATCCGACCGATGTAAGCAAGCGAATGGACAAGGTCCGTCGGCCCCACAGTCGAGATTTCCCCTTAACCACTGAGCGTTGAATGAAGCCCATTAGCGACGGTTCACGAAAGCCACTCCCTTGTTTCATCCACGACCAGGTCCTGAGTCTTTTGTCCAGCCAGGACCCAGACCAAAGACGTGCATGCCTCGATCCGCAACTGCTGCGTCCCATGCGTCGAACCCAGCAGTTTGCGATGGATACCACCGGTCTGGATCCACAACAGGAGTATCTAAGGAACCGAACCCTCTATGAAGAAGACCTCGAGAAGTTTTGGCACGAAATCCTCGATGGCAATTCGATCCTCGATCGGGAAATTCGACGCGATCAAGTCCATTGCAACGTGCAAACCAAGCAACCCGTCCCCGACACGATTTCCCTCAACCGCTTATGCATCGTCTCCGATGCGGGAATGGGCAAAACAAATCGGATCGAGTGGCTGCTTTACCGGCTCAACTCAATTGGAAACGCTCAGGATGGCCAGATAGCGGTAAAGATCGATCTGACCAACCTGGAGCAGGTTCTAAAGGATAATTCCAACAAGCCAACACGCGCCTCTTTTTTCGACGTATTGGTCCGCTTTGTTGCCGACCGAATGTTGTTGAGAATTACCCAGGCCAAGGGCACAAGGCTGGAAATTCAACGCGCGGCCCTCGAGTTGCTCCTTGCCCAACGCGCCAAAGAAGGCAAACTAACCCTGCTGGCCGACGGCCTCGATCAGATCTCGGACAAAAGCGAACTGCTCGCGGAGTTTCTCAATTCAGCAGATCTTGAGATCCAACAGATTCGACTTATTGTCGCGGGGCGGTCGAATGCCATTTTGATGCAATGGAAGCGGGCGTTTTCTAACCCAGCATGGACCTTCGTTCGAGTCGAGCCGTTTACCGTCGATCAGCAGATGCGCTACCTGGGGTGGATCGAGACCGCTGCGTCTGATCAGACGCCGGCCAGGCGCGAGCTGCGCTATTCCATGATCCCGGAGACGGCTAGGGAACTTCTGTGCATCCCTCGCGTTTTGGAGTACCTGCGAGAAGTGGACAACTATCAAGACATCCGAACGGCGGCGGATGTCTACTACCAAGCCCTCGTTACGATGATCGCAAGGGGCATGGCAACTCGTCCAAAAGAGTATGACGGAGTGGAAGCGACGGAGGTTCTTGAGTTACTGGCTCGCCAAGCCTTCCAGTCCTTCGACATCCATTTGGATCATTCTGCACGAACATTCACCAGCGGTAAACCCAGCAAAGCTGCGGATCCTGTGCCGGCTTATTTGTACGATATACCCGAGTTCGAAAGCGTCCCGCAGTACGACCAGTTCAAGGAACAGATTTGCCAGCGAGCTAACGGTGGACTGAAAACCAATTTTGTACAAGTATGGAAAGCCGTACAGCATTTGAATCAATTTCTCAATTATGGGATATTTGACGAGGTGGCGATTGGCCAATCGAATCGACGGATCGTGTGGGCCAATCGCAGTTTGCACGAGTTTTTGCTTGCTTTTTATTTTGCGAACTACGCAAGCAAGGAGGAATCGCAGTACCTATGGGACTGGATTTATTTGCCAGACCTTGACGATTCCGACCAGTACTATCCGTTTTGGCAGTTCCTGTGCGAGATGCCCAACAAGGCTCGTACGGCGTCGGTTTGGCTAGAATCCATTGCGATGCTATATAAGCCCAACTTCAGGAAACAGTCACCTGAGGACAATGATCCACGCGATGAGGGCTACGGGTTTTATTCCAAGCGATCCAACGAGATGATTTACCGATCGTGGGAGACGCTGGACGCTTATACTAAGAAGGGTTTTCCGGATGTGAAAGCCCGAGCCAACGCCATTCGCGAACGCTGGTGGGGCGAGTTTGAAAGAGTCTTTTTGAAAGGCGATTATGGCCCGGAATTTAAAGCCACGGCACAGGAAATCACCGAGCATCTGCTGCTGATTCCCGGTGGGACGGTCAAACTGGGTACGACACCCGAGCGGCAGGAAATTCCTGGGGTAATGGAGTTTGGTCAAAAAAAGTTCAACGAGTTTCGTGACGAGGCAAAGCTTGAAGAGTATTTTGCTAAAAATAAGTTCTTTGAAACACGTGCTGGTAATCTGGAAAAGGAAAGACGCAAGCAGAAACTCAAAGCGATCTTACAGCGAAAAGATTCTGAAGAAGCGGTCAGAGAGCTTCTGGAGATTTTCTACGGTTTCACTTCTGTCAGCAATCCGGAGCTATCGATCGACTCGTTTCAGCTTGGCAGGCAGACCATCAGCAACGCTTGGTACCGCTTGTACAATCCTCGGCACACACAGCGCGCTTACTATAAGCAGTATTCAAAGACCCTGAAACATCCTGCGGTAGCAATTTCTTTTTTTGATGCGTGGGTGTACTGCCAGTGGCTAAGGTGGGACGGCCAGTCGTGTCAGTTGCCTTGGGAGACCGAGTGGGAGTACGCGGCCAAGTACGGGTTTGCTTCTTGGGAACTCGAGTACTGGTGGGAGCGCATCGAGCATTTAGAAAAGGCTGATCGTATGTTCATCAAATCGCGGATCAATTGCTTCGAGACCACTGACAAGAATCCATCGAACGAAGAAAGGGGTTGCACAGTTATTCCCGATCCTGCACGGGCTTCATCAGGGAGCAAGGCGCTGGATCGTGGCCCGGAAAGCCAGAACACAGGTCTGATGGACATGCAGGGGAACACATGGGAGTGGTGTCAGGATAGGCAACGCTCGAACTACGAGGACCCAGCCAAAGTATCCCCGTTTCCACAGCAAGAGCAGCAACACAGGCAAGAAAGCCTAGCTCGCGATGCGACCGTTTCCCGGGTGTTGCGTGGCGGCTCGTTCATTAACTGTGGGTGGGACGCTTCGGCGTCGTATCGCTTTCACAATGATCCTACGGTTACGTACATCGATTTCGGGTTTCGCGTTGCCAGGGCTCTGAAAGGAAAACCTTGAGCTTTGACCCTTGTCACGCAGGAAAAGTACTGGGCAAGCGAGTATGGGACGGATTTCGTAGGGTGTGGTGGAGCGGTCGGCCCATCATTTACCAAGCCACCGTCACCCGCCAATCCACCCTCATCATTACGCCCCAACGAGCGCAACGACCGCGCAACCCACCATCGAGCATGGGATCCTCGTGCGGCACCCCCGCGCGCATGGTACGTTCCGCGGTCCTTTTGGTTGGCGACGTTTGCAATAATCCTTGTGGTCGATGCGTTGGGGATGTTTGGGGTGGTGACCCGGACCGCTTCACGAACCCTACGGAAGGAGGTATGTTCGGCTCCAACGAAAAAACCCTTTTTCCACCGAGGTCATGACGCAAGCCATGTGCTCGATTTCGGCCAAGGGCAGCGTCCAACCGAACCCAGGGCATAGCGAAGCGCCGCCCTGGGGACGCATTGTGAGCCGCACAGGATCCTTCGAAAGGGTTTTATTTGTAAGCCCTAAGCGCCTGCTCGTACTCGAGGCGACTCTCTGGCATGAGCAACCCGCGACTCCGCTGCAACTCGACTTCGATCCGTTCTTGCATGAACTCGCGCTCCTGCGCGTTGGGCTCTAGGGGCTTGCCCGCTACGTCATACCACAACGGCGCCGAATGCGCAAATCTCCATCGACCCTGCGTTAGCCCTGGACCGCCAAACTCCTGCCATACGCGTACTGCTACCCAAGTCGTCGACTCGAATTCGGCCCTTCGTACCGTGCGAAGCAGATACGATCCGTTGGGCTGCTTGGTCTGCTGATCGATCGGTAACTTGATCACCTTGCCGTTTTCGATCCACTCAAGCGATTCGATCGGCCCGTCGGCTCGGGCTTCGATGTGCACCGAATCTCCCTCCCGATGCACTTGGAGCATCGGTCCAGTGGTCACAAACGATCGGCCCTGTCGCAAACCCTCGATCCAGTCGCGATAATTGAAACCACTCGGTAAATGAACATAAACCCTTCCATAACCGACCGGTACTGGATGGACACCCGATGCCGTTCCCGCCGAAGGTTGCAAGCGATAGCCGCAGTTGAGCAAACACCAATACGTGCGATGGACAAACTCCATCCAATCCTTTTCCCCTCCAGATTGGGGATCGGCTAGCGGCATCCAATTCGGAGCCGGTGTGGTCCACTTGCTAAACGCAAACTCGGTTCTCCACATGTGATTATTCGCCAACTCATAGGTCAAGCGATTTCCAAGCAACGGGGGGAGCACCATCGCAAATGGCCAATCGTGTTTGTCTAGATCCAACAGCGCGCCTTCTCGGTCGACTTGTTCGATCACTCCCTGGATCGGTGGGATCCCGACCCCAAAGGGTGTTTGATGGTTGAGCGCAAAGAGGGCTCCGAGCGTATGCGGCTTGCCCTGAACGGTGAAGATCTCCCATTCGGTATTTTTAGGCCAAATCACATGCGATGGGTCCACGGCGATGAGTTCGCTCGGAAGTCTCGCATCGTCGGGCTCAGTCCGATCCCCAAACTCTGGCGATTGCTCGCTGCGGGTTGTCCAATACACCATCGGCAATGCGACGTTGAGATCCTCGGCCAACATCGGTACCTTAAGCCGCTCGATCGTTCGGTGAACATGCGTGTCGCCAC
The DNA here is from genome assembly GCA_003671195.1 of Planctomycetota bacterium. GTDB lineage: Bacteria > Planctomycetota > Planctomycetia > Pirellulales > Pirellulaceae > JBKCUI01. The sequence continues at coordinate 8,955 of QWPJ01000185.1, forward strand.
TAAACCAGCCTTGGCTGGCCATGTCGACCCAACGCTTCAACCGGATCTCTATTTCCGATGTCTGTTCCCCAACGGTGATTTGCTGTATCGAAGGAAAATACTCCTTGCCCCGTTCGACAGTCACTGTGTATTTGCCAGGCGCAAGCCTCAGCGAGAATCGATGCGCAGAGACGCTCGTATGGTATTCGTTCGATCGGGGATTGATCCAGTTTTGCTTTTCGTAACGAATGGCCTGCCCTTGGGAGTCGGCTGCCTCGGCAAAATGCCATCGACCCGATTCGCTCTGTACATAGATCCGAGCTGCGATCGGAGAACCTGTTTGTTCATCGACGACTTGGCCGTAAATCACCTTCTCTTCGAGAACGTTCCATTGCTTCTCAATGCGCGCAAGCTCCGCATCGATATCGGTGCCTTGATAGAACGAGAGCCGTCCATGGACGTACTGCGTTTGGCCGGGTTCAAGATTCGGGAAGATCGGATCGGAGTGCAAACATGGACATGGAGCATTTCCCCAAGTTCGGTGGTTGGGTTCAAAGCCCAGGATCACCCATCGATCCGCGTTGGTATTACGGCAAGCGGCAAGCGATCGGCGAAAGATCTTGTTGTCATTGGTCTGCTGGTCGAAATCCCTGCACCCTTTGAGCATCGCACACATTTGCACCCGCAAATCCGATAGCGTCTCGGGGGTGCCATTGGTCAGCGACATGCGGATCGCTAAGTGGTCTCGATGGGGTGTCGCAAGAATCTCATAAGTGATCTTGTTGGGCAACTCTCTTCGCAGGAAATAGCTTCCGTCGGGTTTGCGTGTCCACTCCAATCGATCGAGCTTGGTCCCCTGCTTATCCCAGATCGTATCGATGTGGGTATGGGCCAGATACGTTAAGCCCAGGTTGGACCAAAGGGCTTCGGGCGCATCGAGCACGACATAGCTCCCCGGATCCCAAGGGGTAAAGATGCTGAGCTTGGTCTCGCGCTGAGGTTCGATGGCCCCATCGAGGAAGCCGATCCGTGGATGCCTTCCCCCTGGATAGGGAAGCACGAAAATCGGAGGGTCCACCTCCGCAAGGGGCTTGGTCTTGGGCGAAATATTCCACTCCAGAAGCGCTTGGTCGAGGGTGTCGGGCGCAAGTCCCGTTACCTGCATGATCTCCTCTCGTGAATAGTTATGGTGCCAGACCATACTCTCCAACCAATGGCGAAGCTCCGTTGGATCCTGGCTCGTGCGGGTCTGCCCTGCTCTCTGTTCTTGCGATGGGAGATTGTTTTGCGATGGAAGGTTGTCTTGTCCGAGCACCGAACTAACCAGGACTCCGGCAAGCAGTGCTAGGAGTGCAAGCGGTACTTGCCGTGCGAGCCGAATGCAGCAGGCGAGCGATCCTAGCGGGTCAACAAATGAGCTTGGTCTTGAAGGCATGAAGCGGCCACCGGATCGGAGATTTATAGATTGGAGAGAATTGAACAGACAGGAATGCGGAGGGATCGGCATTACTTCGGCTCGACGGGTGTGTCGATCAATCGCTTGGCCTCGCCGAGCAAAAAGTCTGCATCGGTAAACGGCTCGTACCCGATGTCCTGCCAGCGAATTCGACCTTGGCCGTCGACGAGGATCGTTCCGTGGAGTGGTTGGCCCTCGAAATCGTCGAAGCATCGGAAGCTTTTGAAGACATCCAAATCGAAATTCGCCAGCAATGGGATGTTCATGGTTTCGTCGAATCGTTTGAGTCCTTCGCGGAGCGAGGATTCATCCTCGGTGCTAACACCGACGACTTGTATCCCTGCTTTTTGGAATTCAGCGACCTTGGGCGAAAACGCTTTGAGCTGCTCGGTGCAGTGCAAGCAACCGAATCCGAGGTAGAGGATCATCACGTAGGGCTTGCCCCGGAGACTCGAGGAGGATCCGATGCTCTGCGCCGGCGGCTCGGAACTGGCCAACGGTTTTTGAGATTGGAACTCAGGGGCACCGAGGCTCCAAGAAGGGGCGACAGGAGGTGTCCAACGCACGGGTCCGAGCGAATCGAGCGGTGGTCGATCCCCGAGGTCTTTGACCTGCGGTGCTTGGGTATCCCAGAGAATTTCGGGTGCGACGGTCCCGGAGATCTGCTTGGCTTGGTCGATCGCTTGGATACCCGGTTCGCTGGCCCAAGCGATTTTCGCGCACCTTTCGAGCGCTCGCTTGCGATCCTGCTGCCACTTTTCTAGCTCCTTGGATTGCGGGTTGGCTTCAATGGCCCGATGGGCAACGATTGCCATCGAGGCACTGGGCAAGACCTCACCTTCGGCGCCGTTGAATCCATCTCGGGCTTTGCGAACAGCGATCGCGTGTTCGCCTGCGCTTTGAGCCCAAGCGATCCGTTGCCAAAGATCGATGGTGTCTCTGGCTTCGCTCGAGCGCCAGAGGGCTTCTCGGAAATCACCACGGTTGGCCGCTGCGTACGCTTCGAGCGTATTGATGTATCCGGCGAGTCGATAGCTTCGGAAGTTTTTCTCGTGGGTCTGCTTGAGTCGATCGATTTGCTCCTGAGTTTTATCCTTGGACTTTTCCTCGTCGTAGTCTTGGGTAACGCGATCGACAAAGGGGAGATCCCTCTCTTCCCCCCAGGCATCTTTGGGAGCTTCGGTAGGTTCGAGGAGTTTCGGGGGCAGACGTTTGGCAGGCTGGCCGCTTGGCTCTGCAGCTTCGACGTCGATGAGCAGACTCCGTCGCAGTTCTTTCATGCCTTGAAGGATCGATTCGGCTTGTTGTTTATTTCCGGTTTCAAAGGCAGCGATTCCTCGCAGCATTTGGACCTCGTCGGCCCGCGAGGTTCCTTCGTCAGCTTTCAAATAGACGCTATCGACCAACTCGGCGGCTTGGGGCCAGAGCCGGTAGGTTCGGATCGCCTGCAATAGCCTTTGTCGACCGAGGTTCGAACTGCCGTTTCCGGTGGTCGAATTGAATTTCGGGTGCCTTGGCAGCTCGATCATGTTCTTGGCCAACGAGACGGCTGCCGAAGGCCGTCCGATGTTGAACCAATTGCGGATCAGCCATTCGTTGTTGTGGGCATAGTTGTGGATTTGGTCGGGCATGACCCGATCGCGGATCATGTGCGCGTGGTCGACACGTGCAGAGGCTTCCTGTTGCCAAGCCGCATCGGCATAGCGATGGAGCCTTGAATAGGTGTGGCCGGGCATGTGCCACATGTGGGCGATTCCCGGCGCGCTCGGTCCGCATTCGGCTGCAGCCCGCAGAGCGAGTTTCTCTTTGCGGTAATCCCACAGGTGGATTCGGAAATGGTGAGCGGGGTGACGCGGGTTGCGTCGGAAGATCTCCTCAAGCATCGAGTCGATGGCTGTGTAGCTTTGGATATCGTGCCCTTGGCTTTGGTTTTGCCATAGCTGCAGCACGAGCATCGCTTTGAGTTCGATCTCCTCAGGGTAGTCTTGAACGATCTCATCGAGCTCGCGAGCGTAGGTTTTGAAACGCTCTTTGCGTTTGTCGCGAACCTCATCGCTGACGGCTGGTTTCTTCTTGCTGCCTTTGGGGTCCTTCTTCGGAGCGTCTTTCGCGTCTTTACTGTCAGAGTCCTTCTTGTCGGAGTCCTTCTTTTCATCCGGCGGTTTGGGCCAGTCTTTGACCCGTTTGCTCCAGGCCTCGATCAGTCGTCGCTCCAGAGGGCTGGATTTTTCGATCCGCTTGACGGCTTGTTCGATGAAGCCTGCGGACCGTTCGGGGTTTTCGACGTTGGCTCGGGCGATGCCCCAGTAATGGATCGCGCGGTCCGGATCGATCGCGGCGGCTTGGCGAAACGATCGTTCGGCCTCGAAGTACCAGAACCCGTGCAACTGC
>QWPJ01000150.1 GCA_003671195.1 Planctomycetota bacterium
CTCGAAAGTCTCCAGAAAGAATCGAGCGGCAGAATGGATGCTCAAGTCGGCTAGGTTGCTCGAAGACCAAGCCGGTGAACTCGAACTCGAACTCGAGCTCCAAGATCCAGGGTCACAAGCTCAATCCGAGCAACTCGCCTCGATGGCCAAAGATCTTCGCAAACAAGTGCGGATTCTCTTGGAGACCCCTTAGGCTCGCCCCGAGGAACCCGGGCTTGCGGATCCACCAGGGCCTGCTGGTTCGCTAGGGCCTGCTGGTTCGCTAGGGCCATCGGCCAAGAACAACGAATAGACGGCGAGCATGATCGCCCCGGCGACCAAGAGACTGTCAGCGATGTTGAAGTTCGGCCATGTGTACTGGCCGTACCGCAGGAGAATCCAGTCTCGAACTCCGCCGGCAAACGGCACGGGCAAGCCATGCAGATTGAGTCGGTCGTAAAGGTTCCCCAAAATCCCACCCGTGACGAGCCCCAGGGTAACTGTCAGCCACAGCGAATGGCAGGCGCGGTAGAGAAATAGCCACGAGACGAGCCCAAAGATCGCGGCCATCGAGACGATCGCAAAAAGCCAACCGTAGCCTTGGCCAAGCCCAAAGACCGCACCTTGATTGACCGCCGTTTCGATTCCAAAATAGTTTTCAATCCACCAAGCAGGCGGTTGCTCTCCTGGCAGTCCCTTCCAGGCAAAAACCCAATCCTTGGTGACCAGATCGAGGCCTGTTCCGAGGGTTGCAAGAAGGCTGAAAACCAAGATACGGCTTAGGATCATTCGAGTGCTCGATAGGTTGGATTACCAACGCGATTCCATCTGATCGACAATGTGGTTGGCCAATCGCTCTGCGTTGCGTTGGAAGGCTGTGGAGATCGACTGACCTGCTTCGGGAACAAAGTCAGTTCGTTCCGCAAAGTAATGGGTGATTTCACCAGGTGGGAGAAATCTTGTCGTGACGAGATTCATGCCCCGCCGGTCGGTCCAATTCAGTTCCACTGCTACCACAGTTTCCAATAGTCTAGGCTCGTCGGTGTTGGTCTCGGCGATGACTCTCTTGGAATCGCTGGTCAATCGGATCGAAAGGATCGAATCGGCTACGGAGTTGTCTGCGAGTTTATAAGGAGTGCGGCGCTCGATTTCCTTTTGGACCGCCTCAGTCAATTGCACACCCAACTCGGGTCGAAAGCTATCGCTCCGTACAATCGGCACGTTGATGGTCCGCACATCGGTTCGGTACACATTGCGAGTCCCAATTCGGTATCCAAAACAACCGGTGGCAAAAACCATCGTCAGAGCGATCAGCAGGGAATGCATTCGAGCAGCCATGGACATCACCGCTTGACGGGTTCTACGCTGCCGGCGGTTCGGACCTGGGAATCCCCCGTCGTCGGATCGAGGGGATTCGATGGTGACTTAGGTCGGTTCCGCGTGATCAAAGACTGCCGCTCGGCGGCTTCCTCTTCCGTAGGTTTGAGCAACGGTGTGACCTTGTCCCGCGTCGGGAAGACATAAGTCATCCAGTGCATGTACGGGGTAGGGACCGATGGCTTGCCTTCCGCGTTATCGATGATTTCCTGAGCCTTTTGGGCATAGGGAGTATCTGGGTAATTGTCCAGAATCCGATCGCAGTAGACGATCGCCGCGGCATACTCTTGCTTGTTGTTCCGATAGGTGGCTTCTTCGTAGAGCCGCTCGGCTTGCCGGTACTGGACCTCGGCTAGCATTTCAGCGATGGGCTCTTTGCGCTCGCTGGATTGCTTTTGAAACTGACGGACCATTTGCTTGAGCAGTTTATCGGCTTGCTCCAAAGGCTCTGAGGAGTATTGGGGACCTTGATAGGCCAGCAAGGCGGACTTTGCCCCGAGGAAGTGCGAGTCGAATTGATGGGGACTATCGGTGTAGACCGAGATCAAGTCGCGATAGCGATCGAGGGCTTCGGTCCAATTCTCCCGCTTGAACTCCGTATTGGCGATGTCCATGGTCGCATCATCGGCCAAGCGTCCGGTGGGGCTATCGAGCAGCATTTTTTCAAGAACCCGTTTGCCGTGGTTTTGCGTGTCGTTCCAAGGCCGCGTTTTGTCGGTCCAATTGACGTTGTAGAATTTGTCCGGGAATTGAAGCCAATAGTTCCCGATCTCCATGCGCCGCTGGTCGACGCGATCTTGGTAACGCGTGCGCGGGTACTCCTTGATCAACTTGACGTAGTAATCTTCCGCTTTGGGATAATCCTCAGCAAAGAAATAAGATTCGGCGGCCATGTAGTGAGCATCTTGTTCCAGGGAACTACTGGACCAGTTTTTTCCAGCTTCGATGTAGCTCGCAGCGGCTTTCCTCAATAGCTCTTTACGCTCCTGGCCCTGGGCATTTGTACCGGCTTGGTAGAAACCGTTGGCTTCCTGGAGCTTGGCACGAGCGAGTTCTTTGTCGACTTTGCGCTCGCCCAAACCAGGGATTTTACGAAGGATCTTAGGAACGTCGGAATTCATCGCCTTGTCGGCTCGGGAGCCCTCGGGACGAATCCAATTCCCCTCCTTGTCCTCATAGCCCTCGATAGAGTTCTTGGCCCGCGAATATTCGTCTTCTTGCCATGGGCTGAAAATTTTGCAACCCGGCGAGGTCAGAACGACCAGGACCAGGGCCGCAAGGACCGCAAGGCGAGTTAACGCTTGAGGTCCCCGAGGAAATCGAGCATTCGCAATCGCCGTTCCGAGAGATTCAACATGACCTGCTCCATGACGAGCCTTAGCTCGGCTCGGACCTTCGGGGCCAAGATCGCAGGTGCTCTTGGCTCGCAAAGCACGATCGCTAAATCCGATCGGCTTAACTGCGCCGCCCGCGATTCGAGAATCTGCAAAGTCTCTGGGGCTATACGCAAATAACCGCGCTGAGTCGGTGTGCAATTTGGGCACAGAACTCCCCCACCGAGGGGACTGAAGGCAATCGATTGCCGATCGGTTTCGATCTCTTCTCCGCATGCCACACACCATCTCCAACTCGGCATATGACCGAGACGTTGGATTGTTTGGAGTTCAAAATCAAGGATGGTCCATGCAGGACTCGCTTGGCGATCAAGCTCCTGAAGTGTCACGCACAGCGATTCCATCAAGCCCGCAATAGGCTCGTGGTTCTCGGTAAGCGCATTGATCACCTCACCCGCATAGTATCCGCAGTAAAGGGGTAAAAGTCCCACTTGGGCCGAACGAAACCGCCGCTGCAATTTCGCTTCGGTCAACAAGTCCAGGGACTCTCCCGACTTCTTCAAGAACACTACGGAGGAAAGGGACAGAAGGTCAAGAGCAGATTCAAAGGGGCTTTTCAACCGACGAGCACCCTTGGCAATCGCCGAAATCTTCCCGAATTCCTTGGTAAAGAGCGTCACGATCAGGCTCGTCTCGCTCCACTCGACGGCCTTGAGAACCACCCCATCGGTCTTTTCCAACGACATCGAAGTCTCCTTGCTAGCCGAGGAACCCGCGCAGAGCCTCCCCCGTGGGGGTCGAGAGCCGGGCGATTTGCTCAGGGGAGCCGACCCCGACGATCTTACCCCCCTTGGCCCCACCCTCGGGACCCAAATCGATGATCCAGTCGCAGCAAGCTATTAAATCCAGTTGGTGTTCGACGACGATCACGGTGTTCCCCTTTTCCACCAGCCCAAGCAGGAGCTTAACGACTCGTTCGATATCCGCTAAATGAAGCCCCGTAGTCGGTTCATCCAACACATACAACGTCTTGCCGCTGGACTTCTTTTGGAGTTCGGTCGCCAGCTTGATTCGCTGAGCCTCGCCACCGCTGAGGGTCGTCGAACGTTGTCCTAAGGTCAGGTAACCGAGTCCGACCGATTGGAGGCACTCAAGGGCATTTTGAAGATCCGGAACATTCTGAAAAAACTCAGCGGCTTGATCGATGGGCATCTCCAAGACCTCTGCGATATTTTTTTCCTTGAATCGGACCGACAGCGTGGATCGATTGAATCGCTTGGCGTTGCAGGCCGCACAAGGCACATCGACCTGCTCGAGAAAGCTCATCTCGAGCTTGACCCGCCCAGCCCCTGCGCAGGTGTCGCAGCGTCCGTCGCCGGCATTGAAGCTGAATCGATTGGCTTGGTAGCCTCGAATTTTTGCATCGCGGCTGGCCGCAAACACTTTGCGCACCGAATCCCACAATCCGCAATACGTCGCAGGGGTGCTCCGGGGCGTGCGTCCTATCGGAGATTGATCGATCTCCAAGAGTCGTTCGATCGCATCGACCCCGTAGAGCCCTCGCCAATGCTCTCCGGACTTCTTCGAATCGGTGAGCCAGCCCGTGACCGCAGGGACCAACGTATCGTGAATCAAGGTGCTTTTCCCACTGCCGCTGACTCCGCTGATGGCGATCAATCGACCGATAGGAAATTCGGCACTGACGTCTTGAAGGTTGTTTTTACAGACCCCTTCGAGCCGGAGCATGGGATGCTTTTTCCCGACCGACCTGAGCTCCTCTGCTCGCATCCTGTAGCCCGGCGATAAGTACTTGCCGGTGAGCGATCCGGGTGCATCGAGGATCTCTTCCAAGGAACCTTGGGCTACGACCGAACCGCCCAAAGTCCCCGCACCGGGTCCCATATCGACGACCAGATCGGCAGCCCGCATCATCGATTCGTCATGCTCGACAACGACGATGCTGTTGCCCTTGGATTGGAGAGAACGGAGGATTTCAATGAGTCGCTCGGTATCGCGGGCGTGCAGGCCGATCGAAGGTTCATCCAAGACATAGCATACGCCCGTCAGTCCAGTTCCCACGCTCGTTGCCAAGCGGACCCGTTGCAATTCGCCACCGCTAAGGGTCTGACCCGGACGATCCAGCGAGAGATAGCCCAGACCGACCTGATCGAGGTAGGCCAAGCGGGGGAGGATTTCCTGAAGGATCGGCTGGGCAATCTTTTGCCGCTCGGGGTCCCAACGTAAGTCACTTAGCCAGACTCGTAACTCTTCAATGGTCTTGGTGGTGATTTCGGCGATCGAAAGATTCGCCAAGCGGATTGCCAGCGACTCGCGCTTGAGCCGGGTGCCTTGGCATGTCGGGCATCGAATTTCTTTGGACTCCCCGATCGCTCCGTAGCCCTCGCATTTGGGGCATGCCCCGTAGGCGCTGTTGAAACTGAAAGTTCTCGGTTCGATCTCCGGCAAACTGATCGAGCATCGCACGCACGCGAATCGGGTCGAGTAGAGATGCTCTTGGTCGTCGGCCAAGGTACGGACAAGACCCGAGGTCAATTGCAATGCACTCAGGATCGCCTTTTCGATCCGTTCTTGGCTATCTTCCCGGACCACGATGCGATCGACGACCGCTTCGATGGTGTGCTCTTTGCGGACCGCCAATTTAGGTACTTCGTCGAGTTCAAAAAGCTCTCCATCGACGCGGACTTTGAGCAGACCGGCCTTTTCGATTTTGCTCAAGACCTCCGCGTGAGCCCCTTTTCGGTCCAGGACCATCGGAGCCATGATCGTCAGTTTGGTCCCCCGGACCGATCGCATGACCGCCCCGACGATCGCTTCGGAGGACTGCCGCAGAATTGGCTCGTTGCACTGATAGCAAGAGGGTATCGCAACGCGAGCCATAAGGAGTCGGAAGTAGTCGTAGATTTCGGTGATCGTCCCGACGGTACTCCGAGGGCTTTGAACACCCTGCGATTGGTCGATGCTCAAGCATGGTTGCAGACCCCGGACCGAGTCGAGTTTGGGCCGCTCCAATTGGTCGAGGAATTGACGGGTGTAGCTCGATAGACTCTGGAGGTACTGACGCTGACTCTCGGCAAAGAGGGTATCGAACGCCAATGAGCTTTTGCCGCTACCGCTTACCCCCGTCAGAACGATCAACTGGCCGCGAGGCAGATCGATGTCGATGTGGCGAAGGTTGTGGGTCGCCGCGCCACGAATCTGCATCGTCGGAAGGCTATTCCCTGTCTTGGGTTTCGCGGATGGGGCCATCGGCATGTTCGTTTTTGAAATAGGTCGCGTTGTAGCCGAGTTCTTGAAGCTTCTTCTGAAAGGCCTCCTTGGCATGCTCCTCGCCATGGACCAGTCGAATCTCTTTCGGGGGAGTCGCGATGCCTTGGACGAACTGGATCAGGTCCAATTGGTCGGCGTGCGCGGAGTATCCGCTTAAGGTATGCGTTTTGGCGCGAACTGGGAATTCCTTATAGTCGATACGGACCGAGCACTTGCCCAATTCGCAGTTTTGGATCGCTCGGCCCGTCGTTCCAGTCGCTTGGTATCCGACAAAAACGATGTCGGTGTTGGGACGATGGAGGAAGGCCTTGAGATAATCCATGATTCGGCCACCGGTGCACATTCCACTACCTGCGATGACGATCGCAGGTTTCCCTGAGCGTTTGAGGTACTCAAGATTCCCTCTGGACTCTCCGCCCCGATCGATCTCGATCAGGTTGTTGAAAACAAAAGGTTGGCTGTCGACGGTGAGCACCTCTCGGGCTTCCTGGCTCCAATAAGGTTCCATTTGCTCGTAGATATCGGTCAGCTTGATCGCCAACGGGGAATCGACGATGATGTCGTAGGCATTCAAGGCCGAGCTTCCGTGTTTCTTGCCGATCCCTTCGATGATTTGATTCAATTCAAAAAGAAGTTCTTGGGTCCGTCCAAGGCTAAAAGCGGGGATCAAGGTCACGCCACGATTCTCGAGCGACTCGAGCAAGATCGCCTCGAGCCGCTCCAAGCGAGTTTCGCGGCCCTCGTGAATCCGATCTCCATAAGTGCTCTCGAGAACAAGGATATCGGCTCGCTCCGGAGAGACCGGAGGCTTGAGGATTGGCGTGCAACGCGAGCCGATGTCTCCGCTAAAACAGATCCACATGTCCTTGTTGCGGACTTCGATCACCGCAGCCCCAAGAATATGCCCCGCGGTCGAAAAACGAAATTCCGCGTTGCCAGGCAAGCTCTGCCATTTCCCGTAGGAGACCGGCTGGATCAAATCGGTGATCGACTTGAGCAAACTCCCAACCACCTTTTTGTTGCGAGTCATCCCTAGCCGAATCGCATCCTCGAGCATCACCGGCAGGAACTTGGCCGTCGGAGGAGTGCAATAGATCGGACGGTGGAAACCGGCTTCGATCAAATAAGGAATCCGTCCAATGTGGTCGATGTGCACGTGGGTGAGCAACAACGCATCGATTCCATCGAGCGAAAAATCGATCTGCGGAGAACTCCGGCGTTTCGCGTCGGCTCCCTGAAAAGACCCACAATCGATCAAAATCGACCGCGAACTATTCAAATGGAGCTGGTGGCACGAGCCGGTGACACCCAAATATCCACCGTGATGAACGATTTCCATGAAAGACTTTTCTCCTGCGAATGATCCTGCGAAAGCACAAGCCAGAAGTATACCACCCGATCCGTTGGTGTTGAGCCGACGGAATCGAGCCGACGGAATCGAAATCAAGACCCCAGGGAGTCTGATTCCAAGGCCCTTCGACGTTTCTCCTGCCAAAGCTCCCAGACGATCGGAACGACGCTCAGGAGGATAATTCCGATGGTCACAAGGAAAAAGTTTTTCTGAATCCAAACCACCTTGGCCAGCAGGTAACCGGCGAAAAGAAACAGTGTCACCCAAACGACCCCGCCGGTGATATTGTAAAACCAGAACTTGAAAAAATTCATTTTGCCGATCCCCGCGACAAACGGGGCAAAGGTCCGGACGATCGGGACAAATCGAGCCAAAATGATGGTTTTCGCACCGTAGCGATCATAAAACCGCTGAGCTCGATCCAAATGCTCGCGATGAAACCACCTGGAACTCTCGCTCCGGAATACCTGCGGACCGACCTTGTATCCAATCCAGTAATTGACCGCATCTCCCAAGATCGCAGCGACGATGAGCAAGGGCCAAAGAACCCAAATACTCATCGGACTACCCTCGATCGCGCAGAGCGATCCGGCAGCAAAAAGCAATGAATCCCCTGGGAGAAACGGCAAAACCACCAGTCCGGTCTCACAGAATACGATCAAAAACAGGATCGTATAGAGCCACGGGGCACCGACAGCCTCCATCAATTCCCGCAAATGCTTGTCGACATGCAAAATCCAGTCGATCCATTGCCGCATGCCCAGACTCACAAAAAAAGGGTTCTTCGGAGGAGTTAAGTTCTTCAACGGCAGCATTTTAGTTCGCTCGATGCACTCGAGTAACCCTCGATTTGGTCTTTTCCTAAACCGGGAGTTCTGTAAACTCTTCTCTCGTCAATTACTAGGAAATGACGGACTTTTTCGTTTTCTGCGGGTGAATTAAGAAGACTATGGACCTAACCAAATTACGCAACATCGGTATCAGTGCTCACATCGACTCGGGAAAAACCACCCTTAGCGAACGGATCCTGTTCTATGCAGGTCGGATCCATAAAATCGAAGAAGTCAAAGGCGGTGGCGACGGTGCGACGATGGATTACATGGAACTGGAAAAGGAACGGGGTATCACCATCACCTCGGCAGCCACCCAGTTGCTATGGCACGACAACGTTATCAATCTGATCGATACCCCAGGTCACGTCGACTTTACCATCGAAGTCGAACGCTCCCTGCGAGTTCTCGACGGCGCGGTCTTGGTCCTCTGCTCCGTCGGTGGCGTTCAGAGCCAGTCCCTGACGGTCGATCGACAAATGCGGCGCTACAAAGTTCCTCGCCTAGCGTTCGTCAACAAAATGGACCGCACCGGTGCGGATGCCTACCGCGTCGCTCAACAGGTTCGCGATAAACTCCACGCCAACGCCATCATGATGCAAATCCCCATCGGCGCCGGTGAAACCTTCGACGGTGTGATCGATCTGCCCACGATGAAGGCCTTCTACTTCGATGGCAAGGACGGGGAAGAAGTTCGAGAAGAGGAAATCCCGGCCGATTACGTCGCCAAAGCCAAGGAAATGCGTCAAAAGATGCTCGACGGCCTGTCCGACTTCAACGAAGAACTCGTCGAACTTCTGTTCAACGAACAAGAAGTCCCCGTCGATCTGATCTACAAAGCCTGCAAAGATGCAACCCAAGCGCTCAAGATCACTCCGGTTTTCTGCGGATCGGCCTACAAAAATAAAGGTGTTCAACTCCTTCTCGATGCCGTTCTACGCTACCTGCCAAGCCCCCTTGAACGCGAAATCTCGGCTCGCAAAGTCGGTAACGAAGAAGAGAAGCTTACCCTCAAACCCGATACCGAACTCCCATTCGTCGGCATGGCCTTCAAAATCGTCGAAGACCCATTCGGTCAGCTGACCTTCATGCGGATCTACCAAGGCAAAATCGCCAAAGGTGAGATGTACATCAACCAACGTACCAGCAAAAAAGAACGCTTCAGCCGAATCGTTCGCATGCATGCCGACAAACGCGAAGAAATCGATATCGCAGAAGCCGGCGATATCGTCGCGATCATGGGTATCGATTGCGCTAGCGGCGAAACCTACAGCAACGACCGAGACTTCTGTACCCTCGAGAGCATGTACGTCCCCGAACCGGTCATCCGAGTCGCGGTGACTCCCGCCAGCCGCGCCGATGCCGACAAAATGGGCAAAGCACTCGCCCGCTTCCGCAAAGAAGATCCCACGTTCCAAATCTTCAACGACGAAGAAACCAGCGAAACGATCATCTGCGGAATGGGTGAACTCCACCTGGATATCTACGTCGAACGCATGCGCCGCGAATACAAAGTCGAAGTCCAAGTAGGGGCCCCCAAAGTCAGCTACCGCGAAACTCCCGGCCAGGCCCAGGAATTCAACTACAAACACAAGAAACAAACCGGTGGATCCGGACAATTTGCCCACATCGTCGGCAAACTTTCCCCCATGGACCCCGAAGGTGAAACAACCTTCCTTTTCGAAGACCATGTCACCGGTGGACGAATCCCCAAACAGTTCATCCCACCTGTGGAAAAAGGCTTCCGCGATTCGATGTTCAAAGGACCGCTCGCCGAATTCCCTGTCGTCGGTGTGAAAATCGACCTCGAAGACGGTAGCTACCACGACGTCGACTCGAGCGAAAGGGCCTTCTACATCGCCGCCTGCGATTGCTTCCGAGAAACCCTGCGGGCCTCAAGCCCCATGCTCCTCGAACCGATCATGAAATGCGATATCGAATGCCCAGAGAACGACCAAGGTTCGGTCGTAGGTGACGTGATCTCCCGACGCGGACTGGTCAATAATACCGACGCCCGCGATGGGGTCTCCTACATCACCGCAGAAGTCCCACTGGCAAACACCTTCGGCTATGCCACCGACCTGCGAAGCATGACCAAGGGCCAAGGTACCTTTGCCATGGAACTGGCCCGATACTCGGCCGTTCCACGTAGCCTTCAAGATGACATCATCAACGAACGCAAAAAGCAACTGGCCCAAAGAGCGAAAGCCTAACTCCCCCGTTTGCTCGCAATCACCATTGCTCATTCCATCAAACCACGAAAGACGCAAGCCTACGGGCCTGCGTCTTTTTTTTTCAGGTCGATCCACCCATCGCCTCGCACCCATCGCCTCGCACCCATCGAGGAATTCGCCAAGCTTGGACAATCCTCCGTCCTGAGCAGGTTTTTGTCCCCAGATCCGTTGACCTAGCGACCAAGAATTCAGTAAAAAAGATCCGCCATGGACATCCGCCATCAGTGAGCACCCAATACCGATGAATTCCTACAACCTGACCCACCTAAAACAACTCGAATCTGAAAGCATCCACGTCATCCGCGAAGTGGCCGCCGAATTCAAAAAGCCCGTCATGCTTTACTCCATCGGTAAAGATTCGGCCGTCATGACCCACCTTGCACTCAAAGCCTTTTACCCAGGCAAACCTCCCTTTCCTTTCCTCCACGTCGATACAACCTGGAAATTCCATGAGATGATCGCGTTTCGCGACTCCTACGTGAAAAACCAACTCGGGATCGAACTGATCGTGAACATCAATCACGAAGGCCTCAAACTCGGCATCGATCCTTTCGAAAACAGCGATAAACACACCGAGGTCATGAAGACCGATTCTCTCAAAGCCTCCTTGTCCAGATACGGCTTCGATGCGGCCTTCGGCGGCGCAAGACGCGATGAAGAAAAGTCCCGAGCCAAAGAACGTGTGTTCTCCTTCCGAGATAAATTCCATCGATGGGACCCCAAGAACCAACGACCCGAACTGTGGAACCTCTACAACTGCCGTGTCAACCCGCAAGAGAGCATCCGCGTGTTCCCCTTGTCCAACTGGACCGAACTGGACGTATGGCAGTATATCTACTTGGAAAACATTCCACTTCCCGATCTGTACTTGGCCAAACTACGACCCGTCGTCGAACGCAACGGGGTCCTGATCAGCCCCAATGACGATCGATTCAAACTCCGCGAAGGCGAAGTGATCGAACACAAAATGGTACGCTTCCGGACCCTCGGATGCTGGCCCCTAACAGGCGCCGTGGAATCCAATGCAACCACCCTGCCAGAGATCATCCAAGAAATGCTCCTGACGAAAACCTCCGAAAGACAAGGCCGCGTGATCGACAAAGACGGTGGCGGTGCCGGTATGGAAATGAAAAAGATGCAAGGATACTTCTAAGATGTCCCACCAAAGTGAACTGATCGCCAAGGATATCTTGGCCTACCTCGAACAACACGAACGCAAAGAACTCCTGCGATTCATCACCTGCGGCAGCGTAGACGACGGAAAGAGCACCCTGATCGGAAGGCTCCTGTACGACAGCAAAATGATCTATGAAGATCAGCTAGCCCAACTCGAGAACGAAAGCAAAGTCCACGGTACCACCGGAGGTAAATTCGATCCGGCCCTGGTGACTGATGGTCTCAGAGCCGAACGCGAACAGGGCATCACCATCGATGTGGCCTACCGGTATTTCTCGACGGCCAAACGAAAATTCATCATCGCCGATACCCCAGGCCATGAACAATACACACGCAATATGGCCACCGGCGCCTCGACGGCCGATCTTGCGATCATTCTTATCGACGCCAGACACGGTGTTCTAACCCAAACCAAACGACACAGCTTCATCGTCTCGCTGCTGGGGATTCGACACGTCGTTGTGACCATCAATAAAATGGATCTGGTCAACTATAGCCAAGCTCGATTCGATGAGATTTGCGAAGACTACAAGCAGTTCGTCTCCAGACTCGACCTGCCCGATCTGCACTTCATTCCCCTGGCTGCTCTCCACGGCGAAAACGTCGTCGACCCAAGCCCAAATATGCCTTGGTACCGAGGCAATACCCTGATGAATTTCCTCGAGTCGGTCTACATCGGCTCAGATCGAAACCTCGAAGACTTCCGCCTACCGATCCAGTACGTCAATCGCCCTAACCTGGACTTCCGCGGCTTCTGCGGAACCATCGCCTCGGGTATCCTTCGCAAAGGTGACGAAATCATGGTCCTGCCATCGAAGCGGACCAGTCGCGTCAAACGCCTCGTCACCCAAGATGGGGATTTGGACGAAGCCTTCTGCCCCCAATCGATCACCGTGGTACTCGACGACGAAGTCGATTGCTCACGCGGCGATATGATCGTTCGGCCAGGGAACGTACCCAAATCCTCGAATCAATTCGATGCGACCATCGTTTGGCTCAACGCCGATGCGCTCCTGCCAGGCAAGTCCTATCTGTTCAAACACACCTCGCAAACCATCCC
>QWPJ01000026.1 GCA_003671195.1 Planctomycetota bacterium
CTGGCGCCGCACCTAGTGCCTGGCACCTGTTTGAGGGGCCGCCGGGCTGAGTTTTGCTAGCATCCGACCTGGCGCCGCACCTTGTGCCCGGCACCGATTTGGGGCCCTGTTTGCTAGCATCCAGCCTGGCGTCGCACCGGGTGCCTGGCACCTGTTTGAGGGGCCGCCGGGCTGAGTTTTGCTAGCATCCGACCTGGCGCCGCACCGGGTGCCTGGCACCGATTTGGGTAATGCTCTTTGCGACGAATCGGCAGCTCATTCAGTTACGGCCTGGCTGTGCGGCAGCCCTTGGCTTGTTTCCCATCCCTGGCGACAGACATCCGTTACCCGATTTCTGGCTCTTAGTACGTTAAGATGCGATGAATTGCGTGAGCTACTCAATCGGCAAATCACTTCGTGATAGAAAATGAACCGATGGTACCAGTTGGCATACCTCCGAGATCGGTATCCGGATAAGCATCTGAACCACGTGCAGCTCTAACTGATCCACAACAACCCGCGAGTTTTCCGGTTGCATCTGGGAATGCCCAGCCACTCAATTCGTACACTGCGCCCTTGGTCGGCCCCGTCTCACCAGTACCGGTACCCTTGAACTCAGCAGGTTTACCTGCGTCGCCCGGCGTGAATCTCAAATGGACTTTCAGTTCGATGCCGGGTGCAAATTTAAGTTGTCCAGCAGCTTCCATTTCCGTACCATCAGCGAGCAGAAGTTTTCCCATAGCCCATTTCTTAGCGATGACGTTTGTACCAGGTGCTGCAGCTAACTGCTCGTCAGACGGAAGCAACAGAAAGCTTTGGTATTGCCAATTCCCTTCGAATGCTGGAATAAACGTTGTATCAGATCCCACGATTTAGGCTCCAAGGCTAGGAAAAAAAGTAAAACGAGTGTGACGATTGCGGAATTAGCGTGCACGACTAGGATACGGCCGTGTCGGTCGATCGCCACTCCGGCGGCCCGATCTGACTTACCGCCCCCCAGGTCGACATAGTCGACCAGGATCACCGAGCGGGAGCAGGAGAACCAATCATCCGGAAGGGCTCGCAAGTCCCGCTTCGGTGCATCCGAGCGTTCGAGCTAGCTCCGCATCATGGTTTCAAGACCACGCTGCGCAAGACTTTTCGCTCTGAAGCTTCCATTCGGTCCGACGCAAATAGAGACCTGTCTCCAAATTATCGTGTCACCGTTAAGAATCGTAGCGTCTGGAGCACTTGTAAACACAGCAGTACGATTGTTGCGATTCCTTTGCACGCCCTCTGGACTTACAATATAGTACTGCAGGACTCGGTTGGGATTGGTGGACTTCGAATCCTCAAGTATGTAGGTCCCTTCCGCGTAAGGACGGTCGCGTCGGGGAGGCTCGGTAAATTCGACAGTAATGCTGTCGATTTCTTGTCCTGGTGCAGCAAAAATCGGCGTAAACCCAAACAGACGAACACCCGGGATAACGCCAGAAGCCGCCTTGATCGCGACTGCTTTCATTACGTCATAGACTGTTGGATTGTCAGCGACATCTACCGAGATTTCGCGGGTGACGCTGTTTTCGTCACCAGGATATGAACCAAAGTAGATTCCAAGCACTCGAAACTTAACATTGATCACGATGCACCCTTTCGGATTGGAGGATAGTTCTCGCCGCACTGGCGAAGATTTGGGACTGTAGGCAATCATTCAGCGGGACTTTTTGAAGCCATCCACCAAACGTATCTACGCGCTCGGGACCATCAGTCAGGTAATCGTGACCGATACGTCGCTCGCTGCACACCAAGAAGAACGCGATGGTCTTTCAAGATTTCCGATTCGGTCCAGCCAATCTATGAAACTTGCCAAAAAATTTGCTTCCCGGGGCTATCGGCATGAGGCGTCGCAGGACTACAATTCGATCGACTTCCTTGCCTATGCCTCGCCGATCGCACTTGCATCGCGGAGAAAAGTTTTGAAAGACAATAACGTTCTACGTTTTAACGAGTTGGACGACAGTGTTTCAACAAGCATCCTCGAACGGGCAAAGCTTGGTGATCAAGACGCGTTCCGGATCATTACTGATTTGTATGCGGGTCTGGTTTACCACTGGATTAGAAAAGAAGGATTGTCTCCGCAGGATGCTCAGGATGTAAGTCAGGAAGTTTTTGGCTCGGTGATCCGTAAACTCAAAAAATTCCATCGAACGAACGTGGGCCAAAGTTTTCGCGCGTGGATAAGGGTAATCACTCATAACAAAATTACTGATCACCGTCGAAAAAATACCGGTGTCGCAATTCCATTTGGTGGAGACAACCCTCTGCTTGGCTTTGTAACCATCGAGAAAAACGAGGAGCACGAGGAGAGTAATCACGATAAAGCGGTCCTTTACCAAAAAGCAGTTGAGTTCATCAAAGGGGAATTTGCAGACAAAGATTGTAGAGCGTTCCTGATGCTTGTAGTTGATGAGATCCCAGCAAGGGATGTTGCGGAAAAACTCGGAATCAGTGTGAATTCGGTGTACATCGCCAAGTCGAGAATACTCAAGCGACTTCATGACGAGTTCGGGGAATTGATTGATGGCGAAACGATTTAGGTGAAACAGGGAGTACGCCATTCAAATGGAATTGTCGCGCGAAACAATAGACTCATCGGATCAATGCCCAACCGGCCCTGAGTGGCAAGCATATGCCGTTGGCAGAGTAGAACAGCAGGCCCTACAGTTGATGTCTAGTCACCTGCTGGCCTGTCAACAGTGCTTGGAAGTCCTAGATAGGATTTCCTCGAAAGAATCAAAACCGCATCCAAACGAGCCAATATCCCCGTTTCTCTTGGAGGAAAATTGCATTCGCCTCGAGGAGATGCTCGCAGGAATCCAAGTTCAATGGGAAGCTCCAACGGACTCGGCGGACTCCAGCGATGATTCATCGTCGCTAGAATCCTTTAAAATGTTGGGAAGATTTGAAATCCAAGGTGTATTGGGTACAGGCGGATTTGGCCGTGTGTTTTTGGGTTACGATCCACTACTGAAACGGTCCGTCGCGATAAAAGCCCCAAAGCGCACGGCATTTGGAACCGAAGGCGACCTGGAGAACTTTCTCACCGAAGCACGGCATGCGGCTGCGTTGGATCATCCAAACATCGTACCGATTTATGACATTTTGGGAGATGCGTCGGGGCATACAATTATCGTCATGAAGCATGTGTGTGGGAAACCATTGTCCCCTCAGCACAAAATGGGGAAAACTGCCTTAGAAACAACCGTGCGACAGATGATCGTTGTCGCCAAAGCCATACACTACGCTCACGAACGAGGATTTGTCCACCGAGATCTCAAGCCGTCGAATATCCTGATTGACGAGTTCGGGCAACCCCATGTTACCGACTTTGGATTGGGAATGAACCTTTCAGAACTATCCTCGAAACACATAAGTCGGGGAGGGACTCCTCCCTACATGTCGCCAGAGCAGGTTCGTCATGATGTGCTGATGATAGACCGACGCTCCGACATTTGGGCGATCGGAGTCGTGCTATCTGAACTGGTACACGGGCGACGACCTTTCCCTCAAAAAAACCGAGACAAGCTATTTCATGAAATACAGAACGATGAGCCGCTCATCGAGTCGACACGAGAAACTTATGAAATAGATGGTATTATCAGACGTTGTTTAAGTAAGGATCCTGCAGATCGATATCCCACTGCGGAGAGCTTAGCGAATCAACTACAGGACCTACACAATCGATGCTTTTCTACGGGCCTCAAGAAGTGGTTGTATGGGGGAAGGCGAAAACTGGTCATCTTATCCTCGCTCGTTGTGATCGCTGCCTCATTTTGGGGATACTTAATTCTTGAAAAGCAAAAACAGATCCATTTGACGTTCTCTCAGATCAAGAATGCATCGATAAGCAGTCTTCCCTTTTTGCTTGGAAAGCTCAGGCAACTCAAACCGTCGCAGGAAACATTGGCAGCAGATCTTGAAACTCCAACCACCAATACCGCTGTATTTAACCGAAACCTAACGTTGCTGGTTTTTGGAGATCGCAGTGAACAGACAACCGAACGAGCCATTAGCTTTTTGCAAACAGCCGATGCTGGTGAAATAGACTCTGTTGGCGAATGCATCGTCGATGGACCGACTAAAACGTTCCTGGAACCAATCGTGGTTCAGCGACTACATGAGTCTCTCGATGCATCCGATACGGATTCAGCCCTAAGGCTTGCAGCTCTGCTGTCCTACCTCAATCCCCGAAACTCCATTTGGCCATCTCTCAGCAGGAGTGTTTCATCAACCCTTGTCTCTATGCCTCAACTCGAAATGCAGCAATGGTTGACTTGTTTTGATCAAGTCGGTTCAAAATACTTAGGCAAATCCTTGGGCGAGTTTGCTCTAGCTGGAAATGCCTCTCGCGAAACGCGACTTAACGCTACTGTCGCCCTAGTCAAGTTTTTTGCTGCGGATACAGATTTTTTGAGTGGATTGATTTGCGATTTGGAAGAATTTCAGATCCCGACAGTCATGCTAGCGCTTCGTGATCGACGAACAGCAGCACTCGCATCATTGAAAAAACTCCACAGGGAATCCCAATTTGGAATACCCTCCTCAGGCCAGAGTAATCTCGCACGCTCAATCTCCATGCCAGCTCAGGTCTCAAATTTAGCCATTGCAACTTGGCTACTTGGAGATCAAGAGATCGCATTCGATTCGTTCCAGAGCTCGACTGACGCAACGCTTCTGACTCTTTTTGTTCACAAGCTTTCGAATCTAGATTTAGATTCAAAACCCGTCTTTGACAGTCTTTTGAGCCTGAAAGACAGAAATGACCAACGATCCTCAACAATCAAATTCGGCTTATTGCAACTGCTTTCACGATTGCGAGCGGACCAAATTCCAAACGCCGAGTTGGAGGGCTTGCTGAATTACTTTTGGCTCCATGACCCAGACTGCGGCATTCACTCGATGGCAAGGCTGAACGCGTCGAAATTTGACATTAAACTAAACGCACCTCCGTTTGCTCAAAATAGTACTTGGCTCGTAGATGAAATCGGAGGGCAGTATCAAGATTTCGTGGTCATTGAACCTTGTATCGCGGCACTCGGAATGCCAGATGGCCAAATTGAACCGCTTTTGACCGACCCATGGCCTTGGCACGATCGAAGGTTTACAAGATGTATCGCGATCGCCACGAACGAAGTGACGATCAAACAATTCAGAGTTTTTCTTCCCGAGTATTTTGCAACCGATCCGATGTTGACTGAAGCGGATCCAGATGCCGCGATGGCTATGGTATCCATTCAAGCGGCGTACAGTTTCTGCAATAGCTGGTCGGTCGCATCAGGACTACAGACGTGCTATGAAGCGAGAAGTGACCAAGACGGTCAAGAAAAGCTTTATCCCAAGACGAATCATCTCGCACTCAATGGTTATCGATTACCTACGGACGGGGAATGGGAATTGGCATGCCGGTCTGGTACCACCACAAACAGGTTTTACGGCGATGCAGAACACCTAGAACACCAATACGGATGGGTAAGCGAAACACCAGGGATTCAATTCTACAACGGTGCGTATACTTCTCAACCCGTAGCTCGCTTTTTACCAAATCGTTGGGGATTGTTCGACATGTACGGGAATGTCAAAGAGATTTGCGATCGCAGTTGCGACCCAATACGAGACAGCGATGAGTTCATTGATGACGAAGCAATATCGGAAGCGAGTCCATATGGAGGCCCAAGAATTAGAGGGGTGTCTTTGGATGCTCCGGGTGAGCTTTGGGGCTTCAGCTATTGCCGAACGGATCGTATCGTTGGCGAACCGGATCCACTGAACGGATTCCGGGTCGTCAGAACTTTACTTGGCGAGTAAACGAAACACGTATTTGATTGAAGTTACTTGGTTTTTATTTTTTTAACTTTAGAAGGATAGAGCGATGCCAGACGGTCTCCCTATTGACGTATTACCTGCGAATCCAAATTGGAGTCCTGATCCCCAACAACTTAGTGATTGGAAAACCAACTATCCGGACGTCTTATTCAAAGCAAATTCCATCAATCCCGACTGGGTTGATTCGAATGGTAATGTTGTTTCGACCATGCCTATATCGCCAAGCGGTTTTGTAATTTATGAATGGCAGATAGGTTCAGGGAGAGGTGAATGGGTTGTGATTGAAAATCGTTGCAGAACTGGCTACAATCCAGTCCCCCCCCTCGCAGTTCCGGGTGCCATGCCACTTGGTATGCGAATTGCAAAACCATGCAATTAGGGCATCCATTTTGGCCCATCCGGCATTATCACGGGTCGAGATCCAATCCACTGCAGTAGAACAATACAGCCGTTTTGAAGTTTTCGATGTTGCGATAGCCTCGTGATCATGGACTTGCAATCGATCGCCTCACGAAGCGAACACAAAGCCCGCCAATTCCAAAGATAAGCAGACTGCCCGGTTCCGGGACCGCTTGAGACTGGGTTGCAAATACCGCGAACCGATCGAACACAAGAAAGTCTTGTCCGGTATCGTTACCGCTTGGCCTCAAGCCGGTCGAAAGACCGCGAAGCGATCGCGACGAACAGAATGCTGCCGATCGATCCAAGCAGGCATGTGGTCAAAAAGACGCTTGCAAAACTCGTCTCTGGAATCGAGCCGACGAAGAAATTCTTCGATAGGATCAATATCGCGTATCCGAAGTAACCGACCGAGTCGGCCACATACATCATGAAACCGACGTTGGCTCGGTCGCGAGTGCATGCGATGATCCGCTCAAAGACCGTCGTATGGACTGCGACATAGGGCAAATACAGACCTGCCCCAATGCACACCATCAATGCCGTCGGCGAGATCTCCATCCAAAACCGATGGCCTAAGACGCTCAGCAAGATCAGCAAAAAGCCCACTGCGCAGGTCGCAAAGGCCAAGCGAAGCGCCGTGCGATTGTCTTTGACCAATACGGCCGAAGCGTTGGTGATGGTCGCCACGAGCATCACCCAAAAATCGATGCTCGCGTAATCCGAGGATTGGATCTTGGCCCCAAGTCCAGTCAAAATCTCTCTGGCAAAATCATCCCGAAAACTTCTCAAGATGCTCACGATCAAGTACATGCTAGCGATCGCACCGATCCCCCAAGCATACGTCCGTACCATGTGCCATCGGTCCTCCTTGCGCATCGGCTCCCTGGGACTGCGGACGGTCTGGTCCAGGAGCGTCGGTGGTGGGATCTGATGGAGCATCCAGAGAAAAAAGCAGATCGGTAGGAAGAACAACAGCCCGGAGAGAAACGGCATCCAACGCTCCGATTCGGCCAAGTTCCATCCGAGCCGTTGTTGCGTCGTGTCCATCACCTGCTGGCCAACCGTCTTGGCCACGCCACCTGCCAAGATGAAACTGGCACACAGACCGGCCGCTAGAGCCTCGGTCAAGCGACGGCCCTCGAGCGACCCTAGCACCAAACCGAAAACCATTCCCAACGGTAAGCCGTTGAGAAACATACAAACCACATGCCAAGGAGAGGGGACGATGGCAAAGAGAAACAGCGATCCTAACGCCGCGAGAATCAACAGGAGGATAGTCCAAGCTCGTCGCTCGGGGCCCGCCTCGGACACCACGCGGATCCCCACCAACTTCGAGACCAAATACCCGATCACCTGCGCCGAAACCAAAACGGCCTTCTGATCCCAGTCCCCGCCGAACACTGGGGCCAAATCCTCTTGCTTGAAGGCCGCCACCGTAAAGGGCTTGCGGTACATGTACATGCAAAAATAGGTCCCAAAGGCAGCCAGGATCGCCCAGGCGTTGACCAACCAAGCCGATTGCATGAGACGATGGATCAAGACGTTTGCCTCATCGATTGTTTTTGGATTCCCGCACGGGTTGGCCCGATGGCGACGGCAAGACAGCATACCCCCAAGCGAGCTATATTGGGTATTACCCCGCCGGGATTTCATCCCGTTTTCATCAAGACCTGCCAAGTGCGTTGCGACCCGAGTTCCAACCAACCAACCAACCAACCTAACTACCATGTGGAATCGAACCGCCTTGCTTCTGTTGGTCGTTCTTGCGGCCGCCCCGATCCTGCTGGCCCCGGTCTCGCTGGCTCAGTCCTCCTCGAATCCCGAGGGCAACCCAGGGATCGAGCTGACGCGCCGAGCCTTGAGCTCCCGGGTCGAGCAAATCGAAAGGGCCAACGACTTGCATGCTTTCGGCACCCAAGAGCCATGGAGCCTTGCACAAGAGACACTCCGCAGGCAACTTGCAGAAATGCTCGGTCTGCCCCCACTGGAGTCACGCCCGAGCCAACTTCATGCGGTCACGACCGGGACGCTCGAGCACGAGGACCTCGTTGTTGAAAAGATCCACTTCCAATCGAGTCCGGGACTCTACGTCACCGGGAACCTCTATCGGCCCAAGCAGATCGATAAACCCCTGCCGGCGATTCTCTATGTCTGCGGGCATGGCCAAGTCAAAGAGAATGGGGTGAGTTTAGGGAATAAAACCCACTACCAACACCATCCGGCTTGGTTTGCCCGGCAAGGCTACATCGCCATGGCCATCGACACGATCCAACTCGGTGAGATCGAAGGGATCCACCACGGGCTTTACCGTTTCAATCGCTGGGATTGGCCTTCCCGGGGGTATACCCCCGCAGGAGTCGAAACCTGGAACGCGATCCGAGCCGTCGATTACTTGGTCACTCGGCCCGAGGTCGATGCGTCCAAGATCGGTATTACCGGCCGCAGCGGCGGGGGGGCTTATAGCTGGTATGCAGCCGCAATCGATCCTCGGATTCGAGTCGCTGTACCGGTCGCCGGTGTGACCGATCTTCGCGATCAGGTCATCGATCAAGTCGTCCGAGGGCATTGCGACTGCATGTTCTTCAACAACCGCTACGGTTGGGACTACACGACCCTGTGCGCGATGGTCCATCCTCGCGCCTTGCTGATAGGCAACACCGACGAAGACCCCATCTTTCCACTCCGAGGCGTCTTTCGCGTCCAACAGCAACTGCGCACGCTCTATGCGCTCGAACCGAAAAGCAATCTCGGTATCCAATGGACCACCGGTGGCCATGAAGACACCCAAGAACTCCAACTCGGCTGCTTCGTTTGGTTCGATCGCCATCTGCTCGGTACCCAACGGAAGCTTCAACGCATCGCCGAACCCCTCTTTGCCAAAGCCGACCTGAAGGTCTTCGAGTCGCTCCCCCCGGACCAACGCGTCACGGATGTCCAAGACTGGTTCGTTCCGATCGCTGCGAGCGCCTTTGGGACCGAGGCCCAACTCCCCATGGACCGATCGTCCTGGGACTTGCGCTGCGAAGCGATCCGGCTTGAGATCTCCCAAGCGGTCCACGGCCGACTGCCAAGCTTCCCATCCGATAAACAGTCCGCTGGAGCACTTGAGACTGCGCAGGAAGCTCACGCGCTCGGGGCGTCGCAAGCGATTCCGACGGCTCGATCGCCGCAAACGCGACTCGAGCTGATCGAGACGCAAGACAGGGTCACTCAAGGTGTCAGGGTCTCTCGGGACGATTGGGAAGTGACCCAACTCGAATGCCAATCCGACTCGATCCCCTGCGCGACGCTCCTGCGGATCCGCGCATGGGCGCATGATGAGTCGATCGACCCGTCGGTCCAAATCGTTCTTGCGGATGAATCGCTCTGGAGGGCTTGGACGATCACCACGAACCCTCGATCGCTCGAGAGCCAGGGGGTCGACGGCGATGGTTTGGTCAAAGGCCAGATCCTAGGCGAAGCTTGGCGAACCCTATTGGCCCAAGCCGCAGCCAACCAGACGACCTACCTGGTTTTTCCGGAAGGACGCGGACCTTGGGCTTGGGATCCGACCGATAAGATCGGACTGCACTGGAGACGATCGTACTTGCTGGCCGGTTGGTCGCTCGAGGGTCGTCAGGTCGCAGGCATCGCCAGTTCGATCGAAGCGGTCTTGGCCGAACATCGCATCGATCGGTGCCGACTCAAAGCCGGTGCGCAGATGTCGGTCCATGCCCTGCATGCGGCCCTACTGTCCCCAGACAAAATCGAATCGCTGGAACTTCATTCTCTGGACCCCGAAGCCTACTCCAAGGGGTTTGTGCTGATCGGTATATTGCGATTCTGCGAACTGCAGGACGTGCTTGCGGCCGTTTCGAGCCGGATCCCGACGAAGCTCCGGAATGCGGCGAGCTATCGCAAGCTTCCGCTCTTTGAGCATCTCGAGAATCGCTTGAGCCTAGAGCCATTGGCATCGACAGGCCCCTGATCGGCTTGCTACGTGCCAAGCCCAACACCGTCAAATCGGGCTTTCGATAAGCCGCCGAAACTTACAGCAAAGGCGCCAAGTTCGCCAAGTCGAAGAGCGAGGCAAGAAGCTCCTGGTGCGGATCAGCCTTTTGTGAATAACTGCATCGCAGTGGTAGGCACTAAATCCCCTGAAACCGAAATCCGAAGCCTTCGAACCCACATTTGCTTGAAACGATCGAAAAAACGTTCACCGGAGGGTTTGCGCCCAATCGCTTTGAAAAAAATCTTCCATCACCGACGGTAATCCCGGATGGAGCCAAAAAGTTGGCCGAAACGCCCTTGCCATCGGCCCTCGATTTGCGTCCAATTGAGACCCGATGATCGCCACGAGTCCCAATCGCCGAAGTCGAGTGCCACTATGGGTTTAGAAAGTCTTTTTTCGTTGGAAAACCGCGTCGCTGTCGTCGTCGGTGGAACCGGTGCCCTGGGCGGAGCGATGGCCAATGCGCTCGCCTCGGCAGGCGCGAGCGTCGCGGTCCTGGGTCGCAACGCCCAACGGGGCATGGAACGGGCCGAAGACATCCGCCGCGAGGGTGGCGAGGGGATCTTCGTCTCGGCCGATGCTCTGGATCGCGACTCGCTGACCAAAGCCCGCGACCATATCGAAAACTCGATGGGACCGGTCGATATTCTCGTCAACGCCGCAGGGGGGAATCAAGCCGCCGCGACACTCCAGCCCGGAGAAGATTTCTGCGAACTTTCGCTCGATGCCTGGAAGGATGTTTTTGACCTGAACCTCATCGGCGGTACGGTTTTGCCGAGTCAAGTCTTCGGCGAATCGATGTTGCTCAGGAATGCCGGGAGCATCATCAACATCGCCTCGATGTCGGGAATCGTACCCCTTTCGCGCGTCGTAGCCTACTCGGCGGCCAAAGCGGCCGTCATCAATTTCACCCAGTTCCTGGCCCGCGAATGGGCTCCACGCGGGATCCGCGTCAACTGCATCAGCCCGGGTTTTTTCCCAGCCGACCAAAACAAGAACTTGCTCTACAACGCCGACGGAAGTCTCGCTCCTCGCGGACAACAGATCATTTCCCACACCCCTGTGGCACGATTCGGCTATGCGCACGAACTCGCAGGACCTACCGTCTTTCTAGCCTCAGCGTCCGCCTCGTCGTTCGTCACCGGACATAACCTCGTGGTCGATGGCGGCTTCTCGGCGACGACGATCTAAACGAAACTTTTTTCTTTTCCAAGTAACCCTCACTCAGGGTAACCATCATTCAGGAGATCGATATTCACTATGGCGAAACTCGCGATTCGTAAGGACAACTGTGCACTGGATTTTCTCTCGCTCGGGGCTCTGGTCCATCGACTCGACCCCGGAATCATTCCCTTTCGAAAAGCTCGCGGTTTCGATGTGCATGTCTCTGGGGGCGAGTACAACGTCGCGGCTAACCTCTCGGACTGCTTCGGCCTGAATACTGCCGTCGCAACCGCGATGGTAAACTACGGCATCGGTGAGCTGGTCCAAACCCGCGTCAAAGAGATGGGGGTCAAAACCTTTTACAAGCACTTTGAGCACGACGGAGTTCGTGGTCCAAACATCGCCACGGTCTACAGCGATCGAGGCCAAGGCGTCCGTCCTCCGGTCGTCTATTACAACCGAGCCAACGAAGCCGGAGCGTTGCTCAAGCCAGGCGATTTCGATTGGAAGGCGATCTTCGCAAGCGGTGTGCGATGGTTCCACTCCGGCGGAATCTTCGCTGCCCTTTCGCCTACCACCTCGGAACTGATCATCGAGGGGATGCAAGCGGCCAAAGCGGCCGGTTGCGTGACGTCCTTCGATCTGAACTACCGCGCTAAGATCTGGGCGGCCATCGGCGGACTTGCCAAAGGCCAGGAAATGGTCAGCAAGATCGTCCAACACGTCGATGTCTTGGTGGGCAACGAAGAGGACCTCCAAAAGAGTCTCGGGATCCAAGGCCAAGACGTCGAACACAAATCGGAACTCGACCCCGATGCATTCTTCAACATGATCGACCGGACCATCGAGAAGTTCCCGAATGTCAAAATGGTCGCTACGACCCTCCGAGAGGTTCGATCCACCAATCGACACGATTGGGCCGCAGTCCTCTGGTACGACGGAAAACGCTACGTCAGCCCCACCATGCAACTCGATGTCATCGACCGAATCGGCGGTGGCGATGGATTTGCCGCCGGTCTGATCTACGGAATGCTCTCGGGAAGTGAACCCGAGCAAGCCCTCCGACTCGGATGGGCCCACGGTGCCTTGCTCACGACCTTCCCAGGCGATACGACCATGGCCAAGCTGCCCGAAGTCGAAACGCTGGCCAAGGGTGGATCGGCCCGCGTCCAACGCTAAGCGAGGATCGGCGCGACGATCTTGCCGGCCACATCGGTCAACCGAAATGGCCGGCCATGGTGATCGTAAGTCAATCGCTCGTGATCGAGCCCCATCAAATGCAGGATGGTCGCGTGCAGGTCATTGATATGCACCCGACCGTCGACTCCGTAGTATCCAAAGTCGTCGGTCGTCCCGTGGGTCATTCCACCGCGGACTCCACCCCCGGCCATCCACATCGTAAATCCATGGTGGTTGTGCTCACGGCCATCACCATTCTGCGCATGCGGCGTGCGACCGAATTCTCCACCCCAGAGCACGAGCGTCTCGGATAGCAAACCGCGCCGCTTCAAATCGGTCAGCAGCCCAGCAATCGGCTTGTCGCTCACCCGGCAACGATCCTTCAGGCCGTTGGCAATCCCGCTGTGGTGGTCCCAACCTCCGAGCGAGACTTGGACGAACCGTACCCCTGCTTGACTGAATCTCCTAGCCAGCAAACATTGGCGACCGAATTCATCCGTTCCCGGTTGGCCGATCCCGTAGAGATCGAGTGTTTCTTGAGACTCCCCGGATAGATCCACCAACTTAGGGGTCTCGGTCTGCATCCGAAACGCAAGCTCAAACGATTCGATCACCCCTTCCATCTGTTGGTCGCTTTGAAGTCGCGCGAGTTGTCGCCGATTCATGGCCTGGATCCAATCGATCCGACGCCGCTGGATTTCAGGCGATGAGTGCAGATCCGATAGGTGCCGTATCGGCGACTTTGCGCCCGACCCAATATCCTGGATCGCAGTCCCCTGATGGATCGCTGGTAGAAAAGCGCTCGAGTAATTGCGATCTCCCTCTTGCGGCAAAAGGGTAATGTACGACGGCAGTTGTTGATTCTCCGTCCCTAGGCCATAGGACAACCACGAGCCCATCGAGGGGACGACATCAAAGAGATTGCCCGTATGCATTTGCCGGATCGCCAAGGGATGGTTCGGGCTGTCGGCTTGGACGGCGCGCAGGACGCATAGATCATCGGCGTGTTTTCCGGTCAGGGGCAACAGCTCGCTGACCATCAGACCGCTTTGGCCCTGTGGCTCAAATCCTGCGATCGGGCCTAGCAGTTTGGTCTGGTCCAAGCCGACGGTCGCCTCGGTGTCGGGCAGTTTATAGGGCAGGGCCTGCCCGGTCCGTTTGAGAAGTTCTGGTTTGGGATCGAAGAGATCCATCTGCGAAGGACCGCCGGACATGAACAGAAACAGCACCCGCTTGGCCTTGGCCAAATGATGGGTTGGTTTCGGTGCGAGTGGACCGCCAGCATGCCCAGAGGGCTCATCCCCAGAGGCTCGCGCATGTGCCTGCGAATCTTGCAGGATCGCTCGGAGCGCTAAGCTGCCAAACCCACAGCAGGTCGATTGCAAAATCGTTCTTCGCGTGATGCTATTCATAGAACATAAACTCGTTCGAGCCGAGGATCGCATGGCACAACTCAGACCAGGCTGCAAGCGTCGCTTGCTCTTGGCTCCGATCGCCCGAGGCCATCGTCGAGTCCTTGCAGAATTTCAAAAACTCCATGGCCGACTTCAGCTCGTCGATCTCGGATCGCGTCGGATCGTCAGCGGCCAAACCGAAGTCCACCGGACGCGAATAGGCAGCTAGAATCACCTGCCGATAACGTTCCGTGTCATCCTCGGGGACTTTGGCTATCCAATGCTCAGCCATCTTGAGCGCCTGCTCTTTGATCATCGGGGCATTGATCAGAAACAACGCTTGGGTCGCGACCGTCGAGTTCGAACGCTGGCCGGTGATGTCGTTCGGGTGCGGAAAATCAAAGACGCTCAGAATCTCCAACTCCCCAGAAGGTCGCTCCCGCTTGAGGGGCAAGTACACCGACCGGCGATTGCGTACTTGAGGATCGATTTTCCCTACCCATGTAGGGGGATTGACGTTTCCACCTAGCCCGGCGATGTTCCCCTCGAGATGCAAACCTAAGCTGGGGCCGCCACGGCCTTGATCCAACTGTCCGCTGAGCGTTAGGATCGAATCGCGGATCGATTCGGCCGTCATGCGACGCCGAGGCATGTGCCACAAGAGTCGATTGTCCGGATCGATCGACGCGGACTTGGGATCGTGATTCGAAGACATTCTATAGGTCTGCGAAAGGACCAGGCGCTCGATTGTCTTTTTGATCGACCAAGCGTCATCGAACTGCAAACGATTGGCAAGGAAGTCCAGAAGTTCTGGATGCGAGGGTTGCTCTCCATGCACTCCGAAGTAGTCGACCGTCCGCACGAGCCCTTGGCCGAATAGCTCCTTCCAAATGCGATTGACCATGACCCGCGAAGTCAGCGGATTCGACGCGTCGGTCAGCCACTGAGCCAATTGCAAGCGACCGCTTTGTTCCTTGGTGATCCCGTATTGGGTCGAGACCGGAACGGCCCCGACAAATCCGCGAGGGAT
Organism: Planctomycetota bacterium; assembly: GCA_003671195.1. Classification (GTDB taxonomy): domain Bacteria; phylum Planctomycetota; class Planctomycetia; order Pirellulales; family Pirellulaceae; genus JBKCUI01. Next base: position 15,002 of record QWPJ01000026.1, read on the forward strand.
CTTATCGCCGAGCGATTGAAAGTCCCCACGTTTGTAGATTCGGCAATCGGCAGGTTCAGGCAAATCGACCAGCGCGATGGCTCGCTGCTGATCGGGACGAGCGTCCTGTAGCCTTTGATCCAGGGCGAGAAGTTCACGCTCGATCTGCCCTGCGCGAGGATCCGCTGTGGCCCGTGGGCTGCCGCTGTAGAACTGGATTGCGAGGTTCGGTTGGTGCTCGGTCCCGCAATCGACCGCATGCGAATGGTTGATCCCGTTGCCGGTCCAACGAGGGATCGAGCACTTGGCATAGACGTTTTTGCCCGTATGGGCCTGGAGTCCCTGGGCCGAGCCACGTTGGCAATCGGAAAAATCCTCTTGGAAGATAGACTTGCCGTCGGAGATCGACGCGATCGAAAGGTCATCGATCGCCCCGCCAAATCGTCCCGTGTAAGCCATCGAGGTCAGATGGAGCTTGATAGGTCCGGTCCCATCTCCTTGGTATTCAAACGAGGTGGGTTGGAACGTCTGCGAATTTTCTTGGGACGACCAAGCCCCAGGCTGTGCCGTATGGTAGGCCAGAACGGTTCCATCGGAGCGAAGGACCTGAACCAAAACGCCGTCGGACGCTCGGGTGGCTTGGTTCGCATCGGCCCACACCGAAGGGCCGACGGAGAACGAAATCCGATATTGCTTTCCTTCTTGGTTGGCCTCCAGGCCGTTTTCCAACGTGATCGCGTTGGCTTGATCATCCTCAAAGCGTTTCGTGAATCGCTCGGATGCATCCTGTTTGTGCAGTCGTTCGAGTTCGATCGATAACTGATTTTTTCTCTGACCGAGTTCTACAGATAGCCGATCAAAGGCCGCTTGGTCGGCGGGCGTGACCGGGAGCATGACATGGGAAATCTGACTCCACACCCCAGGCCCGTCGTAGCTCGTGGTTTTGGTGCTGTGAAAGATCCCTGCCAAGGCGTAATAATCGGCCGTCGGGACCGGATCGAATTTGTGATCGTGGCATCGAGCGCAAGCGAGTGTCTGGCCCAAAAATGTCTTGCCGATCTTGTCGATTTGATGGTCCACCACATCGGCAGCCAATTGACCTTTGATGTAGTTCTGCAGAGTCCAAGGTCCGATGGCAAGGAACCCCGTCGCAACGATCTGCTCGCGGTGCTCTTGTTCGTCGGCATAATCGAGCAAATCGCCTGCGATCTGCTCGCGGATAAAGCGATCCAGCGGCTTATCCTTGTTGAATGCTTCGATCACATAATCGCGGTAACGCCAGGCATCTCGGATCAAGACATCCCCTTGGACGTCCGCTAGGTCGGCATAGCAGGCCAAGTCGAGCCAGTGCCTACCCCAATGGTCGCCAAAGGCCTGGGATTCGAGCAATCGATGAACCACGGTTTCTTCGGCCCGATCCGAGGTGTCCGAGGCAAAGGCCTCGAGTTCTGTTGACGTCGCTAGCAAGCCGGTCAAATCGAGTGTCACGCGGCGGAGCCACACGTTGCGAGATGATTTTTCAGCGGGGGTTAGTCCTGCGCGATCGAGTTTCTCAAGGACAAACGCATCGGCCTGGTCCAAGCACCATGCGGGATTCGAGGGAGTCGGGACGGCAGGGAGCTCGATAGGTCGCAAAGCCCAAAGTTTCGCAGGATCGATTGCAGGCCGTTGGGCTTGGCGGTGGTCGGCCGCTCCGTTTGCGATCCATCGGACGAGAATTTCGATTTCCTCGTCGGGAAGCTTTTGGTCCGGGGGCATTTCGTATCCCTCGTATCGGATCGCTGAGACGAGCAAGCTCTCCTCGGGCTTGGTGGCAACGATTGCCGGACCACTTGAGCCACCGATCTGCCAACCCGATTTCGAGTCGAGGACAAGTCCCCCTTTGGCTTTGCCTGCAGCATGGCTATGGCAACTCAGGCAACGTTTCTCGAGAATCGGTAGAACTTGCTCGACAAAGAACGCTTCGGGTTCCTCGGCCCTGGAAAGTCTCGGTGAGCACAGGCACCAGAGCAACGCGACGAGTAGGGCACCTAAGCGACCGAGTTTCAACACTTGGAATAGAGGTGTCATGCGATTGGTTGCCATGCGATTAGCTGCCATGCGATTGGTTACCATGCGATTAGGAGCACAGCGATTCAAAGACGCTGTGGTTCTCGAGCATGGCAGCAGGGATGTCGGGGGGGGTAGCGCCGTCCTCCATCAGGCACCAGCCGGTGAAACCTTTGGCCTGAGAGGCTTTGAGTTTCTTGAAGAGGGCAGGCCAGGGGTAATCGACTTTTCCGGGGCGCAGGTCGTGGATATGGACCGTACCGAGCCAGGGAGCGAGGGCATCGAAATTCGCATCGAAACCGGGTCCTGACAAGTCGGTTGGATTGCAGTTCCAGCAGACGACTACATTGGGATGGTCTGCAACTTCCATGATGCGTTTCATGTTGGGGATTTCCTGCGTCCCTTTGCCATGGACCTCGAGCCGAATCTGTTGGTTGGCTTTGGCGGCGTATTGACCGACGATTTGCAAGGACTTGCCGATCTGTTCGAGTGTTTTCTCGACGGGGACTTCCGAGGGGAGTCCATTCGGGCGAACTTTCACACCGCTGCCTCCGAGCTCGGCCGAAAGGTCGATGAAAGCTTTGGTCTCGTCGATGTTCTTTTCTACGACCGAGGGGCTCACAGCGTGGTATTCGCAAGCGCTGCCTAGCCCCACGAGCGCGACCGGAGAGTCGGCGAAGCGTTTTTTGGCCTCCGATCGTTGTGCAGGATTCATGCTCGGTTCGACACCGTGGCGGTGCGTGCTGCGCAATTCGACCCCGGCGTAGTGGGTTCGCTTGCAGACATCGAGCAAGTCGACCAGCGAGAGATCCTTGCCCCATTGGTACGTCACCAATCCGAGCTTAAGCGGCACGGCTGCCAAGGGGGACATTCCAAACGCGTGGGAGCCCCACATCGGCGTCATGGCTCCGAGCGACCAGGCCATCGTTCGAGTCATTATTTCCCGCCGGGAGGGTCGACCGAAGGGTTCGGTCGCGTCGAATTCGAACATGCGATGGGCTCCGTAGCAAAAAAGCGAACTGCCGAAAGTGGGCGTTTTGCGTCCGAGCCACGCTCAAGGAAACGCTGAAGGGATCGAATTTACACAAGTCGAAAGGGACAATCAAGCATGAAGTGCAAGCACGAAGGGCTGCATTGGAAGGACCGATCGCGATCCTGATCGATCCTGATCGATCCTGATCGATCCTAATCGGTCCTAATCGGTCCTAATCGGTCAAAGTCGGTCAAAGTCGAGACAAAACATGCCTTTTGGAGTATGCTCTAGGGGCGTTTTGCGGTCCGATCCGTCGACTTGGTTTTTCCCAGGCCCTTTGCATGAGCGAGTTGGATTTCGAGTCGATTCTAGGCCCCGGGGGGAGCATCTCCAGGCGGATCCCCAATTACGAACTGCGTCGAGAGCAACTTCAGATGGCTCATGCGGTCTCGCGAGCCTTGGCAGACCGCAAGCATTTGATTGTCGAAGCCGGCACCGGCGTGGGTAAAAGTTTCGGGTACCTTGTTCCGGCCATCCTGTTTGCGACCTCCGACGAAGCGGCTCTGGAAGCCCAAGCTCAAGCTCAAGCCGAGCAACAGTCTCCAGCCGCCCAGCGCCCCAACGAGGACGAGGATCCCAAAGTCCGTCGCATCGTGATCAGCACGCACACGATCAGCCTTCAGGAGCAGTTGATCGGCAAGGATCTGCCGCTACTTAACGCCGTGATTCCCCGCGAATTCACGTCGGTCTTGGTCAAAGGGCGGAGCAATTATCTATCGCGTCGGCGGATGAAGGTCGCCGATTCGCGACTCGCGAGTTTGCTCTATGACGATCGCGACTTCGAGCAGTACGAGGAGATTCAGCGTTGGGTCGGATCGACTTCCGATGGAAGTTTATCGAGCTTGCCGTTTCGTCCGAGCGGAATTCTCTGGGACGAGTTGTCCAGCGATTCGGGCAACTGCATGGGTCGCAAATGCCCGACCTTCGATAGCTGTTTTTACTATGCGGCCCGCCGCCGTGTGGCCAATGCGAAGATTTTGGTAGTCAACCATGCCCTCTTTTTCAGCGATCTTGCCGTGCGAGCCCAGGGTGGGAGTTTTCTGCCGAACTACCACGCGGTGATTTTCGACGAGTGCCACACGATGGAGAGCGTCGCCGGGGAGCATTTAGGGTTGACCATCAGCAATTCTCAAATCGATTACACGCTGCGCAAACTCTACAACCCGCGCAACGACAAAGGGACCTTGGTCTCCTTGGGTTTACGGCAACTGATGCAACTGAGTTTTGGGTGCATGGAGTCGCTCGATGATTTCGTCGGAGCCTTTCTGGCCTGGGCCGAAGTTCGATCGCCTCAGAACGGGCGGCTTCGGACCCCTGTTTCGGTAGAGACGGATTTGTGCAAGAAATTGCGCGAGCTATCGGCTGAACTGGAACGCTATGGAAAGGACCTTAAGGACACCAACGTCAAACTGGACATGATGTCCGCATCGAACCGCTTGGCTGGATTGGCCAACAGTTTAGAGACGTGGCTCCTGCAAAAAGAGACCGGATCGGTCTACTGGTTCGAGAAAAAAGAGACCCGCGGCACGGGCCGGATCTTTACCCGTCTGACACTCCGATGCAGCCCGTTGGATGTCGGCAACTACTTGCGCGAGCATCTCTTTCAGAAGGTCCCGAGTGTCATCATGACCAGCGCGACGATCGCGACCAAACAGACCGCATCGACCGAGCCGACTCAAGCCAAAAAAGACGACCCTGCGTTTGAGTTCTATCAGCGACGCATCGGTGCCCAGGGAGCACCCACTCTGCAGGTCGGTTCGCCATTCGATTACCCGAGACTTGCGCAATTGCACATGCTGTCCGATCTGCCCGATCCGTCCGCAGAGAAGATCAAATACGAGGACGCCATCATCCCTGCCTTGAAGTACTACATCGGGCGATTCGATGGACATGCCTTTGTGCTATTTACCTCTTACGATTCCTTGCGTCGCTGCAGTCAGGCGCTCGGCCCCTGGATGAGCCAGCAAGGACTAGCGACGTATTCGCAAGCCGATGGAACACCCCGAACCGAACTTCTCAATGCCTTCAAGGAGCATCCTCGGGGGGTCCTATTCGGTGCCGAGAGCTTTTGGCAAGGAGTCGATGTGCCCGGCGATGCGCTCAAATTGGTCGTCATCACCAAGTTGCCTTTTAGCGTCCCGGACCATCCGTTGCTCGAGGCGCGTCTCGAATCGATCCGACAGGCCGGCGGCAACCCGTTTCGCGACTTCCAACTACCCGAGGCCGTGATCAAATTCCGGCAGGGCTTCGGACGCTTGATTCGGACCGCCACCGACTCGGGAATCGTATTGGTTACCGATCCTCGCATGTCCACGAAACCCTACGGATCGACGTTCGTGTCCTCGCTGCCCGATTGCCCGAAGAAAACCATTTCGGCCAAGCAATTCAAGGCCTAGCGGATGGCTAGCGATTTTCGAGCCATTCGAGTCTTGCATAAGCCGCGATTAGATCGCTCTCGAGCGACTCCATCCGCTTGGCATCCTGGGCCAACTCGCTTGCAGGTAGCTTGAAATACTCCGGAGTCGACATTTTTTCGTGCAAGGAGTCTTTCTGGAGTTCGATCGCTTCGATTTTGCTCGGAAGGGTTTCGAGCTCGAGCTTTTCTTTGTAGCTGAGCCTAGATGCGGCGGATTTCTCGGCTGCTTTTGCTGGTGCTTTCTCGGGAACTTTCTCGGTAACTTTTTCTGCTGGCTTTTCGGGGTTCTTTTCGGGGTTCTTTTCGGCGGGGGCTCTGGAGGACGATCCTCCGGATTTCTTGGATCCTTTGCCGCCCGAAGCGCTTTCCTTTTGGACTTTGCTCTGTCTGAGCCAGTCATCGTATCCGCCGACGTATTCGCGGATCCCGCCGGGTTCAAAAACGATCATGCTTGTGACGACATTGTTGAGAAACGCGCGGTCGTGGCTGACGACCAATAAGGTTCCTTCGTAGTCGACGAGACGATCTTCGAGGATCTCTAGGGATTCGGCGTCCAAGTCGTTTGTCGGCTCATCCATCACCAGCAGGTTGGCTGGTTGAGCGAAGAGTTTCGCAAGCAGCAATCGATTCCGTTGGCCACCGGAGAAGAACTGGATCTTTGAGCGCGCTTCCTCGGGGGTGAACAGGAACTCCTGAAGGTAGCCGATCACATGCTTGTTCCTGCCGTTGACCGTAATGGTCGTTCTGCCGACACCGACGTTTTCTTCGGCTGTCAGATTTGGATCGAGCACATCGCGGTTTTGGTCGAAGTAAGCGATTTGGAGGTTGGTGCCGAGGCGGACGTTTCCGCTGGTGGAGGCAAGTTCCCCGAGGATGCCTTTGAGGAGCGTTGACTTGCCGGCCCCGTTGCGACCGAGGATTCCAATTTTGTCACCGCGCATGATGGTCAGGTCCAGAGACTTGACCATCGTTCGATCGCCGTATCCGAAGGAGGCTTCTTGCAGATCGCAAACCAGCATGCCGCTTCGGTCTCCCGAATCGATCGCCAGTCCCATCGAACCGGACTTTCGAGGGCGCCCGACGCGCTCTTTGCGCATCGCCTCAAGTCGCCTGACGCGGCCTTCGTTGCGTGTTCGACGCGCTTTGATCCCGGTACGAATCCAAGCTTCTTCGATCGCAAGTTTTTTGTCGAACAGTGCGTCTTGTTTTTCCTGCGCCAACAACGCCTGTTCTTTGCGTTTGAGAAACGTCTCGTAATCGCATTCCCAATCGAAGAGTTTGCCCCGATCGATCTCGAGGATCCGATTGGCGATCTTGGTCAAAAATGCGCGATCGTGCGTGATGAAGATCAGCGTCTCAGAGAATCCGGCGAGAAACGTCTCTAGCCACAGAATCGAGTCGATGTCCAGGTGGTTCGTCGGCTCGTCGAGCAGCAATACATCCGGGGAGCCGACGACCGCTTTGCCCAAAAGCGTGCGTCGTTTCAGGCCGATCGATAAACTGCTGAAGTCCGCATGGGGGTCCAAATGAAGTTGCTCGAAGACGCGTTCGAGAGCTTGGTCTTTCATCCACTCGTTTTCGGGTAGCTCATAGTCCTCGGGTAGTCCACTCGATACGATCTCAAGGACGGTTCCACTGGTTCCAGCCGGCACGTCCTGAGGGACCGACGCGATCTTCAAACCGGCTTCCAACTCGATCCTGCCACTCTCGGGCCGCTCGAGTCCCAAGAGCATTCTCAGCAGGGTCGTTTTGCCCGAACCGTTTCGACCCAAGAGCCCAATCTTGTCCCCCCGCTCGACGCGTGCCGATACCTGATCCAAAAGCAATGGACCGCGAAAACCAACCGAAATATTCTCCAACGCAATCTGCGACATGCAAAACCCTTTTCGTCGTAGGCCCCGGAGGGGCTAGTTCGGTTCGGTGAGCAAAGAACTGTGGTCGTGCACAATCTTCCACTCGCCATCGATCCTCTTCCATACCAAGGAAAAGTTACCGCGTGCCGGTTTGTCTTTTTCCAATTTCCAATTCCCAAGCGTCAATGCCGCGTGCTCATCGATCTGGCTCGTTTCCAGTGCATCAAACGTCAACTGGCCCATCGCGGCCCGGTCTGGATACCTGCTTTTGTACCGCTCGTACGTCGCTTGCCAACCGCGGGTCGTCTTGCCCCCGGACGAGAAGGTCAAGGCCTCGTCGTTCCAATAGGCATCCATGAACTGGCGGATATCCCCCTGATTCCAAGCATTTTGCTGGACCGCTAGGATTCCGTGCAAGCGATCCCCGAGGCCATCGGCAAGCCGGCCAGAATCCCCAGTCGACTCAGCGATTTGACTCGACTCGGCGATACCTGTCGGCGCGCTCCGGACGAAGGAATCCGGCACTCCGATGAGCCATGAAAACACCAGGAATCCACCCGCCCAAGCGAGCAGGGGCTTTAAAAACACTGGAAAGAACTGAGATTTCTCGCTCATCGTGCGCACCTTCAAAGCCGTCGTATCTCCGAAGCCCATCATTTCTGACGCCCGATGTTGTAACCTTCGTCGATCGCATCAGGAAGGGGCAGAAACGTTCTAAATATCCACAGAGGTATCCACAGAGGCCTCCGGAAGATTGCCCAGGGATCTGCCGCACTTGCGACTTTCGATTTCGCAGAAAGCAGATACACTTAAGGCCCTAATCGGTATGGCGAAGAGGCTTTTAGCAATCAGCAGTCGTTTCCTTCGATATCAGTCAGTCTAAAGCGGAGAATTCTTCAGTGGCATCTGGAAAGTATGTTTTTACCAGCGAATCGGTCTCGATGGGGCACCCGGATAAACTAGCTGATCGGATCTCCGATAGTGTATTGGATGCCCTGCTGGCTCAAGATCCCATGAGCCGTGTGGCTTGCGAAACGGTCGTTACGACCGGTCTTGCTCTGATCGTCGGCGAGATCACCACCAAGGCGATCGTCAACTACGCCGATATTGTCCGCCAAGCGATCGTCGATGTCGGATACACCGATGACGAATGGGGAATCAATGGCAGGACCTGCAACGTCATGGTTGCCCTCGACGGCCAGAGCCCAGATATCGCCCAAGGGGTCGATGAAGATAACTCCGCAGGCAAAGATATCGGTGCGGGCGATCAAGGACTCATGTTCGGATACGCTTGCAACGACACCGAAGAATTGATGCCTCTGCCCATCGCCCTTGCGCACCGCATCACCAACCGACTGACCGAAGCTCGCTTCAACAAGGATGTCAACTGGTTGCGCCCGGACTCCAAGAGCCAAGTCTCGATCGTCTACGACGAGTACCAGCCCATCGGGATCAACAACGTCGTTGTTTCGACCCAACACTCGCCCGATGTGACCCACTCCCAAATCAAAGAGTATGTCATCGAGAAGATCATCAAGCCGTGCTTGCCACCCAAGATGATCACTCCAGATATCGTCTATCACATCAACCCCACCGGGAATTTCGTCGTCGGTGGTCCCCACGGCGATAGCGGTCTGACCGGTCGCAAGATCATCGTCGATACCTACGGCGGATGGGGTCGTCACGGCGGTGGTGCATTCTCCGGCAAGGATCCGACCAAGGTCGATCGAAGCGCCGCTTACATGGCTCGCCATGTCGCCAAAACGATCGTCGCCTCAGGCTTGGCCGATCGCTGCGAAGTCCAGTTGGCATACGCCATCGGGGTCAGCGAACCGGTCAGCGTCCGGGTCGATACCCAAGGCTCCGGCAAGGTCAGCGACGAGAGGATCTGCCAGGTCGTCAAGGAGTTCTTCAAGCTGACCCCGCGAGGGATCATCGAGTACCTCGATCTGCGTCGCCCGATCTACGTCAAGACCTCCTCGGGTGGCCACTTCGGACGCAACGAACCAGAGTTCACTTGGGAGAGCACCAAGAACGCTGCAGAGTTCGCCAAAGCCGTCGCCGGCTAGTCCCTGAACCCTCTAGGTCCATTCCAACCTCGGTCACCCCTCTAGGGACCGAGGTTTTTTATTGCAGTCATGGCAACTCAAAACACCCCGATCCAACGCGCAGTCGAAGGCCTCAAGTGGCTCGCCCTTTGCGCTATCGTCGTTTGGGTGGTCCGCAAGTTCCCTCAAAAGGACTGGGACCTTCTGGTCCAACAGCCCAAAAACTGGTCGCTTCTGCTGCTGGCACTTGCCTTGGTCCTGCTTGCCAACATTATCAGTTTCTGGAGATGGCAACGCCTGCTGTTGGCCTTGCAAGTCCCCATCTCTTTGTTTGAAACCGTCCGACTCGGATTCCTCGGGGTGGCTTTCAATACCGTCAGCGCAGGAAGTGTCGGCGGGGATCTTTTTAAAGCCATCGCGGCGGCCAACCGAAGCAAAGATCGCAAGACCGAGGTGATCACCAGCGTTCTGGTCGATCGCGCTATCGGACTGCTCGGACTCGTCATGGTCGCTGCGATCAGCACAAGCCTTGCTCTGGACCTGTCGCCTCAATTGACCACCATTCGGAACGCTGCCTGGATCCTGAGTCTCATCGGACTCGTTGGCCTCTTTGGGATCGTAGGATTCGGCAAATCGTTGCCTCTGAATCTCGTGCAGAGGATCCCTTGGGTCGGTGACAAACTGCATCGAATTGCCAAGGCCTGCCTGATCTTCCAAAATCGACCTCAACTTGCCCTGGCCATGATCGCCCAATCCCTAGCCGTCCACGCTTCGCTGACGGCCAGTTGCTGGCTGATCTCCTCGGCCCTCTATTCGAGTTCCACGACTCGACCGACCTTGCTGGAACACTTCCTGGCTATTCCACCGGCACTCTTGGCAGGGACCTTACCCATCACTCCCGGAGGGCTCGGGCTCCAAGAGGTTTGGATCGACCTATTGTTCAAGCAGATCCCGAGCGTCTCGAGCGAATTCTCAGGCCTCATCGTCGCGACGATGTACCGAGCGATCCTGCTGCTGATTGCCCTTATCGGAGGTCTTGTGTATCTCTCGAGCCGAACACATGTCCAACCCGTGGACGAGCCTACACAAGAGTCTTAAACTACATCCTCGTAGTTCATAAAGTCCAAGTGCTAACAGGAACACCAGCTATGCTCAAACTCATGCTCGCTCTTTGCACCTTACTCGTAGGATCCAACGCGATGGCTCAGCAATCTGCTCAGGACAATCTCAAAGCCTATCCGGCTCCCACCGATGGGATGAAAAGGCTCGTCGTGTACCTTGAACCCAAGGAGGAAGAGGAAGACTATCGGGTCGAACTCATGGTCGGAAAAACGCTCGAGGTCGATGCTTCTAACCGATTCTTTTTCGCCGGTAGCCTCGAAGAGGAAACCATCGAGGGCTGGGGGTTCCCTAAGTACCTCGTCAAGCAGATTGGACCCATGGCTGGAACCCGCATCGGCGTCGATCCCGATGCTCCGAAGGTCAAGCGATTTGTGCGTTTGGGGGGCGAACCGAAACTTCTTCGCTACAACAGCAAACTTCCTCTGGTCGTCTACGTCCCGAAGGACGCAGAGGTCCGAATGCGTGTATGGGTTGCTACCCCGCAACCCTTAACGATCAACGAGGGCTGATTGCCTAAGCGGCTTGGACCAAGCGGGAATGCTTGGACCACTCGATCCACGAGAGGATCCTATCGCGGTCGGGCGGATTGCCCCCGCGAAGGAATCGAAGGCCTTGTTTGGTGCTCGCGACGCGTGCGATCGCTTCGATGAGCGTCTCGGCAGAGGCTTGTGCAATCGACTCGGCCGTTGAATACCCGGCTGCCACGAGCAATTGAGCATCCTGGCCCCTGAGATTCGGTATGCGACAGACGAGCATCGACTGGCTCTTCCAGATCTCAACGGTCGCAGCAGTGACCCCCTTCTCACCCATCGCCTGGGCTACGTCTCCGGATTCGGCCGCAAGCAGATCCCCGATGTTTTTGACCCGAATCGATTCGAGCTTCTCGGCCATCTTCGGACCAATCGTCGGTGCGTCGACCACGGGGCTGGCCAAGTCGAGATAGAACTTCCATGTCGAGTCGGACTTGCCCGCATACACATTGAACTTCGCTACGGCTTGGCCCGCATCCTCTCGGAAATCCGGATCGTCCTCTGAGGGATCGTCCTGGTTTTGATAAGCTGCATTGGGTGCTGGACGAGCGCTCCTCTTGGAGCCTCGCTCGATCCGATCCCAATCGAAATCCACAGAGGTTCCTGCCGTGTCGATCGACAAACCATGTTGCTGATAGACGGTTTGAATCCAGCGTTGAAGCCTTGGCAACTCACCTTGCTGAGAGGTTTTTCTCAGCATTCGACCTGCTTGGGTTCCGAGGAACCGATGAAGCTTCTTTGCGATCGTCAACGGCTCGGTGCTCGCAAGTTGTTTCGAGGAGTACACTCCACAGGAGACCAATACTCTGGCGTCGAAGACTCGCATCTGAGGGACGTTGCACATCAACTCGGCGACCCCAAGGGTGTTTTGCAACCACTCGGAACGCAATCCGGTGACGCTCGCCAACTTGGGCAGACTCGTCGAGACAAAGTCCCCAACCCGATGAACGCCCACGGACCGAAGCCGTCGGATTGTCTCGGAGCCGAGTCCAGGAATCGAATCGACAAGACTCTCCTTGGTCAGATAGTAAGTCTTTCCATGGCGCTGATGCACCACGGGCTCGACCCGCTGCGGAACTTGCGAATCTTCTTGCTGAGCCAACCAGTCAAGCTGACGATTGACTTCGCTGTAGTCGGTCGAAGAGGTGCCGGAGTACTGAACTACCGGCGCACGATCCAAGACCGGATGGAGCCCCAAATCGGTGTCCGAATCGATGATGTATTGCGGCTTGGCGTAGCGCAGATTCTCATGCATCCGCGCCACGGTACCACCGTGGCCAGCGATACGTCTTGCGACAAACTCGTCAGCGGTCGTCAGCAGCAATTGCCACCCATCTCGCGAAAAGTTCGAAACGACATGGAGGATTTGCTCCAACGGTTCGCCTCGGAAACCATCGAGCGAATTCTCAAGCACAAATGGAATGCGTCCGATCCGAGATCTCGCCGCTTGTGCCAGGGCCAAGCGAATCGCAAGGTCGACAAGTCGCCGTTGACGCGTCTCGCCTGAAGGCACCTGCGAGTCCAAAACATCGTAACGAAGACCGGAATTATAAGCTTCCGAATGCAGGTACGAGGCCTCGACGGCCCAGGTCGGAAGCTGACGGACCGCTCCGGCGGTCAACTCCGACAAAATCCGCTCGGCCGATGGAATCAATGAGCCGCTCGTCGTCTTGCGATAGACCGATCGAGTCAATAGTGACGACTGCACTTGGGATAATCGCTGATGCCAACCCCATCGCTGATTCCATCGCTCGATCATCATCTCGGCATGTGCAAGCTGCTGATGGATCTGTGAGTCATCCCAAACCCCTTTCGGGGACGCTGGGCTCTGCACGTCCTGCGCAGGCCCTTGGGCAACCGGTTCGGTGCTGGTGCCTACTCCCAATGTTTGCTGCAAATTGTGATGCGCGACCTGATGCAATTGCCCTCGGAGTCGATCCCGCTCGGCGATCCACCAAGTGCGATCGTGATCCACCGGATCGGAACTCCTGAGGCGTTCGAGAAGTTGTGTCTCTTCGTCCTTGAGCGATTTGTAACCCTCATCCAACTCCATCTTCGCAGGGCAATGGACCCCTAATCTGCCTGCCGCCCACCAAAGCTTCTCCGGTGAGACCGATCCCAAAGGAGAACAAAAAACCATCCCTAAAATGTCGGCTCGCAGCTCGTCCCAGCGACCGTCGGAGACCTCCCCCTCCCAGAACATGTTTCCCCGACCACCGATCCGCTCGTCGTCCTCTTGATAAGTCGCTCCGCTCGAGGTGGGTACCGAATGGGATGCATGCGCAAAAAGTGGCTTGCCTCCTACGCAATCGATCATCCGCAAATGTCCAGAAGCGTCGACCCAGGTGACCGAACCATCGATCGAAGCAAACTCCGAATCGTCGAGCTCGCCGAGCGTCTGGCCACGAAAAAGCAGGCTTTTGGTAAATCTTGTCAATAACGTGCTGTTGGAAACCAGCGGGGAATAGACGGCATTGAGTCCCGCACCCAACGGGCCTACATGATACTGCGACGCAGCGTTTTTCTTGTCGATATCCAAACGTACCAAATGCATGGCCTAGACTCCTCCATGAATCCTCCTTGCCAACCAACAACGACGAATGGGTACCGTAGCATAAACAGTCAATTTGGGTAAATAGCAGAATTTCCAAGCTGCCCCGGGGGATTCTCACCACGGAATACTCGGAACACACGGAAAAAGAAAGTAGGTCCTCCCTGGCCTTCCTTCCGTGTGTTCAGTGTGTTCCGTGGTTCCCCTCCGAGGCTGTTGGTGGTTGACCACCGAAGAGATTTCTCACCACGGAGTACTCGGAACACACGGAAAAAGAAAGTAGGTCCTCTCTGGCCTTCCTTCTGTGTGTTCCGTGGTTCCCCTCCGAGGCTGTTGGTGGTTGACCACCGAAGAGATTTCTCACCACGGAATACTCGGAACACACGGAAAAAGAAAGTAGGTCCTCCCTGGCCTCCCTTCCGTGTGTTCGGTGTGTTCCGTGGTTCCCCTCAGAGGCCTAGCGATCAACGTGCACCAAAGATTGCTGCGAGAACGCCCAGCAAGAGGACTCCGATGAGAATGAACAAAAAGATCCAGACGATGATCGACGTCCGATAGCGAATGTGCGGGGTCGCCTGCATGACCTCCTTGTAGGCACTCGAATAGACCGTCCTTCCTTTGGCAGACACCAATAGGTACAACAGGTATCCGGAAATCAATGTCCCACACGGAAATTGCAGCATGCCAATCGCCGCTACGACAATCGCTAAGATCTTTCCAGAGGGGTTGAGCGTTTGCATCGAACGGCCCGCGAACAACTGAGCCACGGCGATTGCAAGAAATACAACTCCTACCAAAGTGGTGAGGCCGCCAGAAACCAACCGATCGCCACCCGCGCCGAAGACCATGGATTCCAATTCTTTAGGCACTACCCCACCGGCCATGACGAAAATCCCAATCCCGATATAGAAGATCGCACCTAGGATCCCCAAGATACCTCCCAAGGTATACAAACATCCAAAACCCTGAATGTTCGCTTCATGACTCAGGTGACTCTTGCGGATCAACTCCGCTTGGCTCAAGTCAAAATTCGCATCCAAAGAAGCGTCGCCGTAAGAAGATCCCGAGGGGGCGTATGGATTGTCAGACATCAAATTAGCTCCATTTGAACAAATCGAAACTGAGGGACTCGGTATGGACTCGGTATGACAGAGTACGAATTGTAATAGCTTCGTAAGCGGTAGATTTACACTCTAGGCCAAAAAACAGTTTCCCGGTCTAGATTTATCTCAGAACCGGAAATCCTCGCTTGTCTGCCCATAGACCGGCAAATAGCGATAGTAAACCTCAAGGATCAAACAAGCCATGCAGGTCGAATAGAACCGACCTCCTACCTTGTTGGAATGGTCCCCCTCGAACATCCAGCTCCCCCGCAAATGGCCGCTGGGAGACTGTGTCTTGACCAACAGATCCCTCATATAGTAATTCCAATTTTTCCAGCTCCTCCCGCCGATCTGAAACATCGCTTGGGTCGCATAGTAGTTGTAATACATGTCCACACCCGAAGGACGTTGATTGGATAGATACTCGATCCCATTGGCCACACTCCGAGCATCCTTGGTCTTGCCCCGAAAAATCTGCAGCAAAACGCCAATGGCTGTCATGCTCTTGGTCGGCTTGCCACCCCGATACCGAAACATGAACTCGCCTGCGCGATTCGAATCCAAAAAACGGTCGATTCCCTCCACCGCCTCGCGGGGCACGATCAAATCCGTTGCCGCTGCACTCTTGAGTGCCAGGACTTGCCAGCCAGCAATCGAAAGATCTCCAGGTCGACCAGGATGGTAATCCCAACCCCCATCGCGATACTGGGCCTTGAGGATGAAATTGACCGCAAGCTGACAGCTCTCCTTGAGCTCCCCGGCTTGGGTCATCTGATAAGCCTCACACAGAGCGAGTGTCGCGATCCCATGCTCGTACATCTGCGCCGATGCCACCGTATCGACCCAATACCCCGAATCGGAAGTCCGACGCAAACTCTGCTGCAAAAAATAAATCCCCTTGGTCACCACCTCGCCATATTGCTCATCATTCTGCGTGTGACCTGCACCCAAAAAACACATCAACGCCAATCCCGTTGCGCCGAATCGATAAGGATCCTTGCCATCGCATCCGGGCACACAATTCCCATCGCACGAATCCTCAAAACTCATGCTCCAAGACCCATCGTTGAGCTGATGCCGAGCCAAATAATCCAGCGCCCAGGCCACGGCCTGCTCGCTCTGCTCGTTGCCCCCATTCTGCTGGACCAACGCCGAACGATTCGACTTGGATCGACCAGCTAAGGATGTTTGGGCGAAACCTAAACCACCCCCCGCAGCCGAGGAACTCGCGGCCGTCGCAGCCTGCTGGGCTATTTCCAGGGACCCAATCAAGCCGCTGGTCGTTTCGTCGTTCTGCTCGACATACTCCGAGAGCCTCTCCTCCATCGACCGACTCTTGAGCGAACTGCTCTCCTGCACCGAATCGACCGGGGCCTCTTGGATCTGACTCGAATCCATCTGAAAACTCTCAAACTCACTCCCGCTGCTCTGGCCCGATTCAATCGTCAGCCCCTGGCCCCGACCTGCCCCAAGCCCCACACTCCATATCGCCAAAACCAACAGGAATCCAAGATGGACGATAAAACTCACCAGCACCGAAATGCCAACCCGTCGGCCTTGCACCTGAGCATGAGCATCCAAGCCCCCGTCCTGACCAGTCGGCTCGCTGTCGATCATCGCGACAAAACCCTCTCAATGGGCAACCCAAGTTCCAACCCTAGCCAACGGATCCCAATCGATCCGTCTTTCTTTCGACCATTCCCTATCCAAATCTCTATGCAAGCTTATTTGCTAGCAAACTCAATGGGGATAATTCACTCGAAAAGTCGGGTTTTTAGCAAACTCTAGGTTGGAGGTTTCACAAAAAGCTCCACGGCAAACCCGACCATCGCCAACGAGTTGAACAAACCATGCATCAGAATACACGGAAGAATGCTTCGCTGAAGTTGGTAGACGCGCGCTAGGACCGTTCCGAGAACGACCAAGGGTACCCAACTGACCCCGTACTCAAAATGCGCCAAACCAAAAATCAAACCGCTGAGGATCGCAATCCACCAAGGTGGATAACGCTCGGTCAACTCCTGAGACGACGCTTCTGGAACGTCGATCGGATCTTGCCCATCGAGAGCCATTTGGCCATCGGCCGAAGTGCCACTGGTCAGGCCATCGGCCTGGGGGCGAAATCCGAAGAGAATTCGATTCCAATCGAATCCATGATGCCGAATCGTATCTAGCCAATTGACCAACAGAAAGCGAAACGCGTACTCTTCCCAAATCGGAGCGAAGATCGCGGCGCTGGTAAAGAGGAGAGGAAAGGCCCAAGCCCTTTCGCGCAACGAGTCGATCACAGGATGCTTGTACTCGATCTGCGTGGCCTGGCTCACGGCGATATTGACGGCCAGAACCAGCGGAATAACCCACAGAAAGACCAGCGATCCGACGAACAGATCTCTCGGGATCAAGCCCGACCACATCCCGAGTCGCTTGGGCGTTTCCCGGGTGCGAAAGCAGGTCCAAAACGCCGATAGAACGCACCCTAGGACCAGGGAAAAAGAGACTGCAAACATGAACCATGGAGAATCAGGAAGCAACGTCTTGAGGTCCCCTTGGACCTCTTGGACTTGGGTCTCTTGCGCCAAGGCCTTGGTTTTGACCTCGTAGAAAAACAGACCTGCAATGGCGATCTGAGACACCGCGACGAAAGCGAAGCATGCCAGTAGGTCGACGAGTCCGATGCGGTCATGAACCCGATCTCTGAGCCATCCTTGCCATACCATGACGCGCTTCCAAGCGACCAACACCCAAGAATGAATGAACACGGTGCCGGCAAACAACCCGGAAAAGAACAATCCGGCGATCGTGGTAATGAGCATTTGAATAGGGCTAAGGTCTTCAGGGTTCATCAGAAGGTTCGTCCGACTTGTTTCACTCGGTCTTTGATTTTTTGTTGCGAACAATCACCAGGATGTATTCAATCGCCGAGAGCACCGTCAGGAGGATCGAGCCCCAAATGCAGATCGGAACGAGGGCTTTGAGCCAATCGGGAACCTCAGGTAGGGCTTTTAGGTACAGCAACGTTGCGATCACCGCGGCGCACTGCAAGACCATCTTCCATTTGCCGAGTTGCTTTGCCGAGAAGTCCCCCCCTTGGCCTTCGACCATCCCTCGCAAGCTCGTCACGAGCAGTTCGCGAGCGACAACCAAGGTGGCCATCCAAGGTGCCATGGGTGAATCTTTGGCAGCCGCCAAGGCGATCATCGCCCCGCAGATGATGACTTTATCGACGAAGGGGTCGAGGATCCGCCCGAGCTTGGTGACCTGCTGGTATTTTCGAGCCCACCAACCGTCGATCCAATCGGTCGATGCCGCGACCACAAATAGGATCAAGGCCGTTGTCCAAGACTGCGTCTCTATGCAAGCGCAAACCGCGATGGCCATCAGCAAACGCACCGCAGAAAGGGCGTTCGGAACGTTCCACGGATTGGTCGAAAGCGGAGAGACGCTTTGTGTCATTCGATCACCTTGGTCGCGACTGCGACAAGATCGTAGGCGTTCGAGGAAACGATTTCGCACTCGACCAAATCGCCTGCCTTTAGTACCACATCGTCCGAGGGGGTGACAAAGACACACGCATCGACATCCGGAGCGTCGGCATAGGACCGACCGATCCATGAGTTCGAGACGCCTTCGACGGATTTATCGACGGGTTTATCGAGCAGCACTTCCAAGCGTTTTCCTTGTTGCTTGGCGCACCATTCGAAGGCGTTTTTCTGCTGGACTTCCATCAGCCGTTTGCGGCGTTCCTTCTTGATCCGCTCGGGGAGATGTTCGTCCAAGCGTGAGGCTGGGGTGTCCGACTCGACGGAGTAAGTGAACACACCGAGCCGTTCGAAGTGCATTTCGTCGACGAATTCGACGAGCTCTTCGAATTGCTCGTCGGTCTCTCCAGGAAAACCGGTGATCATCGTCGTGCGGAGTACAAGCTCAGGGATTGTCTGCCGCATCATCGAAACCATTTCGATGGTCGACTCACGCGTCACTCTGCGCGACATGCGCTTGAGCACCGGGTTGCTCGCATGCTGGAGCGGCATGTCGATGTAGGGCAAGATCCGCTTGGACTGGCCAATGGTCTCCAAGAGTGGTCGGTCGATGTACATGGGATAGAAATACATCAGCCGAATCCAGTCTAGACCCTCGACCTGATCGAGCTGTTCGAGAAGTTGTCTGAGTCGAGGTTCGCCGAACATGTCGATGCCATAGTAAGTCGTGTCTTGGGCCACGACGATCAATTCCCGGACCCCGGAGTCGGCCAAGCGACGAGCCTCGATGAGGATATCTTCCATGGGCTTGCTGGCATGCTTGCCCCGCATCTTGGGGATCGCACAGAAGGTGCAAAGCCGATCGCAGCCCTCGGAGATCTTCAAATAAGCAAAATGCTTGGGGGTGACCTGCAATCGCATGTGATCGGACAAAGCCCTTATAGGAGCGGGTCGAAAGATCGAACGTTGCTCGTCTAAACCGTCCATGATGCGATCGACAAGGTTCCCGATTTCATCGCGGCCGAAGACTCCTACGAGCCCATCGATCTCGGGACGATCGGTCAAAAGCGAATCGTTTTGGCGTTCGGCCAAGCAACCGGTGATGACGACCCCACGGATCTTTCCGGAACGCTTGAGCTCAAGCATTTGGTCGATCGCTTCGAACGATTCCTTCCTGGCGTTTTCGATGAATCCGCAGGTGTTGATCACCACAAAGTCCGATTCCTCGGGATTTTGGACCAACTGGTAGCCACGCTGCTGAAGAATCCCGAGCATTTGCTCGCTATCGACGAGATTTTTCGGACATCCCAGACTGATAAACGCGTAAGCCCCCCGTTTCCCCTGAATGCTATCCGATTGGCTTAGGGGCGACTGAGAATCAGGGATTTGGACGATCGGGAGGCTTTGCATGGGTAACAGATAGACAGAGGCGGTCGAGGGCCAAGAGCTGGATATGCGAAAACGACGCTGTATCGACCGGGACAAGCCCGGACGTCACATAGCGATGATAGCAATCTGTTGACGGACTACTAGGCGAAAAAGACTGGAAATCCGCCACGAAGTGGCCCCCCACCCGGCCGACTAGACTAGACGGCTTGCTCGCTCGGAAGGCTATAAGGTGCTCGGTACTCGCGGGTCAGCCAATGGTTGGGGGCATCGTTTCCGACGAAGGTTTCGGCGATGGGGTCGAGAGCCAAGGAGCGGCCCATCCAAATCGAGTAGTCTTTGATGGAGTTCTCACCGAGGTGTTCGGCGGTTCGCTTCCAGGTCTCGACGACCGAATCTCCGCCCCCTTGGGAAGCGATCGCACCGGCGACTTCGGCACCGGGGATTTGGTTCCCGAGTCTCAGGGAGATATTTCCGAGGTGGCACAGGGCGCTCGAAAGGTGTCCTTGTTCGATATCGGCATTGAGGGTTCGATAATCTCGGTTTCGCATCGCGTCGGTGAAGTTCTTGTAGTGGCGGTCATCGCCGCCACCGGTGAACTGCTTGATGGGTTTGCCATCGAGGTCGAAGGCCGTGCCGCTTGCATACGAGGTCATGACCAAGTACCCCTTGGTACCTTCGACGATGATGCCGACGTTGGCACCCTTGTAGTCTGGGGTCGGTAGCCCACGGACTTCGAAAATGAGTTTGCGTTTCCCGTAATCGTGGACGACGACTTGGGTGTTGGCCGTTTCGCCGGCATCTTCGTAGCCAAGACGTCCGCCGAAGGACAAGACACGCTCGCTGAGTCGATCTTCGCCGAGTGCCCAGCGGCACAGGTCCATTTGATGGATTCCTTGGTTCCCGAGGTCACCGTTTCCGTATTCCCATTGCCAGTGCCAATCGTAGTGGAAGTTCTTACGGGTCATGGGAAGGATTTTCGCGGGACCGGACCACAGGTCGTAGTCGACTTCTTTGGGGACATCGTAGGTCCCTTTCGGTCCGATCGAGTTGCGTCGTTTGTAGCATAGACCGCGTGAGATCAGGACATCCCCGATTCCGCCGGAGTGGACAAACTCCATCGCTTCGCGCATGCCAGGGTTGGAGCGGCTTTGAGTGCCGGTTTGCACCATCCGCTGATGCTTGCGGGCGGCTTGGACCACCCGTCGACCTTCGAGAACGTTGTGGGAAACGGGTTTCTCGACGTAAACATCCTTGCCGGCTTGGATGGCCCAAATCGCACCCAGGGAGTGCCAATGGTTCGGGGTGGCGATGCTCACGGCATTGATCGATTTGTCTTCGAGAAGCTTGCGAACGTCTTTGACCCAGACAGGCTTTTTGCCACCCTGTTTTTCGGCTGCTTTATCGCAGCTACGTTGGCCGGCCCGTTCGTCGCAATCGCAGATATGGGTGACGACCGAGCCGCTTTTGCCGGCAAAGCCGTCGATGTGGGATTGGCCCCGGCCACCCGCACCGATGACTGCGACCTGAATCGTATCGTTCGGACCGATCGACGGGGGTTGCTGAGTCGGCTCGGTGGCTTGCGCTCTTTGGGCTTGAATCGCCAAGGCAGCGGCGGTGGTGAACATCGATTGTTCGAGGAAACGGCGGCGGGACAACGAGCTCATTGCAAGGATCCTTCTTCGAGGCGGTTTAGGTGGAGGGAAAATCGTTGGACATCGAGTCTTGAATATCGGACTGGTTTAGTGATTGTAGAGGATCCAAAGTGAGAATGCAGCGCGTCAAAGCATCCCAAAGGGAGGGAAATCCCCCGAAGGCTGCCAGGGGAAGCCCAGGGGAAGTCCGGGTGGGGCTGGGGGGGCTGAGGGGGCCGACCTCGCGTAAGGCTGCTTGGCTGTAATGGCCACATATGGCCACTAATACAATACAGACAGATCGATCCACACAGATTGGCATTCATCAAGCCCGGAGGGCTGACACAACCTCTGCCGGTGGTGGTAACCACCGGTCCGGGC